>NZ_BAAJLU010000025.1:0-28334 GCF_057550865.1 Colwellia sp. NW0002-52-1 | reverse complement strand
ATTAAGAAATCCTGTATGAGTTTACATGATAAAACCAAATTTCTCTTAATATTTATTTAATTTTGTATTATAAACAACAATGTTAGCGTCATCAGTTTAACGCTAAATTTTTCAATTAAATTTACATAGTCTGCCTAAAAGCACGTTGCCTTATGCGTTGATGAATAGAAAGCGTAAGTTACACTTTTTTAGTTACTTTATTATTCTGGAACATTAGAAAATACTTATCACCTTTGCACACAACTTTAATCACTTAAAAGTTGTGTGCATAAATACGATATAAATCAACTAACAGTACTTGAGCGATATACTTATATTGCCTACAATAGCGCACTTTTTATTTATTAACAGCACACATAAAATGACCGATACAAACTCACAACCGGCTTTACCTGATCGTCTTTCTATTAATCCTCGTAGCCCACATTATGTGGCTGCTGTATTCGAACATGAAATTGGCATTAAAATTAATGGCAAAGAACGTTTCGATGTTGAAGAGTATTGTATCAGCGAAGGTTGGATTAAAGTTGCAGCGGCTAAAGCACTCGATCGTCGCGGCCAACCTCTTTTAGTTTCTGTTAAAGGAACGGTAGAAGCATTTTATCGTTAGAATGTACAAAAATAGATAAGATAACCTTCTTGTCAAAATACCTGACAGGGTTTTGCATATTAATTCATGTGTTTTATAGCCCTGTTAGCGTTAGTAGCTAAAGAACCAATTTAAAAATTACTCTCTAAAAAGGCAAATTGAATAATTGCCTCGACCCAATAGCCTGTGTAAATGTCATCATAACGACTTACAGCTGAAACATTAATGATTTACATGCTTTAATGGCATGTTAACCTGTTTTTATACAAATATATTGATTAAGCCTGAAATGTCAGTAACTAACGCATTAAAAAGTAAAGCTCAGCCGAAAGTAGCATTAATTGTTGGTGCTAGTGGTTTGGTTGGTCAGCATTTACTCTCACAACTATTAGCAAGTAAAAATTATAGCCAAGTCATTGCCTTAGTACGAAAACCGCTTGATGTTAATCATAATAAATTGATACAAAAACAAGTAGATTTTAATAATTTAGCACATAATTTAACGCAACTGACTAAGCCGAATAATGGTCAGGAAAAGTTAGATTTAAACGAAGATTATTTACCTAAAATAGATCATGTTTTTTGCACACTCGGCAGTACCATCAAAAAAGCAGGTTCTAAGTCAGCCTTTAAGCAAGTTGATTATTTATACCCTTTGCTCATCGCCAAGCACTTTTATCAAGAAAATGCTTCTTTATTCTGTGTAGTAACAGCAATGGCAGCCAGTGAATCTTCAGCTATATTTTATAACCAAGTAAAAGGTCAGTTAGAGTCAGCAATATGTGATATTGGCTATCAGCACTTGGGATTATTTCGACCATCAATGTTATCAGGTAAGCGAAATGAATATAGACTGGGTGAACAATTCGGCACGCTAGTGATGAATGCATTAGCTTTTATGATCCCAAAGAAATACCGCGTAATTAAAGCAAATAAAGTGGCGAATGCTATGTTAGCTTATGCTGAACATCCACCACTAGGTATTACTATTACTCAGTCAGATCAGCTGCAAAATCACTAAGGGTTTTGCCTGTCATTCGATAACCAACCCACTCTTCTTGCGCCACTGCACCTAACGAGTGATAAAACTCTCTAGAAGGTGTATTCCAATCTAAACAACTCCATTCAAATCTTGCACAATCTTTTTCAACCGCTATTTTAGCCATGGCTTTTAACAACTTAACACCAGCGCCTTTACCTCGGTATTCTGGCATTACATACAAGTCTTCTAAATAAAGACCCGATTTTGCCAACCAAGTTGAGTAATTAAAGAAATAAATGGCAGAGCCAATAGCCACACCATCAAGCTCACAAATTAACGCAAAAACATGGCTGTTCTCAGCAAAAATAGTTTCTTTAATAGTTTGCTCTGTAGCTAATACTTCATGTTCAGCTTTTTCATAAATAGCGAGATCTATAATAAATTTAAACAATATGCCGGTATCGTTTACTGTTGCTTTTCTTACAACTAAATTACTCACATTAGCTCCTGATTATTTGGTTTTTATTATGTATTTAATAGTAAATGCATAGAGTGCTAAATACTATTATTGATTATTTAAAGCGTGTCTAGCCCGTGCAACAATAGCAGTTGAAAAGGTTTTAAATACGCCTTTTAACAACACCCAATGATGCCAGTATAAAGTTCTTATAATTTGGTGTTCAGGCATTAAACTTACCAGTTCTTTAGCATCGAGTTCAGCTTGTATTTGTAGTTTAGGTATTAAGCAATAGGCAATGCCATGTTTAGCAAAATTAACAAATGCTTCAGAAGATCTCACGGTGTGGCATGGATAAGAGCCCTTTTTTAAGCCAAAAATTTGCTCAATATAATCAATATGCATTTCATCTTTTTGATCATAAGCTACAGCAGGTGCAGTCGCTAATGCTTGTTGATTAATGCCCTTGGGGAAATAACGTGCAACAAAACTTGGCGAAGCAACTAGTAAATATTGCATGTCTCCTAGCTTCTCAAAAGTACAACCGGGTAAAGCGTGCGGGTGCGTACTTAAAGCGCCAAACACTTCGCCATCTTTTAAGTAATTTATCGTTCTATTTTCGTCAGCAAGCCTAAAATTTACCGCAACATTATATTCGTGACAAACATCACCTATTGCCGAAATTAACCAGGTTGCCAAACTGTCAGCATTACTCGCAATATTTGCGGTTATTGTTTCGTGCTTTTTATCACCCGAAATATCAGGAAGAATATCTTGCTCGAGTAATTTAACCTGCTGATAGTGAGCAAGTAATTTTTTACCAATAATGGTTGCTTCAATAGGCTGACTTCTAATTAATACTGGCTGTCCTATTGCTTGCTCTAAGCTCTTAATACGTTGGGAAACTGCTGATTGTGTAATTGCTAAAACAGACGCTGCTCGATCAAAGTTTTGTTCGTCTAGCACCACGCTCAACGCGTGGAGAAGTTTATAATCTAGCATGACTTTTCGCTCCAAAAATTTTAGTGATTAACTCACCTCACACACATTAGCAAAACTTATCAAAGATAAAAAACATTAATTATATTTATATGTCAACATACGTTAGATTAGCCGCATTAACAAAACAGACAATCACTTTTTGGAGCAACAATGGTTTCCCCTCTTCTACAAGGCCTCTTTTTAGGCAGCAGTATGATTATTCCTCTTGGCGCGCAAAACTCGCACATACTCAACCATGGTATTAAAAGAAATCGTCATTTTTTGGCGGCCACCGTTTGCATGCTTTGTGATGTAATTCTTATTGCCATCGGCGTATTTGGCGGGGCTAAGCTAATCGCTACTTCACCTTCTTTAGTTATAGCTATATCTTGGGGAGGAATATTATTTTTGTCTGGTTATGCCTTTTTGTCTTTTCGCCAAGCTTGGCAAAATAATTATCAGAAAACGACAGAAGAAGGGATAAAAATTAATAACAAACCATGGCTAGTTATTGTGTCTACACTCGCGGTTACACTGTTAAACCCACATGTTTACCTTGATACAGTATTAATTCTGGGCAGTGTTGGTGGTCAATTTGAAGGCAATGAAAAAGTCGCTTTTGCCGTTGGCACTATGCTGGCATCTATCCTTTGGTTTTATAGTTTAGCTGGAGCGGCAGCAAAAATGTCGCCTTGGTTAAGCAAAGCCAAAGTTAGAAGAAACATTGATATCATCGTTGGGCTAATAATGTGTGCAATTGCGGGGTCATTATTTAATAACTTATAACTAACTTATAACTGACTAGGCCAGCCTTTTCTGCCAATTACCGCCATGATATAGCGTGCAGTTTTCTTCACTGTCGAGCTCAATTTGGTTTTTGGCATTTTTTAATTCTATGCCAACATCAGCAAGTTGATTAATAATTTGTAGCGCCAAACTATCTTTACTGCTTGATTTTAAATAGTGTGCAAGCTTGGCGTTACTATCAAAAACACATACAATTTTTAAGCTTTCCGGGAATTTATTAAAATTAACGGTATGCGTTAACCATTCAAAACCATCGATATCTTCTAACGCTGAATGACAAACTTGAGTTAGCGCTTTAACAATTTGATTATCTAATTTTTTATCTGATTTACGCATGTTATTTTAATATCTCTTCTTATACCAAATGTAATAAGTGATTGACCAATTTTAAGCGAGGATAAATTGTTCAAGAAAAAGGCGTTTGATTGATTATTTATTTCAATTGGTATTAGCTACTTTAAGGCTTGATTGCAACTACAAACTTAACAGGGCCTTTATACAGTAACTATACTCAATTTTACAGTTTGTTTTTATCCGTGTTATTGCTCGGCTCTTTAACAGCAGTTAAATCGATCATACAATTTAATTAGTTTTATTACCTAACCTGAACTCGGGATAAATAAGTGCTTGATACTCAAGTGAATCAAAAGCTTAAGTGGCAAAGTACATGCTATAGCAAGGTGAACATCACGAATTTACACCATCAATGCTTCATTTCATGCCATTTCCAAGGCAAAACGTTTATGAAAAGCAACAAGCTATTTATCGACGTTTTAACGCAGATAATGGGTTAAAAGGAGTATTGAGCAAGTGCTGCTTACCCTGAGTTAAGGTAATCTATTTATTAGCAACTAGTCTGCCATAAATAATGTTAGAGATTTTCAGCAATTTATTTAACAACATACAAGATTAATTATTCACTTGCCATCGTATTTAACATTAAATTAATTCAACTATAAGTGAATAAAATCTTTAGGAAATCAACATATTTTCAGGCATAATTATTTAATCTTGATAAGGCAATTAACTGTTTAGGGGCAGACGATATAAGTGAATAATACCAAACTCACCCAAGACGAAAACCTATCGATTAAAGTTAGTTATCAGTTGTTGCCTAATGATCATCAAAGACTTGATTTGTATTTCTCTCTACCTGTAGAAATGGGTATTGGTCCTAATACCTTGGCCGAAGAGCAATATTTTCATAGCAGTATTGAAAGCCACAGCGCTTATTATTCAGATCAGTTGCATTTACCCTTAGTTCGCAGCCGTTTTATCAGTCAAAAGAAAGGTGAGCAGAGTGATTATCGCTTGAACCTCAACTTATTCTCTTATCAAATTCTAATTGCCTTAGATACAGATATAAAACAAACGATTAAAAAAAGAGAGAGTGAAAGCTTTTATCCTCAAGCTATTGTATTAGCTGAGCAAATATCAGGCTTATTGAAAAAACTGAGAAGATACACGCCACCAGATAAAAAGCTGAGTCCGTTTTTTGAAAATGCTGACAATTATCTTAGCTGGCAAGTAGAGCAGTCTTTTTTAAAGTTGCTATCTCGAGGTCCTAAAAGTACTGACTTTACAACTGAGCGAAATTTTTTATTTGCTTTATGTCGCAGTGAAAGTGAATACCGTGAAGCCAATCAATATAACTCCAAAACAACGTTGGATGATCCTAATAGAATAACGAATAAAATGCGTTTGCTGCAAAGGTTAATTGAATATGGCGTAGTCCTTCAACAAGAAGTTAAAAGCCTTAATCAAAATTTAAAACGCATGGTAAGTGGCGCAGTAACTATGGTTATTATGGCCTTTGTGATGATGTTAGTACTTAATGCACGAGCTAATTTCACCGAAGTTACCATTGCCTTAGTCGCAACATTGGGTTTTATTTACGGTTTAAGGGAAATATTTAAAGATGATATTACCCGAGTGCTTTGGCGCAGTATTCAAAGAGGTTTACCTAAATGGAGAAACATTTATACCAATAGTGTAAACAAAGTTCGCATTGCAACTCAAACTATTTGGCTAGAGTACATTCGTGATAAAGATCTGCCAAAGCAAGTAGATAAATTATTTCAAAATAGACGTCATCAAAATAAGCAAGCCGCGCAGTTACTACATTTTCGCAGTGATATTAAGGTTAATGCAAAAAGTTTTATGCCGGGCTACGATGAAATTCAACAGCGGATATTCTTTAACCTTACGCCTTTTATTCGCTTTCTCAAAAAAGGTGAAGGACGTTTGTATTCGCTTGACGGTAGTAAAATAACCAAACAAGCCGTAGAGCGTCGTTACCAAATTAATGTGGTTCTGATGCAAACGGATAAACAACACCTGCAAAAAATGCAACGCTATAAAATTACTTTAAATCGTTCAACAATCGTTAATATCGAAGCGATGAAAGCAGATGACGATGATTAAGCCTAATAAATTTTTTAATTGATAAGGTTTTTACCTGCTGAATTATTCGGTAGTTACCAAAGGTATTAAACGCCAATCGCCATGATATAGATTAAAACTATCACGCTTAGTAAAACCAATTAATGTTAAGTTGAAACGTTTAGCGGCTAATATTGCTAACTCAGAAGGCGCACCAACAGCAATTAACACACTAACGCCCGCCATCACCGTTTTTTGCACTATTTCAAAACTAATGCGGCCACTGACTAAAACACTATATTGAGACTGGCAAGTATCACGTTGCATTAAACTCGCGCCTAGTAATTTATCTAAAGCATTATGACGACCAATATCTTCTTTAAGATCAATTAAGACACCCTGTTGATCAAATAAAGCTGCCGCGTGAGAGCCGCCGGTTTGTACAAATTGAGACTGTGCTGCACGCATCAACGTTGGCATTGCACAAATAACGTTAAAAGCTAACCAGTGTTTGTGCTCAGATAAAACCGGAGGGTTTTTCATTTCCAATGACTTTAGCGATGTTGTACCACATAAGCCACAACTACTATAGGTTACTTGAAAGCGCTCAAGCGATTTAATATCTGGCACAACGCCGGCTTTGAGTTTAACTTGCCATTCATTCTCTGTATTTATCTGATCAGATATTTGAGCTTCATCTTGGGATATTTCAGGCGCAATATTTTCTATTTGTTGAAAACATTGAATAATGCCTTCAGATTGCATTAAGCCTATTATCAAAGCTTTATCGTTACCGGGTGTTCGCATCGTAATTGAAAATATTTTACTTTGATAAGTTTGCTCATCAGTTTGTTGCCACAATAAGCGTATTTGTAATGGCTGTTCGACAATGACTTGGTCTAGTTGCAACATTTTACCTTGCGCACTATATCGAAACTTTACTAGCTCTGTTGTGGCAAGTTCCAGATCTTGGTGTTGCTCTGTCGTTTTACTTTTGCTCATAGCATGATGAAACCTTGGTATATTTAACTAACTTTAGCTGCATAATTTGCTAATAACTTATTCACTTGAGCCTTTGGTGTTTTAGCTAGCCGCTTAATAAGACTAAATGGAATGTCTGCTAGCCCATAGCGCACACTTATATCATTTAGCATAATTACCCAAAGCTCGGCTGTCATTTGGGCATCAAATAATGCTCTATGAAAACTACCGTCAGCAGCAATATTTTTATAATTTATTAACGTGCCTAACTTATGATTAGGGGCATCTTGATAAATACGTCGTGATACTAATAAAGAGCAAGTAAACTCGCCAGAAACAACTCGTCCTAAACGTGCTAATTCAGCGTCGAGAAAACGGCTATCAAAAGAAGCGTTATGGGCTAATAAGTTACTTTCACCAATAAAGTCAGCAAAATCAGTCATTACTTTTGCACAAGGTGGTGCTACCGCTAACATCCTATTATTGATGCCGGTATAGTTTTCAATAAAACTATTTATGCGTCGACCCGGGTTCATTAAGGCTTGAAACTTATCGGTAATTATACCGTTTTCAAGCTTTACAGCGCCAATTTCAATAGCGCGATCACCTTGATCGGGAGATAAGCCTGTGGTTTCAAAATCGAGTACGACAATAGAATTAGCTAACACTAATGCATCCTTTAGAAATGGTAGAGCAAATAATGCCAAATTATCTCACAATAATTTAAATTACACATCACGGCAACAGTTCAAAGTTGCGATTAATAAGCACAACTTTTCATGATAAATAGTAAGCAATGTAAAAAATTTAACTTATCTTAACTTATGTAAAATTAACAACCTAAGTCTAGGGAGTACCATTAGTCATTACATTATTATAATATCTCTCACTTGAATGCCGAGGTTATGATGCCCCGTAGTTTCATTATTAATTTCTTTAAGGTCCCTTATGATAGCTACCAACCAGCTAGCGTTATTTCTTGATGTTGTTCAGCAAGGCTCTTTTGCCAAAGCCGCAACATTACACGATATGGATAACTCGTCGTTATCAAAGCAAATTAAAAAACTAGAAACGAGTTTAGGTGTTCAGTTACTGAATCGCTCTACCCGTTCTTTTTCGCTAACGCCTGCTGGAGAAGAAATTCTCGCTCAAACTCATTTGCTTATATCAACGCTAGACCAAATACAAAACATTGCTGATTCTTACCAAACCACACCTAAAGGTCACATTAGAATTGCCTCGTCGATTGCCTTTGGTCAAATGTATTTACAACCGGCTATTTCTCGTTATATGAAAAAATTTCCGGAGGTAAAAATTACCCTCTCGTTAGATGATAAACGTAATGACATTATTGCCGATCACTTTGACTTGGCATTTCGAGTGGGCAAGCTTACTGAATCAAATTTAATTGCAAAAAAAATCGCCAACACCAATTTTGCCCTTGTTGCCTCTAAAGACTTTGTTGCGCAATATGGCTACCCTAAAACGCCTGAAGAACTTATAGATTTACCCGCCGTTGTATACAGTAATGGCAACGTAACTTTAGATTTATTAAAAATGAGTGAGTCACCAAGCAGTGATATTTTTAATAATTACAAAATGAAAGGTAACTATAAAGTTAGCGACGTAAAATCAATTATTGACGCGGTACAACATGGTATAGGCTACACCTTGCTTGATCTTTTTAATTTAGAAAAACCGATCAGCGAGTTAAATTTAGTGCCGCTGTTAACAGACCACAAAATTTCAATGCTGGATACAGGTATATACGCTATTTATCCACACCGAAAACAAACACCACTAATTACTGAGTTCATCAGTGAATTACAAAACTATATTGGTACCCCACCCTTTTGGGAAAGCCATATTCCTAATTACCATAATTTGTACCCATTAAAAAACACATAAGACTTATAGCGTTTTAAGCTTACGTTTAGCTTCATCTGTGTGCTTAAAAAACTGATAAGGGATATTTAATTTTTTATAACAACGTGATATTTGCTTTTTAATTAATGCTTCACAGGTTGATGCTTTAATAATAACGGCTGAAAAAGCTAAACCATGATCAATTCTATATTTCAAGGTTTTACAAAGTGCTGCTTCAGCCTCAGGGGTAAAAATACTCTCTGCATGCAAAATAATAATTTGATGCCACGTTTTATTTCTAAACTTGGGCACAACCTTTTTTAACGCTTGATCAAGTTTCTCAATAATTTCAATATTAAACGGCCCCGACGCTTCAATAACGAGCTGCTCATCACTATTTTTTATCACATAATTTCCGTGTGCTACAAATGACATATTTTCCTCCTATAAAACATTTAAAGACCGTATAAAATACTATTTTTGAATGCTTAACGATTTAAATAAACAGAGCAAAGCAGAGCCGACAATTTAAGATTTACTTTTCGACCTTAACAATTTTAGCGCCATGAAAATGCACCGTTTCACCTTGTAAAATTGCACTGCCGTACAAAAGGTTATTATTAAAATTAATATGCAAAGTTACATAGTCACCGTAGCCTTCCTCAAACCACGCGGCTAAATATGTGTTATCAGCTACTTCAAATGCGGTGTAAGGAAATGGTCCCCACCACTTATCTGGTTTAGAGCCCGTTAAGTATTGGTAACTTACCCCATCAGGCTCAAACTTCACATGATAAGCACGTCCGCTGGTGTAATTGTATGTAATAGCTGTGCCATCGAGTGCCCGTGTCGAAGGGTTCAAGTCTTCAGCAAAGACATTATTTGCGCTTAACAGTAATAACAATAGCAAACCGAATTTATAAAATACCTTCACCTTTATTCTCCTCAGTTTTTTCAAGCATTGTGCGCTGCATAACCACTTCTTTTAAAGCTAAAGTGCCATTTATCGCGGCAGGAAAACCAGCATAAGCACTAGTTAGTAGCATTATTTCCGCAATTTCTTCTTGCTTAACACCAACATTTAACGCTGCATTTATGTGCGCTTTAAGTTGTGGCTTAGCATTTGCGAGTGCTGCTAAGTTAGCTATGATGATCATCTCTTGAGTTTTTACCGATAACACTTTGCGACTCAGTAGATCACCAAAACCGTATTCAATAGCGTATTGTGCTAAATCTGGTGAAACATCTTCAAATACCTGAACAATTTTTTCGCCCGAACCAGCACCATTTATTGCGTTTAATGTTTTCATCCCCTGATTAAAGCGCTGAGACATCTTTGACACATTAGTTGGGTTTTCAGTCGCATAGGCCGAACTAAGTGTAAAAAGTGCTAAATAAAGTGTCACAATTATTTTCATATTCATCGTTATTCCTTAATAAACATTAATTATGGTAGAAAACATTATTGGCTAATAGAATTAAAACTCTTCAACAAAACTCATGTATTGCTTTAAGTCACCAACAACCGCTTCATTAAGTAGCGCACCAGTTTCAACGGCATAAGGTTGATTAAAGTGTATATCCCACAAGTCTGATTCATTACGCCAATGTTCATAAACAACAAATTTATCGTCTTGGCCATCAATAGTGTAAAGATCAAAAACTAAATTCCCCTGCTCTTGACGGGTATTGTCTACATGGCTTTCGAAACGTTTTAACAATTGCTGGCGATATTCAGGCTTAGTATCAAAAATAAAGAACACAGAAAAAACATCGTCAGCTTTGTGCACTATTTTAGGGTTACTTTCATGTAAAGGTGCAGGCGCTGTGTCGTTAAGCACCATTACTGTCGGTGCTGCTTTTGAAGCACTTTCTAGCATGCCTAAAACATTTTTAACATAGCTTTGCTCTGCATGTTGGTCTAAAGCAGCTTGGTCTTGAAAACGTTCATAAGCAAAGAAAACACCCGCTTGATTTTTATCTTGAAATAAGCGTAACTCTAAACAACCTTTTTCATTTTCTGCCCCTTGCTTATCAACAACAAGTGCCGCTTTAAATGTTTCAATTTGCTCAGGTTTAATATCAAACTTTACGATTTGTGTGATCATGTTAATGTCCAACTCTATAATTTATTGAAAACATTAAGACCTAAAAAATAGATCTTAATGTTAAGCAGACTATTTATACTTCAGTTAAAATAGTTTCATAAGGTAATCGAGATTTAGGTAACGCCGCATTAAAGTCATTTTTTGCATCGCTATAACCAAGCGTTACAATAAATAAGCTTGAAAACCCCTTTTCTGTTAAGCCAAATTCTTTATCGAGTACACTGGTATCAATTCCTTCCATAGGTGTAGCGTCAATTCCTAGTGCAGAAACACCAAGTAAAAACTGTCCTAAATTTAGGTAAACTTGTTTATCCATCCAGTGTTTTACATCATTAAGCTGACCTTTATGCAAATCAATAAACATTTTTCGCCCTGCATCCATACCCGCACGAAATGTTTCAGGGTCACCGGCAAAACGACCATCTGCTTCTTCTTGAGCTAATAGTGCTTTTAAATGCTCTTCATCAGCTTCTAAACGACTCGCAAATACAATGACATGTGAAGCATTATGAATTGAAGGACTGTTAAACGGATAAAGTTCATCGGTAGATTTTGCTACTCTACTTTTGCCTTCTTCTGTTGATGCCATAACAAAATGCCAAGGCTGAAGGTTAACGCTTGATGGACTAAATCTTAGTAAAGCTTTAACTTTATCAATATCTTCAGCTGATATTTTTTTGCTTGCGTCATAAGCTTTAACGGTTTTTCGTTTTTGACTGTAATAGGTAATGTCGTTATTCATTCTAAACCTCAGTAAATTTATATTTTGAGAAACTTTCGGTTAAAAAAGTTAACTAAAGTGTCATTAAAAACCCGCTAAAACAATTTTTCCTTTCGCTTTGCCTGACTCTAAAAATTGATGCGCTTTCCGTAAATTTTCAGCGTTAATAGTGCCAAAGTTTTCGCCTAACGTAGTTTTGATTTTTCCAGCGTCAATCAAGTTAGCTACTTCATTAAGTAAATCATGCTGTGCTTGCATATCAGGTGTTTGAAACAATGAACGTGTAAACATAAGCTCCCAATGTACAGAGATGGCTTTGGCTTTAAATGGCATAATATCGAGCACCTCAGGATCATCAATCAAACCAAATTTACCTTGAGGTTTAATAACTTTTTCTATTTCCACAAGGTGTGAATCCGTATTGTTTAAACTAACGACATAATCAACTTGCGCTAAGTTTTGTTCGCTAAACTCATCACTTAATTTGTTACGGTGGTTAACGATATGGTCTGCACCTAAGTCTTGTAACCAAGCAATAGTTTCAGGGCGAGAAGCCGATGCAATAATAGTTAAATCTGTTAATTGCTTAAGTAATTGCACCATGATTGAGCCAACACCACCGGCAGCACCAATAACTAAAATACTTTTAGCGCTGTCGTTTTTAGATACTTCTAAGCGATCAAACAACATTTCCCAAGCAGTTAGCGTTGTTAAAGGTAACGCTGCTGCATCACTAAAAGATAATGATTTAGGCATTGCGCCCACTATACGTTCATCAACTAATTGCATTTCTGCATTACTGCCGGAACGAGTTAGGTCACCGGCATACCAAACTTTATCGCCAGGTTGAAATAATGTCACTTTATCGCCTACGGCTTTTACAATGCCAGTAGCATCCCAACCAATGACTTTCCATTCATCTTCTGGAGCTGGAGTGCTAGCTCTAATTTTATAATCTACCGGGTTAACAGAAATGGCTTTTACTTCAACTAAAATGTCGTGCCCTGTTGCAACGGGTTGTGTAAGTTCAATATCTTGTAATGAGTTTTTATCTTCAATAGGTAAGTTTTTTTGGTATGCAATAGCTTTCATGTTGTTCTCTCGTGGTTCGTTTTAATGCGGTTATTATGACGGTCTGATTTATAAAATAAATGGTCAAAAAATCAAATTATTATGGACAATATATTCCACAATAAAAGTAAAGCTTTCAATCTGCTTTACTTAGTCATGCTTTAGTTAGGTATGCTTTTAAGTAAGTTATATACTCAAACACTATTTAATAAGACCTTCATAAGGTCTGTGGCTACAATATTCAAAACGATATATATGCTCAATTTCACCTCTCCAATCACACTTACCGGGCGACTCTAACTAAATGTGGCGTTAATTAATTTTACAGTTCTTTCAATTATGGAATAAAAACTCCACAGCATTTGGACTATTCCACTCTTTTTTAAGCTCGGTAAATTAATCATAATTCTCATCATTAATTTTAAGAGGATTTATAAAATGAAAATATTAAAAACAGGTTTAGGATTTTTACTGAGCTTTAGTCTATTAAGTAGTAGCCTAGTTGCTAAAGAGCTTGTTAAAAATGAACCTTACCTTGAGCTAGAGCAGGCCGCAGCAGGTATTGCATATACTTCAGACAAGCGCCTTTTTATAACTTACCATCCTTTTTATAATCCAAAAATTAAAGTAGCAGAGCGCTTAAATAATGGTGATATTGTTCCGTTTCCAAGTGCTGAGATGCAAACAGCTTATAAAGCAGATGGTAGTTTAAAAAATCCAGGTGATTACTTAAATTGGGTATTAAGTAGCCGAACTGATGGTAAAGGTACACTGTGGATTTTAGACTCTGGCCAAGCAGAGCCTAGAATTACACCTAAACTTGTTGCTTGGGATTTAAAGAAAAATCAGCTTAAAAAAGTTATTTATTTACCAGAAGGGGTTACCTTAAAAGAATCACAACATAACGATTTTGCCATTTCAACTAAGCATAATCTCATTGTTATTTCTGATGAAGGAATAGCAGCAGGTCCTATTGGCGATAAAGCGGCACTTGTTGTAATTAATACCGAAACAGGCTTAAGTCGTCGTGTTTTACAAGGAAACCACAGTGTAATGCCAAATATGAAAATGCCAATGTTAATGGATAAAAACACTCCGTTTGAAAAATCAGTTGATTTATTTATTGGCGTTGACGGCATCGCATTAGACAAACAGCAGCAATGGTTATATTTTACCACCGTAAACCACACTAAGGTCTACAGAATTAATATCGCCGAATTGGCTGACTTTTCACAAAACAGTGTAACGCTTGCGGCCAAAGTCGAAGAATATGCCGATAAGCCGATGAACGGTGGTTTAACCATTGATTCAGCAGGTAATCTTTATTTATGTGAAATAGGCACGCGCACTATTGGTGTAATTCCTGCTGATACACGACAATATAAAGAGTTTACATCAAATGAAAATATGGTGTGGCCTGACGGTTTAAATGCAGGCCCTGATGGATTTTTATATACCTCGGCAGCACAAGTTTCGTTATCCCCTGCTTTTAATAACGGCAAAGCACTTAATAAACCACCTTATATAATTTACCGCTTCGAGCCCTTAGCCAAGCCATTAATGGGTCGATAATTCAGTACTTCCCTTTTACTAAACTTTACTTGGTAGCAAAACATAGCTTTATTTAAAACAGTCTGCATAATAATGTAGGCTGTATTAAATTATATTAAAGATTATGACGCTCATCTGACTAAATCTATAATGCTTATTTGTCATGCATTCAATTTTTTAAAATTACCTAACCCTTGATCTAGAAGGCGAAGTTGATTAGTTTTATAAAGATACTTTTCAGCGCTTCATAAATCAGTCAGCCTTTAATAGGTAAAGGGAAGTAAAATGGAACCACTTAATATTTTAGTCACTCAACTTCGCGAAATAGCGCGAGGTGCGATTGAAGTAATGCCACAACTATTAATAGCTTTAGTTATAGTATTGATAACGTACGCGTTTGCCAAATTAGCCAGAAGCATTGCAAAGCGTATACTACAAAAAACCAAACTTCGTAAAAGCCTGATTAATCTATTAATACTTTTCTCCTCTATTACTATTTGGATTATTGGTTTGATGATTGCGGCCATTATTGCTTTTCCTGACTTAACTCCAACTAAAATGCTGGCGGGTTTAGGTATTGGATCGGTTGCCATTGGTTTTGCTTTTAAAGATATTTTTGAAAACTTTTTAGCCGGTATTATTATCTTGCTGCGTAAGGAAATGCGCATAAATGATTTTATCGCCTGTGAAGGCTATGAAGGAACTGTTGAATCTATACTGGTGCGTGAAACACATATTCGTCAACCTGATGGTGAATTGGTGATACTGCCAAATAGTATGCTTTTTAAAAATCCATTAACCATCAGAACGGATATCGCCCAAAGAAGAACCACCATTATTTGTGGCGTTGCTTACGGTGAAAATGTAGATGAAGCAAGGTCAGTCATTAAACAAGCGGTAACAGACTGTAAAACTGTGATCACTGATTCTCGACCGGTACAAATATTCGCCAATGAATTCGCAGATTCTTCAATAAATTTTGAAGTGACTTGGTGGACAGGTTCGAAGCCAATAAACATTAGAGAATCAAGAGACGAAGTAATAGCAGCAGTCAAATCAGCCTTAGATAAGTCAGGTATTGAAATACCATTTCCTTACCGAACGCTAACCTTTAATCAGCCGCTTCAAGTTAAGACAGATCTTAATAATAATGAGACGGATGATTAGTTAAAGTACATTCAAGAGTTGTTCTTAGCTTCTAGCAACTTTATTTGTGCAGCTATTTCTTCAGCTTCAGCGGTGATCATTGAATAACCTTTAATATTACCGTTTCTTTGTGCATGCATTGCAAGTGCTAACTTGGCTTCGTAGCGCTTATTTAATTTTTTTAAAGGATCTGACTTAAATATTGAAAACATAATAAATGACCAATAAGTTAACTTATGAAGGTTATACGGTGTAAATGGCATTTAAGATTTTATTTCAACACAAATTTTTATAAAAATCTTTATCTATAAACTAACTGTAAATATATTTAGTTTATATACTTGTATCAATCAAAGTAAAAATTCGATTACTTTACAGTTTTCAATAAAATACTTTAATTGAGAAAATAGCATCATTATTTAATGCTATCGGTATACAAATTATTCAGGGTTATCGGTATAGTATAAAGCTAACTATTTAATACAAAAAATATATGTTACTCATACTTAGTCTTTGCACATTTATTATTCTTATTTTTACTTTGCTGCCATTATCACGACATCCACATTGGATTATCAGGGGCATGGATTTTCCACGTTTACAGTTTATGTTATTTGCCGCTGCGCTGGTAATTGCACAGTTACTTTTATTAGATAGAGCAGCAATAAGTACTCAGGCATTAATTCTTGCTACTTCAGCTTGTTTACTGTGGCAATTATGGTGGATATTGCCATTTACGCCGTTGTGGCGCAAAGAGGTTAAATCTTCAAATGATTATGCTGCTGAAAAGCAACTAAGCATACTCACCTCGAATGTATTCACCCCAAACCGTAACGCTAAAGCTTTAATTAACTTGGTAAATCATTACAAACCAGATGTTTTAGTTACCTTAGAATCCGATCAGTGGTGGCAAGATCAGCTCGAAGCAATAGAAACTGACATGCCTTTTAGCGTTAAATGCCCACTCGATAACTTGTACGGCATGCATGTTTATTCTCGACTTCCATTAGATGAACAAGAAATATCTTACTTGGTTGAGCAAGACGTGCCTTCGATACATGTTTGCTTAACACTTCGAACTGGCGATAAAATGCGCGCTCATTTTCTTCACCCTGCTCCACCTAGTCCAACAGAAAATCCAGAATCATCAGAGCGTGATGCAGAATTAGTCATGGTTGCTAAAAGTGTTGCTGACAGTAATCAACCCGTGATTGTTACCGGAGACCTTAACGACGTTGCTTGGTCTGCAACAACGCGATTGTTTCGTAAAATTAGTGGCTTGTTAGATCCCCGCGTTGGTCGTGGTGCTTTTAACACTTTTCATGTCGGTTACCCTATTGCGCGTTGGCCGTTAGACCATTTATTTCACAGCTCACATTTTACGTTACGTGATATTAAGCGTTTACCGTCTATTGACTCTGATCACTTTCCTTTGTTAACTCGGTTGGTTTTTGCATCACCCAATGGTAATAATCAGCAAGGCATTAAACCTGAAGCTGAAGAAAAAGCTTGGTCAGAAAAAATCACTAATAACCAACAAGTAAGTAAAAGTGATGTTCCAACGCCGGCTGAATAGCAAAAATAAGACAGTGTAGATATTAGTGTCTCAACTGACAGGGTTTAACAAAAATGTAGTGATAGCGGGTTAATTATTTACCGGTTAATTTTTAATGGGAAAATGAAAAATCAGAAGAGATAAATCAAATTAGTATGATAAAAAAAGCTTAGTATTTCGACTAAGCTTTTTATTTTTAGCATATTATTTTCACTCTAGATACTTACATTTGCTTATCAATACGTACTGTACCGTTGGCAAGATAAACCATTCTTATCTCATCATCTCGCTGAAATAACATACGGTGGTCTAAGTCTTGAATCACCATATATTCATCTCCGTTATCAACTTTTATCATTAATTCAACCAGTAATAAGGTCTTTTCATGATATTCAGGATTATTTTCATGAGCTAGAGAGCCACCAATAATCGCACCTAGTATCGTTGCAACTCCTCGGCCACTTCCGCTGCCAAATTGATTACCAATAGCGCCACCAATTAATGCTCCACCAAAGGTTTTCCAACCAGAATTTTTGTCCTGTATTAATTCACGCTCAGTAATGTTACGCACGGATAATACTTGCCCAAATAGCACTTTTTCAACCGGTACTGCTTTATTGCGCTCATAATCAGCATTCGCCATTGGAATTAATGCCAACCAACAAATTATCGTTATATAGATTGCTTTCATTTCGCTCACCTTTTTACTTGAAAAATTGTATTTGAAAAGTAGCTTCGCTAAAGCTACTTAAATTATACCATTTACCAACCTACTGACTCTTTCGCTTTCGTTTTACGTATTTCGGTCTCATCTGCCCATTCAACTAAACCACTTTCAAGGTCCATTAAACGTAAGGTAAATTTATAGTAAACATCTGTTTTATCTTGATTACTTTTTACAATGCTCGATAAGTTACCGTATAACATATATTGAGCGCCAATTTGACGACCAAACTGTGTCGCTTTACTTGGATCAACCATACCGCCATCGTGTTGAAATTTAAGTTGCTCGCGTGCTGCCTCTACTCGTCCCATATCAACAAAGCGAAACTTACCTGAACGTAAAAGCTTTGTCGAAATAGAGTCAGTAATTGACTCAGTATCGATATGCTCACTGGTTTTATTCTTTAAGCGTTCTACAAACATTACCGGACGTGTATTTTGCGTTAATGTGCCAACAACCGGCGATAACAATAACGAATCGGTCATTTGGGCCGCAACTTTTTGTAAATCTGTTGAACCAAAATTAATATCGGTTGTTTCTACTGCGGTAGCATCACCATAGCGAACAACGGATTTATTAGCACAACCCGCTGCAAATACAAGGGTCAAGCCGAGAGTGGTTACTAGTGCTAATTTATTCATAATACTATTCCTTAACAATTAATATTCGTATGCTTTTTCGGGGATTTCGCGAACATAAACACTAAAAGTGCTGACCTTAGTATTCGGGGCTAATCCTCGTAACGTTGTAGATTGTTTACCATGTAATTCCACTGGAACCCAAGGTGTTTTTCCAGCTTCAATAACAAAGCCTGCTTCGTCAAACCAGTTGAAATGATATTGTAATTTCTGTGACTTCTCATAACGACTAGTTAACGTTAAGTTTATTTCTAGTAAGTCATTTGATTTGCGTGATTTTACATCGCTGATAAATAACCGCTTTGCTAAATCGGCATTATGTACTTCAAGATGCTTACTAAAGTCATCGCCTTGTGTCATTGCACTAGTACCAGTACCTGCAGTTACTGGCAGTTTTTTATTGGCACAGCCTGATATAACCATAGTGCTGAGCAATATCATCGCTAAACTGCTGGTAACTTTTTTACTCGTACTTGTAGTAATCTTGCTGTTAAACATATTACCTCCTAAATCATGTCTCATTGAAACAAATTATAAATTAACGCTGTGGTAGTCAATATGACGACCAATAGCTGAAATACTAATTAAGCTAATTCTATTGGGTTGAACATCAACCTCAATTGATTTTTGTTGTCCATCAAGCTGTATGTTCAATACCTGTTTACCAGAAGCAGTATCGAAACGAATGATATCAACTTGATCAGGCAAAGTACTCCAACTACGCGTGTCTGCTTTTTCCGAAGCAATATTATATATGCTCGCTAAAATGTTACCTACATCACCTGCTTCGCGACTAAGTTTTTGACGCACTTGCTCTTTGGCAACTACGCGCACGACTTGTCGGGTTAACAGTGACGGCAAGTGATCTTTTAAATCTTTCGCTGCGAGTGACTGAATACGTACAATTTCATTACTTTGAAACGTTTGCCCTGCATTCTGCAGTGTCAATTGATTGTGCTGTATTAAAGCACCTTCATATACTGGTAAAGAAAAGCTAAAAAACTTCAAGCCGTTATTGCTTCGACCTACTGGCAAGTTTAAACCAACATCTTGTTTGCTGTTCACTATGTCTCGTTCAACAATGACAACAACGCTACCTTGCCCTGGTAATGTTTTTTCTTGATACTTGCCAAAACGTTGTTGAAAAGCGATTAAATCGTCTTGCATACCCAGTTTACTGGCTAACCTTAAAACATCTTGTTGCAAGTAGTGATTATCAGGATAAATTTCTATCGCGCGCTTAAAGTCGATATAGGCATCATTTAATTCACCACTGGCCTCATACAAAATCCCAGAAAGATAAAAAGTAAAAGCATTTTGAAAGCCATTTTTTACTTTACCAATAGCTCTGTTCATATTGGGGTAGCCACCTTGCAAGCTGTCGGTGCTCATACCTGAATTATTTAGCTCATTTTGGGCTTTATATATTTCTTCTTTATAAACATTAAGCGCCGTTTCTTGTACTAAATTTGCACGACGTATTTCAACTAACGCGCCAGAAAAATCATGCTGATATAAATAATTTAACGCTTGGTAACTATGTAACATGCCCTGTTCGTAATAAGGTACTTCATATGAGGTAGCATTGTCATTACTGACCACTGCGCCTAATTTCTCGATACCTTTACTGACTTGAATTTTTGCTTTGTTACGTTGTGCTTCTATCTCAGTATATGCTTGGGCAAATGTTTGCTGGCTGGCAGACCAATTATGCGCTAAAAACTCTAATCGCCCTCTTTCGAGTAAACTTAATATATAGGTATTATTACTTTGGTCGCGCTCTTTTAGTTGGCTTATTGCTTTTACGAAGTCGCCTTGAAGCATTGCCGCTTTCGCGGGTTTCATTTGGCTATTGTAGCCCTGAAAAAGATCGGTCAGCTGAAAGGTTGAGCAACCAGGTAACACAGCAAACAACACGATTACTAGAATACGTTTAGCAAGTGATTTGATCATTTGAATGAATTTATTTCCATAATATAATTTTCATTACTTCTATTCAGCTTATTATGCATCAATTGCCCCTTCATTATTAACTACTTTGTTACACAAGTTGTCGCACAAGAAAGTAGTCTTATTTTTCGTCAGTAGCAATAGTTACTTTGTTTATAAAGTGTAAAGCGTATAAAACAGAGACTTAACTCATCGATATTTTTATTATTTAATACCATTTCCTTATAAAACAGACTATTAACTTACCGATTAAAAATAAAAATAAAGCCATTAATTACAATGAACTAAATGTTATATAAGAAAATATTAACTTTTATTATTTCAATCTAACCAGTAATTTTGTAAAGGTTAAAATGTGTTCAACAAAAGCTATGCCGAGCACCATTACCTTTTAGTGTTCAATCTGTCTATTTAAAAAAACACTATTAATAATAATTACAAACTACTCTCCAAAGGAATTAATAAAATGAAAAGTATAATATTTGGCAGCGTATTTATTTTAATATGCTTTACTACCTCATCATACGCTAATATTGAAATATCAAAAAACCAATCAAGTTCTTTGATGAAGTATTGCCAGCTCGATGAATGTAAAAGCTATTTCAAACTGTATAAAAAGGCAGCTAAACGAGGGCACGCTGGTGCCATGGCTATTTTAGGACAATTTTATTATAACGGCTATGGAACAGAGCCAAATGAAAATAAAGCCATTAAGTTTCTTAAGCGTGCAGCTAGGTATGCAGATACAAGTGCCCAATATAAATTAGGTTTAATTTATTTAACCAGTAAAACAAATTATGACCTTGACGATGCGATTAAATATTTAGAGAAAGCAGCGAATAAAGATGATGAAAATGCCAACCTTTTACTCGGCACCATTTATTACAACAATCAATTCGCCCCTCAAAACTTAGCCTTAGCAGATAAATACTTAAGTAAATCATATCAACAGCGACATCCTCAAATTCCTACCGTTGTTAAAAACATTAAAGCAAAAGTTTCCTTAGATAACATAAATTTTCCTTTACTGTATCAAGAGCTAACTAAAACTCCACTTATAGTAAAGAATAACGGTGTTATTGAATGGCCTGAAGAAGAAATTGAAGTGGTAACGATTACATCCCCCCCTTTAACACAGCTTTTAACAGAAAATTTAGTCGCTTATCGCAGAGCTGTTACTAGTACAGGCTCTAGACTTCCAGGAAAATCATGTGGAGAAATCATAGGATGTGATCAATCACTGGGTAGAGACCTAAGTGGTTTTTCAGCTGGATTGCTAAATGTCATTGATATAACTGGTAAATAGGTAATAATATAGAAATATAAATATAATCCGCTAAGTATTTTATCTTTAGCAGATTATATTTATGTCATTGGGAGTAAACTCTATTATTAAATCACGTTTAATATATTGGCATTCAATATTTACTAAATGGTATGGTTATTTGATACATTAGAGCTTAATGCATTAGATTATATGTGCTATAACAATACTTTAACGCGATTTACTCACTTTTCGTGTATGTATACACATAATCAGCAATCCGGTTCTCTTGTGAGTATTCAGATAGCAAAAAAGCATACAGATATGTATCCTAGCCCCCAATCATAGTGAGTTATTTAAAAGTGAATGTTAATGAGTAGAGCAATTCAATTATTATTTTTAGCCATCACACTTTCTATGGTGAGTGGCGCGGCTAATGCTATGCAACTTACAGCCTGCAATACCACAGAGTGTGTCGATTATTTTAATAAATTTAAAGCGGGTGCTCAACGAGGTCATATTAGTGCACTAACAACCTTAGGTGAGTTTTATTATCATGGTTTTGGTACAAATGTTGATAAAGATAAGGGTTTTCTACACCTCAAAAAAGCGGCTCGACATGGCAATGTAAGAGCCTTGTATAAAACCGGTTTAATATATTTAAGTAATGAAAAGCACAAAAGCTTAGAAAAAGGTGCTATCAATCTAGAAAAGTCAGCTAAAAAAGGTTTTCTCAACTCTACTTTTTTACTTGGGATCGTATATTTAAATAGTGATTTTGGACTATATAATCAAGAAAAAGCAGATAAATATTTAGCCAAATCTTACCAAGCTCAACATCCAGACTTACCAAAAGTTATTGATTTAATAGAAGAGAAAGAAGAACTAACACTAAATACATTTCCGTTTTTATTAAAAGCTATAGCGAAAAACCCTGTCACAAAAAACAAAGATAATCAGCGTATATGGCCAGTAAATGACATGGAAGTGATCACAATACAGTCGCCATCAATACAAGCCATTTTAAACCAACAAATTATTGCTATTCGTCGCCCTGTAATATCTTTAGGCTCGCGTATTCCAAGTTATTCCTGTAAAGCCTGCTACAGCACTTGGGGTGTTGATGGTTTAAAAGATTTTACTTTTCTTTAAGTAAACGTTTTTTAGATATTTTTATAATTCTATTTGCTCTTGGAACGTCTTGAATATTTAAACAAGAGCTATCTCCCCAGACCTCAGGTTCACTGCATTGAGTATTTTCAAATGATTGAATGGCTTGTTGTTGCAAATTATATTTAATTATTTGGCTTTCGTTTAGCAGATAGAGTTCATCATTTTTTATATACCACTGTTCAGATGTTAAACTTTCAAGCGGCGTTTCAAAGAAGTTATCTTTTTCATTCATATTTACTCGCCAAATTCCAGACTGAAAGTACTTAATGTAATAAAAGTTGTCTGCATCTTTCACCAGTTTATAGCCGTCTTTAATATAAAGTTTTTCAACTTGTGTTAACAAATCATATTGATAAATATCCGTGCCGTCAGGCCGAATTTTCGTATAAAAAAGTAAACCTTCATATATCACTGGGTCTTGAGCATTTGGGATAGATATTAGTACGTTATATTGGCCATTATCCTCTTTACTTAATACTAAAACACCAAATTGTGTTGTTATAGCAATACGATTTAATAAGCCATCAACGTCAAACGAGCTTATATTATAGGAACGATCTAAAACGGTTAATTGTTTTGCTTCGCCATGGTCAATACTGGCTAGCCAAAGTTGGTTTATGCCAGATTGGTTTGAAACAAATATATATTTATTATCATTAACTTGTTTAGGCAAAGTAATACTAGCAGCATTGAAGTAGCTTATATCTTTTACCTTATGAGTAAGAAAATTAACCAGTGATAAATGAGTTGAGGCGTATAAACCTTCTAATAGAAAAGTATTATTTTCATGTGACAACGGGCTATAAACTTGGGCCGTAAAAATAGCACTCAATGACTCTACTTGATTTCTATTGAAATAACTCACGCTAACACCACCAAATTCATTGATGTATGTTATTTTTTCATTCGTTAGTGCTACCGTATAAAGAATACTTTTGATTTCTTTATGCCAAATTTCATTTTTTAAATCATCTATATCGTAGAGTTTGATTATTGTAGTAAACCAATTAGCGGTGCTCAACGTCACTAAATATTTTCTATCAGGGCTAGTTTGAATAAAGTAAATTTCACTGTCATCATTTTGGTTATGTTCAATAACGCTTTTATTGCCTGAAGTAACATCTAATTGGTGAAGCAATGATCTGCCATTAATCGGCGACACCTCTGCAACTAAAACAGTGGTTTTGTTGAGTACTGCCATGGATTGGCCTGCACTACTTATATTACATTTTGCTATATTAATTGCTTGAGATAACTGCCCTGTAGAGAGTAATGACAGTTTATTTATCGCGCATTCATTTGCTGATTGATGCTGATATACCAATGTATTATCGTCAAGCCAAATTGGATAAGTCGTATTTACTTCGTCAACTTTGTGATCCACAACGTTGTTAGTACGTAAATTTTTAACGCGTAAAAACCAATATTCTTCACCTAAATTTCTTGCCGAATAGGCCAAATGACTACCACTTTGATTAATACTTAACTCTTGTTTTTGGGTGTCAGGATCTACAATAATTTCTGTTTGATAAATAAATCGCTCATTGGGATAACTGTCTAACGATAGGTACCAAATTGTCGAGAGAATAATGATTAAGCTGGTGATGATCAGTAGCGGCAATACCGACATGCTACGTTTGATTTTTTCGCTTGCTATTTGCGTGTTAGTAACAGGAGAGTTTAGCCCTATATAGAGATAACCTTGACGATTAAGCGTTTTAATAAATGTGGAATTTTTAGACGAGTCACCTAGTTTTTTACGCAATATAGACATTACGCGAGCAAGGGAATGGTCCATAACAACGCGCGATGGCCAAAGCGCAAGTAGTTCCTCTTTAGTCACAACAATTTCTTTGTGCTCAACGAGGTATTTTAAAACTTGAAATTCTAGGTTATCAAGCGAGACTGTTTTTTGAGTATTATCGTCAATAATTAAAGCGGTATTCAAGCAATCTAAAACTACATCTTTTGACAGTCTAATTTTATCCATAACTCACCAGACAGCCACTCCTTATAGTAGTAATAAATTACTGTTTTCATAATATTACCGTAATTTACTAAATAATACTAAAGGTATATGAAAGAGGAGTTTATGCGTAGTATCACTGACTTAAGATGATAAAGAAGTAGCAACGAAAACTAGCTTACGAGGTTTGCTTACACAAGAATAAGAAGCTTAGTTATTGGTATATCTGATAGTTTATTAACTAATGGACTAAATTGGTGTGGTTTATAAAGCATTGCCATATAAAAAAGTAATTAGCGGCTAGCTAGTACACCCTCATCTATCCAAGTGAGTAAAAAATTTAATGCTAATTGGCTTACATCTTCACTAGAGCTTTGCAAAAGAAGTCCATCACACAGACTTGCGAAGTCATGACCATTTAGCATCATGTCAATCAAGCAGTACTCTTGCTCAGTTATAGATCTAAATTGAGTTAAACGTTCTTTATTACGCCAGAGTAACCAAGTGTTAGCCTTTTGCATGGCAGGCTCTGGTGCTTGCTCTTGTTTCAAGGCTTGCCAAGTTTCAACGGTATTAAAATTAAAATGAGCTATTTGTACACTGGGATGAAAACGAAATATTAAATTCGGCCATTCGTTATGAGGAATGTTTAATAGCTGCTCGCGGGTAAAACGTTCGGTATCTTTAGCATCAAATGCTACCATCAATAAACGTTCGAAATGCGCTAATTCGCTGATCAATGGGTAATCTTGAAAGGGAATATTATCAGCAAGGTATTTAGGTAATGCATCGGCAAAGTATCGTAAGGAAGTTTTGTTAGATGGAAAAGCCTTAATATAGCCATCGACCATTTGATCGAATAAATTATCTCCCAAATACATGCCCAATATTTGATGATCATTTTCAATGGTTTCTTTTAAGCGCATTTGGTAAGCATTTTTATAAATGTGCAATCGAATGTCTCTGCTTATGCCGCCATGCTCAACAACATGTTGAGCAATTGCAGGTTTGTCGTCAGTTAAGTAATTCATCATTTGCTGTTGCAGCAGCTTCAGGGAAATGTCAGTCACATTAATTTACTCTTTGCATGTAATTAACAACTAAATTATAAAGAGGCATTATTTTAAAGGGCCTAATGTTTCTATAGCAATATTTCGCGCAGTTTCTACTTCTGCCAATAATTCTGATAATGGCGGAATATTATCGTCACGCTCGATCATGGTACTTATCCAGCCAAAACGTTTCAGTGCTTGTTGATAGAGTTGCCACACTGAACTTGCTACAGGATGGTCGTGAGTATCAATAACATATTCGCCATAATCACTATGACCTGCAAGGTGAAATTGCTTCACTTTATTTTTAGCTATGCCATTGAGGTAATCTTGCGGATTAAAATCATGATTTCGCGCGCTAACATAAACATTATTAATATCGAGTAATATTTCACAGCCAGAGCGCCGAGCAACTTCATTGAAAAAATGCCACTCTGTCATTTCTGAATTTTTGTAAGTTAAGTAACTAGATACATTTTCTAGTAATATCGGGCGACCGAGAAACTCTTGCACTTGCTCAACACGTTGACAAACATGGTTTAATGCTTCGTCGTTATAGGGAAGTGGTAATAAGTCGTGACTATTTTTTTCATGAGCACCAGTCCAGCATAAATGGTCAGATATCCACTCTGGTTGTAACTCATTAGTTAATACTTTGAGTTTGCGTAGATAGTCAAAGTTAAGCGGGTCAGTAGAGCCTATCGACAAAGATACCCCGTGCATTACCATAGGGTAAAGCTCACGAATGCTATGTAAATAGTGCTTTGGTTTTCCACCGTCAACCATAAAATTTTCTGAGACAACTTCAAACCAATCTATAGCAGGCTTTTCGTTTAATACATCTTGAAAATGCTCGGTTCTGAGCCCTAAACCAAAGCCAAGAAAATGCTCAGGAACTTCTACAGTTGATAAGGAGAGCGCTTGCTCTCCTATTTCAACACCTACAGGTAGCTTATTCGCCAACCGTGCCTCCAACGTCTTCACATGCTTGTGCAGCTAGCGCAACAAAGCCCTGACCTTTACATGCTGCTTGACCTTTACAGGCATTTTCTGCAGTTTTACAGTCGTTATGTCCTTTACAAACATTAACATCGTAACAGTGGGTTAATTCAGCCGTATTGACTTTACCTCGCCAATCATCTTTGACAGTGCCGCCAATATCAGCACAGGTTTTTTCAGCCATAGCAACAAAGCCATGTCCTTTACATACCGCTTGGCCTTTACAGGCATTCTCAGCGGTTTTACAGTCGTTATGGCCGTTACATTTATTTACGCCGTAACAATGTGCCATTTCAGCAGTATTGCCTTTGGTTGCTGTTTTGTTATTTGGCTCAGCTGATACTGCTGAAGCGCCCATTAAACCTGCAACAGCAAGTGCAACTGCTGCGCCTTGAAATTTAGTTTTAGTATTCATTTTATGCTCCGTTTAGGATGTTGTATTAATATCTATAGAATTATTTATGCGTTAGGCAGTACTTTTCGTTTTAACCAGTAGTCAAGGCTGACATAGCGGCCACCACCGATAAAAAATAGTGCCAATAGCATAATGAAATATGTTGCAGCAAACTCAATACCGTTATTTAAAATCGTGATATTTCCGCTACTAGTAAGCCATTCGTAATTGCCATGCTCTTGTAAGATAGAAATAATCATCTCTTTCTTTTCAACAGTGGCCTCTACGCGTTCATTTGCAAACGGTGCGTTAGCATCGGCAATAGCTTGCCAACCATATTGTCCGTGTACAGATGTCATCGCTATGATCATGGTAAACATCATAGGAACAGCCATTAAACGCACGCCTAAACCTAACAACAACGCAATAGCACCAATAACTTCAGCACCTATCGCTAAAATCGCCAGAATAAACGGAAAGGGTAAACCTAGCCCCCAATCATCATTACCAAACCATTGCACAATATTGTCAAAACCCTCTATTTTATGAGTACCCGCCATCCAAAAAATAGGCACTAAATATAAACGCATTAACAGGGGAGCAATAAAATCTAACTTTTTAGTCGAGTTTAATATCCCGTAGCCCTTTTCCAATATTGCTTTTACCATATTATTTTCCTATTCACTTTAATGTGTTGTGTAATGTTTTAGTCTAGCTCAAATTTTATTGTCCAATAATTAGCGCAAATCAAACTTTTAAAACTATGCCTTACTGATGAATTTGACCTTGCAAGTTACTTTACAATTTCATTATTTTTTTTACTTTAGCTTAGCGAAAAGAAATACATTATTTTTTGAAATAAAAAGTACATTAGACGGTTCGGTAATAAAAAAGCGATAAATCAACTGGGTTAACATTTCTTATTTAGCTTGTAAAAAAATGTAAGCAACTGAAACTAAGTGTAAAAATATTATTTG
>NZ_BAAJLU010000024.1:0-30106 GCF_057550865.1 Colwellia sp. NW0002-52-1 | reverse complement strand
TTAGCTCTAAGCTCTAAGCTCTAAGCTCTAAGCTCTAAGCTCTAAGCTCTAAGCTCTAAGCTCTAAGCTCTAAGCTCTAAGCTCTAAGCTCTAAGCTCTAAGCTCTAAGCTACGCTATGTTAGGAAAATAATCATCATAACGCAACTTAATTTCCTCAAAGAATAAGTAGTTGCTTACTTAACAAGCAACTGATTGAAATTTTACTTATTCTTTTGCATTTCTGCGTTAAAGTTTAACATACGATCAAGAGATTTTAATGCGCCAGTACGTAGGTTCATATCAACAAATACTTCACGACCGGTTGGGTTTAATAGTGCTTCCTCAATTTCCTTCAAGCCATTCATCGCCATCCAAGGGCAATGAGCACAACTTTTGCATGTTGCCCCTTCACCAGCTGTTGGTGCTTCAAAGAATTCTTTATCGGGACACAGTTGCTGCATTTTATAAAAAATACCGCGATCTGTAGCAACAATGAATTTTTTATTTGGTAGCGCTTGCGCTGCTTTGATAAGTTGACTTGTAGATCCGACAGAGTCTGCTAGGTCTATAATTTCTGCAGGTGATTCTGGGTGAACTAGTACAGCCGCATCTGGATGAAGTGTTTTCATATCAATTAACGCTTTGGTTTTAAATTCATCATGAACAATACAAGCGCCTTGCCACATTAACATATCAGCACCCGTTTGCTTTTCTATGTATGCACCAAGATGACGATCTGGGCCCCAAATGATTTTTTCACCTAAGTCATCAAGGTGTTCAACTATTTCTAGTGCGCATGATGATGTTACGATCCAATCAGCACGAGCTTTAACTGCTGTAGAGGTATTAGCATATACAACAACTGTTCTGTCTGGGTGCTGATCACAAAAGGCATTAAACTCTTCAATTGGGCAACCTAGGTCAAGCGAGCATGTAGCTTCCAATGTCGGCATAATTACTGTTTTTTCAGGAGTCAGTACTTTAGCCGTTTCCCCCATAAAGCGAACACCGGCTACAATCAGGGTATCTGCAGGATGGTTATTTCCAAACCTTGCCATCTCTAATGAATCAGCAACACAGCCACCTGTTTCTTCAGCTAATGCTTGAATCTCTGGATCAGTGTAGTAATGCGCGACTAGTACCGCATTTTTTTCTTTCAATAATACTTTAATACGCGCTTTATACTCTTCACGCTCTACTGCACTTAATGGAGTAGGTTTGGCTGGAAATTGAAAGTCGAAGTTAACGGCTAAATTTGCTTGGGTCATGTGTGATCTCAATGGGTACCTAAAAACGTGAGAATTATAAGGTATAGATGAACAAAAGTGTACTATGAATATGTACAAGCGTAGATCGGATTAAGCTAACTAATAATAAGTTTAATCGAGGGTGTTAAAACTAGAAAAATAGAGTTTAAGAAAATAATTTATATCGGTGTAGCGAAGATAGGATTGTAAAGAAAAAGTGGTCGGTCGTGAAGGATTTGAACCTTCGACAAATTGGTTAAAAGCCAACTGCTCTACCAACTGAGCTAACGACCGAATAACTACTTTTAATTTTCGAATTGAAATAACAAGGCGTTATATCAACAACACTTTATCTTTACATTAGAGTTAAAGAAAAAGTGGTCGGTCGTGAAGGATTTGAACCTTCGACAAATTGGTTAAAAGCCAACTGCTCTACCAACTGAGCTAACGACCGATATATACTTCCTAAAACAAATACCCAACACTACTTTGGTAAAAGTGGTCGGTCGTGAAGGATTTGAACCTTCGACAAATTGGTTAAAAGCCAACTGCTCTACCAACTGAGCTAACGACCGGTATCTGTTCTGCGTTGGCCTACTCGGTCAACGCGGGGCATATAATACTCATAATTTTTTTAAGTGCAACAACAATCTTCCCCTTTTTCCAACTTTATTGCTTGTTCGAACAAAAAGTCAGCAAAGCGTGCAAGTTATCATCAATAATTATGGTTTTAAACTTTTTAATCTTGGTTGTGCCAGTTTTGCTGCACTCGAATTAGGATACTCTGCAATGAGTTTATTGTAGATCGCAATCGCTTTACCTGGGCTATTTTCTTTTTGCTCAACCATAGCAAGCTTCAACATTGCGTCACTTCGTTTGCTTGAATCAGGGTAATTATTAACTACCGCATTAAATTCTTGACGTGCTTTAGCTAATTCACCTTTATTAAATAATAACTGGCCAAGCCAATAATGTGCATTAGCAGCGTAGCTTGAATTAGGGTACCTTTGGTTAAACGCTTCAAACTCTGGGATAGCTTGTTCATAACGTTTATCTTTTAACACCATATTTACCGCACGATCATAGGCTTCGTTTTCAGTTAAATTATTACTGTAATTTATCTGGTCTGTGCCTTCAGAGGGAGCAGCAACTGTCGCTGGGGCTTGATTTGCTGGTTTTAGCGCTTCAGAAACTCTGCGATCGAGTTCTTGATACAACTCACGTTGTCGGTCAAGTACTTGACTTAGCTGATAGGTGTGTAACTCAGTGATGCCTCGAAGTTCATTAACTTCATTTTGTAATTCATCGAGTTGTTGCTGAACATTGACTTGAGCACGGTTACGTGCGTCGAGCTTACGTTCAAGGCTAACAAGCTGTTCACTTAAGCTTGAGTTGGCACTACTATTAGTTGTGCCTGAATTAATTTCGATAACAGGAGCAGGTTCAGCTGCTACTGCCAAATTGGCAGCAACAGCAAACGACATCCCGAATAGTATACTATTGGGTTTCATTTAATTACCTGATTAGTAGACTAATACAGCACGGCGGTTTTTAGCAAACGCGCCTTCACTACGATCTTTAACCATAGGCTTTTCTTCACCGTAGCTAACAGTGCTAAGTTGTGAAGCTGAAACGCCCATATTCTCTAAAAATGTTTCAATCGCTTTTGCACGACGCTCGCCTAATGCAATGTTGTACTCTGGAGTACCACGCTCATCAGCATGACCTTCAATTAATACATTTACATTTGAGTTTTCGTTAAGAAATTTTGCATGTGCTTCAAGAATCGCAGCAAAATCACCACTTACTGATGACTTATCGAAATCAAAGTAAACGATATGCTCTGAACGTAATCTTTCAATTTCTTGACGTTTTTTAGCTTCAATAGCGTTAGCGCGTTGCATTGCTTCAACTTTTACTCGCTCTGCTTCTTCACGAGCTTTTTGTTCTGCCATTTCAGCTTGATTTTTCTGCATTGCACTAGTGTCTTCACTTGCCATGTCAGATGAACTACAAGCCGATAGAGCCATGATAGGTAAAACAACTGCTAGAGCTTTTACTGTTTTATTAAAGCGCATTTTATGTGTCCTTATGATATAAATTAAAGTTACTTATAATTATTATAAAAATGGTGACCATGAAGGTGACTTCACTTCGCCATTTAGTGCTGGCAATCTTGCCTTAAACCTTCCATCTACGGAAACTAAACTTAGTACCTGACGATTATTATGTAAAGTACTATAGATAATCATACCACCGTTAGGTGAAATACTTGGTGATTCATCCAAACGTGTTGATGTTAACACTTGGAAAATCCCTGAATCAAATTCTTGTTTTGCTAAATGATACTTGCCGCGTGTACGATTTACCATCACTAATTGTCTGCCGTCGGGTGTTAATGAACCGCCTAAATTCATTTCGCCATCAAAAGTGAGTCTTCTAACTTTGCCATCGACTAAATTTACGCGATATAACTGTGCCCTTCCACCACGCTCTGAACTAAATATTAATGATTTCCCATCAGGTGTCCAGCTTGGTTCTGTATCAATCGCTCGATGACGTGTTATACGGCGTAACTTTTTAGTAGCAACATTCATAACATAGAGCTCTGGATTACCGTCTTTGGATAGTACCATAGCTAAACTTTTGCCATCAGGTGACCACTTAGGTGCACTGTTAATCCCTTCAAATGAACTTATTAAATTACGTTGTCCTGAGTATATGTCAATAATATGAATTTGTGCTTGTCTGTTTTCAAATGTTACATAAGCTAACTGGTTACCACTTGGATGCCAAGAAGGTGACATTAATGGCTCTCTTGAGCTTAATAAAACATGTTCATTAAAACCGTCATAGTCTGCTACTACTAATTGATAAGGGTACTCTCCTTCATCACGAACAATAACATAAGCAATTTTCGTTAAAAATGCTCCGCGTGTCCCGGTTAACTTTTCATAAACAACATCGCTAATACGGTGAGCATAACGACGAAATTGATCAGCGCCAACTTCTACTGTACTTTCATCTAGCACATGATCAGAGGTACCGACTAACTTGCCATTGCTTAGCATTTGCGTTTCGCCACCGGTTACTTGACCACGAATAACATCAACAAGCTGATATTTGATTTCGTAGCGCCCGATTGATGTCTCACTTACTTCACCAATAACAATTGCTTCAACCCCTTCACTTGCCCAAGCAGCATAATCAATTTGGCTATCATCATGCGGAGATTGCGGAAAACGTGACTCGTTAATAGGATTAAACTTACCACTGCGCAGTAAATCATCACTGATTACTTTTGATAAACGCTCTGGCATTACACCAACACCTGTCCATTTGAAAGGTATCACTGCAATTGGCCGTGCACTATCTACCCCTTCAGTTATAACAATTTCTAGGGTTGCTAATGCTTGTTTTGACAACAAAGCGGCGAAGAAGAGTAAAAATAAAGTTACTTTTTTCATAGAGTTGATTATTTTCCTAATTTATACAAAAGCTTAATTAAATTTGTCTGGTGCTACCGTTAAACTAATTGTTCTCATTTCTCGAAATATTTCAGGGTCTTTAGAAACAGGCAAAGTACCCGCTTTATAGACTGCTGTTTTTGCTGCTTCGCAAACTCTTCTATCACCCGAACCGGTAACAACATTAGTAACAAACCCTGATGGTGCAAGACTTATGGTTAATTTACAAGACTTACCTTCCATTGTGCTGCGATCGGTAATTAAATTACGCTTGATAGTCTGTGTAATTAATGCAGTGAAGCGACCTATTTCTGTCATCATTTGCTGACGACGAGCTTGCTGACGACTTGCCATTTCCTCGGCCATTTGCTGCTCTATCAATTCTTGTTGTGCTGCTCTTTCACGTCTCTCTTGTTCTTGACGTTTTTTTTCTGCGGCTTTCTTTTTACGTAAATCTTCAGCTTTTTTAGCCGCTTTTTCTTCTCTTATTTTTTTTGCTTTAGCAGCAGCTGCGGCTTCTTCTGCCTGCTTTTTCTCTAGCTCTTTTTGCTTACGCAACTTATCAGCGGCATTGGCTTTAGCTTTTTTCGCGGCAATATCTGCCGCTTTTTTCTCTTGTGCTTTTTTCTTACGTTCACGCTCAAGCGTTTTAATACGCTTTTCTTCGTTTAATTTTTTTCTTTTAGCCGCTGCAATACTTTCTTCAAGCTCTTTAAGCTTGCGCACCTTATCTGCCTCTTGCTTTTTGATTTTATTAATTTGTGCATCTATTGTACTTTTTTCTACAATAACAGCTTGAATTGGCTCAATTTGCACAGCACTTGGTGTTGGTTTAGGCGGCGTTGAGAAATCGCCCCATAATAACACCACAGCCAATCCGACATGAATAGTTACACTCAGTACTAATGGGGTTGAATCCTTTAGAAGCACTACTTACTCTCCGGGCTGTCAGTCATTAAACCAACAGATGGAACACCTGCTACTTTTTGCAATAACACCATTAATTGAATTACAGCGTCGTAAGAAACACCACCATCGCCATTAACCACAACCGGCGTGTCTGGTGCAGTTTTTAAATGCTCGGCAACTAAGTTAGCAACCTCCTCTGCTGACATTGCTTCATTTTTACTAATGCCTACAGCTAAGTAATAATTGCCTTTTGCATCAACTGACGCCACTAAAGGTGGTTTCATATCTTTACTTAAAGGTTCAGCATCTGCTTGTGGCAAATCTACCTTAACGCCTTGGGTTATCAATGGTGCTGTTACCATAAAAATAATCAATAACACTAACATTACGTCAATATAAGGTACTACATTTATCTCAGCTACCTTACGGCGCCTAACTCGATTATACATAGTTAACTACCTGCCTTAGCCGTTTTGCTCTGTCGCTGTTTGACGTTGTAAAATACTTGAAAACTCTTCCATAAAGTTACCATAGCTATTTTCAAGCTTTTCAACGTTGTGACTAAAACGGTTAAATGCCATTACGGCAGGAATAGCGGCAAATAATCCCATGGCAGTTGCAATGAGAGCCTCAGCAATACCAGGTGCAACCATAGCTAATGTTGCTTGTTCAACAGCACCTAAAGCAATAAATGAGTTCATGATGCCCCAAACAGTACCAAACAAACCAATATAAGGACTTATTGAGCCTACGGTTGCCATGAAAGGTAGGTGAGTTTCTAAGCTATCGACCTCGCGCGATAAAGCTACTCGCATTGCTCTGTGGGTACCATCAACAATAACTTGTGGAGCATAAGCGTGAGATTTACGCAAACGTGCAAATTCTCGAAACCCCGAGACAAAAAGATTTTCAATACCGTCAACGTGTTCTTTGGCTGACACTTCGCTGTATAACTTGCTCAAATCAGCACCACTCCAAAACTTATCTTCAAAGTTTTGTAATTGAGCCCTTGCTGCTATTAATACTTTACGGCGTTGAAATATCATGGTCCACGAGGCAATTGAAAAACCTAATAGTGTCAACATTACCAGTTGAACCAATAAACTAGCTTCTAAAAATAAATCAAAAAATGAAATCTCAGCTGACACGTTTTAATGCTCCTAATATGCTGTTTGGAATAATACAGGGTTTAGCAATAGATAAATTCACACAGGCGACTTTGATTTCAGCTGTGCATAATACCATGTTATTTTGATTCACAATTTCCTGCGTAAAAATCAAACTTGCAGATTTTAAACGTTTAATTGTGCTGGTAATTGTTAATAAATCATCAAGTTTTGCTGATGCTTTATTTTCCATCGTAACCTTTGTGACCACAAAGCCGATGTTTTGTTCTAAAAAGATTGATTGATTAATACCAAGTTCACGCAACCATTCTGTTCTTGCGCGCTCAAGAAATTTTAAATAGTTCGCATAATAGACAATGCCACCAGCATCGGTATCTTCATAATAAACCCGAACCTTGTGTTGAAAATTAAGTAATGACATTTAATATATTCTAGTTATTGGGATATAAAATTTCAGATGCTTATCATAATAGATAAAGCTCACGGGTAACAAGGGCTAAGATGGTTTCTTTGTAACAAATTCAACAAAAGTTAACTTTGTTGCGGTTTATATGAATTGGTTAATCAAAACTAAAATGAACTGACTCTACATAGTTTTTAAGTTTTTTCACAAAGTAGATTGTTTTAACTTTTATCTACGCCGTAAATTAACTTTTCGCATTTATGAAAGTGGTTATTTATTTTGCTTAATTTATCAAGACTAAAAGAATTACCTATTATAAAAGCGGTAGATTAAATTGTACGGTTAAAAAGTTTAACTCGCTTAAGTAACAGTAAATATAGCCATAGATAAATAATATTAAATCAGGATGATATAATTTTTTATTTTGAAACCTACCTTTTCGCATTAGTTTTTCTAATGATAAATATAATTTATTTTCGTTTGAACAACGAGACTCACCGGACTAAAATACACTTGTTTTTTGGACTACCGCATGAATTTTACTTCCCTAATGAAAATTCTTGTGCCCTTAATGCTTTGAATAGGTGTTGTTACCTTTCTCTCTGAATATTTATAGGAACCCCATTTCCTTCTATCAACTTACATTATAAGTTGGCCCACATATTAATATGTGGGCTTTTTTTTGTCTGAAATTCAACGATTAAAATGTTTGTTCGTTTTCTATGATGAGAAATTTTGTAATGTTTTGCACTTTAAACACGTCGGGTTATGTTTTAAATAACTCATATAAACTAAAAATACAAAAAGCACCTGAAGGTGCTTTTATTGATAAGATCATTCTCTTGTTTTATCGTATGTTAGCTTGGAAAATCTAAACCAAAGTGGAGATAAGCACGACTCGTAGCAATTCGCCCGCGCGGAGTTCGCTGTAAAAAACCTTGTTGAATAAGATAGGGCTCTAGCACATCTTCAATTGTTTCACGTTCTTCACCAATAGCAGCTGCAATGTTATCAAGCCCTACTGGACCGCCAGAAAACTTATCAATGATTGCTTCAAGTAATTTTCTGTCCATTAGATCAAAGCCTTCGTTATCAACTTCTAACATATCTAAGGCACTCGCTGCTGTTGCTTTACTTACTACACCGTTAGTTTTTACATCAGCGTAATCTCTAACTCTGCGTAATAATCTATTTGCTATTCTAGGTGTGCCTCGAGATCGTCTTGCTACTTCAAAAGCGCCGGCCTGTGCGATATCTAAATTCAAGAAATGTGCGGAGCGCATGACAATTTCAGTTAACTCTTGGGTGTTATAAAACTCTAATCGTTGAACAATACCAAAGCGATCACGAAGCGGCGATGTCAGTGCTCCGGCTCGAGTAGTAGCCCCGATCAAAGTAAAAGGTGGTAAATCAAGTTTAATTGAACGTGCTGCAGGGCCTTCGCCGATCATAATATCTAATTGATAATCTTCCATTGCAGGGTACAAAATTTCTTCTACGACAGGGCTTAATCGATGAATTTCATCGATAAATAGCACGTCATTCTCTTCAAGATTAGTTAATAGCGCTGCTAAGTCGCCAGCTTTTTCTAACACGGGGCCAGAAGTAGTACGAATACTTACGCCCATTTCATTAGCTACAATGTTCGCTAAGGTTGTTTTACCTAATCCAGGAGGCCCAAAGATTAACAGGTGATCGAGCGGCTCTTCCCTTTTTAAGGAGGCTGCAATAAATATTTCCATCTGCGATTTTACATGCTGTTGCCCAGTATAGTCTGACAACATTTTAGGCCGAATAGCACGATCAACCGTTTCATCTTCACGGCTAGCTACGGGTTCAATTAATCGATCTGCTTCTATCATGTATTACTCTTTGGAAACGGCGAATGGTTGTTAATCGCCATACTTTATAAATTTATTTAAATTTTAGATACTTAACTTTGCTTTTTAATATTGCTTATAACATGGCTTTTAACGCATTGCGGATCAAGTCTTCACTGGTTTTATTAGCTTCAAATACTGACTTAACGGCTTTATCTGCTTGTTGTTGGCTATAACCTAAAGAGACCAAAGCGTTAATTGCATCACCTTTATTATCGCTAACAAAAGTATTGGCTTGGTTAACATCGGTCGGCATCATATGAACAAGTGCATCACTACTGTCGGTTTGCCAATCTTTTAATTTATCACGCATCTCAATTAACAAGCGCTCAGCTGTTTTTTTACCAACACCTGGAATTTTAACAATCGTACTTAAATCATCCTGTATAACACAACTAACAAATTGATCAGCAGACATACCGGATAAAATTGCCAGACCAAGTTTTGGACCAACACCATTAACTTTAATCAATAAACGAAACAGTTTTCGCTCGACTTTATTAGCAAAGCCATAGAGTAACTGAGCATCTTCACGAACAACAAAATGAGTGTATAACGTTGCTTCTTGGTTAACTTCACCCAATGCATAAATACTGGTCATTGGCATAGTAACTTCGTAGCCAATACCATGACATTCTATTAAAATTTCTGGGGCCATTTTTTCTATCAATGTGCCACGTAAACGTCCAATCACAACTTAACCTTTTTACTCGAGATTATCTATGTCGCCACCATACCACTAGATATTTATACAGTAAAGTTTCTATAGTTAAATATTTCGCACTCAAATGAACTTAGTTAACCTGAATTCTGGGATATTGAGTGTTTGATACTCAAGTGAATCAAAAACTTAGATGGTAAAGTAAGCGCTATAGCAAAGTAAACATCACGAATAGACACCATCAATGCTTGACTTTATACCATTTCCAAGGCAAAACGTTGATGAATAGCGCGCTATTTATCGACGTTTTAACGCAGATAATGGTTTTAAAGGGAGCCTTGAGCAAGTGCTGCCAGAGTTCAGGTTACTTAGCAAAAGCACAATTTGTTAGCGCAAACGGCCTCTAACGGTTTTACTTGCTTGGCCTGAAAGCTTGCCTATTGAGTCATAACTATGTGCGTGGCATAGGGCCACAGCTAAAGCGTCTGCAGCATCAGCTTGCGGAGTACCGGGTAATTTTAAAATAGTTTTTACCATGTGCTGCACCTGAGATTTATCTGCGGCGCCTGTGCCAACAACCGATTGCTTTATCTGCCTCGCAGAGTATTCCGCAACGGTTAAGCCGGTATTTGTCGCAGCGACAATTGCCGCGCCTCTAGCTTGACCTAACTTTAAAGCGCCACCTGGGTTTACCCCCATAAATACTTGCTCTATGGCGAACATATCAGGTTGAAATTGCACTATTAGCTCACTTACTCCTGCAAATATAGTTTGTAAGCGCATACTTAAATCATCGCCTGCAGTAATTGCCTTAATGCAGCCACTACCTAAATAAGTAAAGTTTCGTCCTGATTGCTTAATAACGCCATAACCGGTTATGCGCGATCCTGGATCAATGCCTAAAATTATGCTCACTTAACTACCTTTACTATTAATTTAAGTACTGCTGAAAAAAAACGCACGGATAAAGTCAAAGCCTTTATGCGTGCGTTTAATAATTTAACACTCACCATGAGTTGGTGTTACAAGTGATAAAAAATTATTCAGCTTTTTCGTCAGTATCAGATTCTTTTTCTAAACAAGCAATACCTAATTCTTTAAGCTGTGCAGGGTTTGCATGGCCTGGAGCATTCGTTAATGGACATGCTGCTGTTGTTGTTTTCGGGAATGCCATAACATCACGAATTGAACTAGCGCCAGTCATCAACATGACTAATCGGTCTAAACCAAATGCTAAACCTGCATGTGGTGGAGCACCATATTGTAATGCTTCAAGCAAGAAGCCGAATTTTTCTTGTGCTTCTTCATCGCTAATACCTAAAATTCTAAATACAGCTGCTTGCATGTCTTGATTATGAATACGAACAGAACCACCACCTAATTCACAGCCATTTAGTACCATATCGTAAGCATCAGACAAAGCGCCAACAGGGTTTGCTTCTAGTTCGGTAGCCGTTAAATTTGTTGGGGCAGTAAACGGGTGATGAATAGCATGCATGTGTCCATCAACTTCTTCAAACATAGGGAAGTCAACAACCCATAATGGTTTCCATTCACCTTGCAATAACTCAAGATCTTCACCAATTTTAAGACGAAGTGCACCTAATGATTCAGTTACTACATTATAAGTATCTGAACCAAAGAAAATAATATCGCCCGTTTTAGCGTTAGTACGCGCTAGTAAAGTTTTAACCGCATCTTCAGTTAAGAATTTTAAAATAGGTGACTGTAAACCTTCAAGGCCAGCGTTAATATCATTCACTTTTAACCATGGCATGCCTTTCGCACCGTAAATTCCAACAAATTTAGTTAATTCGTCAATACCTTTACGAGAGAATTTAGCTGCACCGCCTGGTACACAAATCACGGCAACACGGCCTTTTTCGTCGTTAGCAGGGCCAGAGAATACTTTAAACTCAACATCTTTTAAAATATCGGCTACGTCAACGATTTCAAGTGGGTTACGTAAATCAGGTTTATCGGAGCCAAAACGAGTCATTGCCTCTGAATATGGCATACGTGGAAACTCACCAAGATCTACATTAAGAAGTTCTTGGAATAAACCGCGGATCATTGTTTCAGTAACTTCCATTACCTGATCTGAACTCATAAAAGATGTTTCAATATCAATTTGAGTAAATTCTGGCTGGCGATCAGCACGTAAATCTTCATCACGGAAACATTTAACGATTTGGTAGTAACGCTCCATGCCTGACATCATCAACAATTGTTTAAATAATTGTGGTGATTGCGGTAATGCAAAAAATTGACCTTTATGTGTACGACTTGGCACTAAATAATCGCGCGCACCTTCAGGTGTTGCGGCGGTTAAAATAGGTGTTTCAATATCTAAAAAACCTTGAGATTCTAATGATGAACGTACCGCTGAGGTAACTTTAGCGCGAAAGCGCATACGCTCAGTCATTTCAGGACGACGTAAGTCAAGGTAACGATATTTTAGACGTTGCTCTTCTGAGTTTTTCTGGTTTGAATCTAGTGGTAACGGCGCAGATTTATTTAAAATAGTTAACTCTAATCCTAATACTTCAATCGCTCCTGTCGCCATATCTTTGTTGACTTGGCCATCTGGACGAGCGCGTACCTTGCCTTTTACTTGCACACAAAATTCATTACGCAGTGTATTAGCTTTTTCTAGTACATCAGGAAAGTCAGGATCGTAAACAACTTGCACGATACCTTCACGGTCTCGTAAATCTAAGAAAATTACCGCACCTAAATCACGACGACGATTAACCCAACCACAAAGAGTGACTTCCTGACCCACATGAGATTCATTAACCTCACCACAATAAAGACTACGCATGTATTTACCTTGAAATTTGAATAATAGCTATGGAATTAATTAATTTTACCGTTACTTAATTCAATAGCAATAAGCTATATAAGACATAATAAGATAATGATGTTGGCATACACCTAAAACTTATTATGATAAAAAATTGCCGACATTATAAAGCAATGCGAGGTAAAGTCACCCGACATTGCGTCAATAGTGTGGTTATATAATGAATTAAATTTTAGTATCGCTGTTGCGATTAAAAGCATAATGGTTTTTACCTTCGCCTTTAACCTTATACATTAATGAGTCTGCAATTTTTAACAACTCATTATTAGAGTCACCATCTTCTGGGTACATTGCAATACCAATACTGCAACCAATGTTTACACTTACATTAGGTAATTGAATAGGCTGTTGGATCAGTTTTAATACTTTATCTGCGACATAGCCTGCTTCGTTTTGATTATGTAAGCCAGTTAGTAGTAAAACAAATTCATCTCCACCAAAACGCACTACCGTATCTGACTCACGCACACAACCTTTCAAGCGTGTTGCTACTTCAATGAGTAGCTCATCACCAACATCATGGCCATAAGTATCATTAATATCTTTAAAGCCGTCGAGATCAATAAATAGCACAGCCACTAAAAGCTTTTGCCGCTCATGAAAAGTAATTGCTTTATTTAATCTATCTTTTAAAAGCACACGATTAGCAAGGCCAGTGAGATCATCGTGCGTGGCCATGTATTGCATTTTTTCTTCTAATTTTTTTCTATTTTTAATTTCTTTATATAAACGACGGTTCCAAATGATAATGATAACGATAATAATGGTTATAAGTGCGCCAATCTGTAAAGCAACGCGCAATACAACACTTTTATCTAAACCTGTTTCTATTTTAATATCGAACCAATCTTCATAGATTTGTTGTCTATCGATATCTGAAAGGCTTGCAACAGCTTTGTTTAAAATGCTGACTAATGTGGGTAATGACTTATTAACCGCTAAATGATTACCATTTTTGTCAACTTCTTCTAGCACAGACATTGATAAGTTAAGTAGGCTTTCTCTTTTAAGTAACTCAGTGCCTGAGGATAAGCTATCAATAAAACCATCAACAATACCTTTTTGTATCGCTAATAAACCTTCCTCATTATCATCGACTAATCTCAAGGCAATCAGTGGAAATTTCTTCCTAATAATAGAAATTAAGTAGTAACCTTTAGCAATAGCTAATGTTTTTCCGTTAAAGTCTTCTAACGTTAACTGTTTGCCATACTCGCGAGGGTGAATAATTACCCAAGGCATGCTCCAATATGAATCAGTAAACAATACCTGTTCTTTACGCTCAGCCGTGGCAACTACACTGCCAATAGCATCAACCTCACCTGCCTGTAACGCTTGATATAGTTCATTAAAACTATCATGAACAACGTACTCTATATTTATATTTACTCGTTTGCTTAATATTTGAAATATATCAGGGTTTATACCTTTTACTTCGCCATACTTATCAATAAACTCAACCGGTACCCAATTTTTGGTTACCCCAAACTTAACGGTATTATGTTTTTTTACCCACAAGCTTTCTTCAGGCGTTAATTCTAAAGCCGTTAATTCATTATTAAAAAATCCAGAAGACTTATCTAAATGCCATTTTTTTTCTAAAGAAGCTAGATCTTCTAAAGGTAAGTTTTCAAAGCCCTCAATAATTAACTTATTCAACTCAGGGTTCACTTTATTTAACCTGGCACGAATATCACGCTTAAAAGTATAATTTTTAAATTTTGAGTAAACTGACTGTAATTTGTATTTAATTAAATAATGTTCGATCATGTCAACTTGGCCTGCTAACACGTCAAGTTCACCTCGCTCCGCAGCTGAAAGCATTGTTTGATAATCATCAAAATAAACAATAGTACTGCGGGTAACTTTATTTCCAATATCAGAGTCAAAACTGGCACTACGTACTACACCAATATTTTTATCTTCAATTTCAGATATATGCAGAACTTTATTAACATTATTAGAGAAAAACAAACCATATTTAACGCTATAAATCACAGGCCCAAGCGTGTTACTTATATTACCCTGCTCTTTGTTAATGCTGGTTATGTGAATATCTGCCATGTTTGTGTTTGTTTGATTAAACTCGGTTGAATCACCCATGACAAATTCAATTTCTAAACCACTCGACTTGGCCCACATTTGCCATAGCTCAATAAAAAAACCTTGTGCAATGCCATCACTAGAAGTGTCAGAAAATGGCATTTGGTTATTTGAATACGATAAGGTAATCACATCTTCTGTATTTTCAACTATTAACCATTTTGATTTAATGGCTGTTTTTTCTTGGTGAGAAATTTTTTCCATGCCTTGCTGTATAAAATCAAGTAAGGATTTATTCCCTTTAGCGACAGCTGCACTATAATTTCTATTTTCATAAGAAATCCTTGCAAAAGCAGGATACTGTTGGCTAAGCAATTCAAAATCAGTATGATTTTTTGATAGTTTTTCTACGCCAGCCATTATTAGAACTTCTCCTGTTAACGCAGCTTGATATAAAGCATTACGATCAGAGAAAGATTTTACCGTTAAGTTTGGGTATTTCTGTTTAAGCGTAAACTCATGACTTGAACCGTCGAAAACACCTATGGCGTAGGGGGAAAGTTGTAAAATACTTTTAATGTTTGCAATAGAGCGGTGTAAAAAAAGGTGGCTGTTTTGTCGAAAAAAAACCTCGCTAAAATCAAGTTGACTTGCTACTTCAGCGTTCTGAAATAAACCAGCATAAATATCTACCTCACCCGTTTGCACTTGCTGAATAGCTTTTTGATAACTCAAAGGAACAAACTCTACTTCAACCGCTTGCTTTTTTGCCCATAACTGCCAAACCTCAACCAACATACCATCAGCTTCGCCACTCTCATTAATAAAATGATAAGGATCAGAGGTATGATTAATCGCAATACGATAAGACTTTTTGGTATCTTGTGCACTTGCAGAAAAAGCGACCATTAAAGTTACTAATGCAATACAGGTGATAAGATGCGTTAAATATTTTTGAACCAAGTTAAACTCTCATTTTATTTTGAATTTTTACGACCCATTAACTGCCTGTAAATAGCTAATTACCCACAATATAAAAACATAAAAAGACATTGCCTTGTTTATCGTAGAATATATCAGGTAAAATACACGCTTTATAACGTTAGTATAGCCTTATTATCATGCAAGCATCCGATACCGATTTAATCTTCTCAAATAAAAAAAGTAAAATTAAAGACTTTGCATTCGACGCACAAGTGGTTGAAGTTTTTCCGGATATGATCAGTCGTTCGGTGCCGGGTTATAATACTATTATCGACACTATAGGACGACTCAGTCAACAGTATGTCACCGATAACAGCAAAGTTTATGACCTTGGTTGCTCACTAGGCGCTGCAACGATTGCTATGCGTAAAGGTATAACCGCAAAAAACTGTAACATCATAGGTATTGATAGCTCAAGTGCTATGGTTGAGCGTTGTAAAATGCATGTTAGTGCTTTTAAAGGTGAAACACCGGTAGAAATAATAGAAGAAAATATTCTCAATATTGAAATTAACAATGCTTCTATGGTGGTGCTCAATTTCACCCTACAATTTATTGCCCCTGAGCAACGACAATTATTGCTAAATAAAATAGCAAAAGGTTTAAACCCCGGTGGCTTACTACTACTATCTGAAAAAATTGCCCATCCTGATCAGGTTTGCAATGAATTACTCATAGACTTACACCACGACTTTAAACGTGCAAACGGTTACAGCGAGTTAGAAATTGCCCAAAAACGTACCGCACTCGAAAATGTTATGTTAACAGATAACTTAGATACTCACTTAAATCGTTTGAAACTTGCTGGCTTCAATCATAGTGCTCCCTGGTTTCAATGCTTTAATTTCTTTTCTTTAATCGCGATAAAATAAGCCGATGATTTCATTTAATAATTTCTATCAAAAAATTGCCAGTAATCGTTTAAGCCATTGGCTTAATACCTTGCCAGCACAACTTACTCAGTGGCGCGAACAACATTTACATGGTGAGTTTGCACAATGGCAAAAAACTATTGCCGCGTTACCTAAAACATCACCTTCTTCAATTGATATTAGCACTACAGTTAGTGCCGGTGAACGGTCAGATATAAATGACGGACAATATAAGCGTTTAGAAAATTTACTGAAAAAATTTAAACCTTGGCGCAAAGGTCCTTATCATATTCATGGCTTACATATTGATACCGAGTGGCGCTCAGACTTTAAATGGGATCGACTTGCTCCACATATAAGTGATTTACGTAATCGTTATGTTTTAGATATTGGATGCGGAAGTGGTTACCACCTGTGGCGTATGCGAGGTTCTGGTGCTGAGTTTGTGGTTGGTATTGACCCAACACAACTGTTTTTATCACAATTTCAAGCCATACAACACTTTGTGCAAGACGATAACGTTAACCTACTTCCCTTAGGCGTTGAGCAATTACCAGAGCTTAATGCTTTCGATACCGTATTTGCTATGGGGGTTTTATATCACCGTCGCTCTCCGATTGATTTTATTTACCAACTTAAAGCGCAATTAGTTAAAGGTGGTGAATTGGTGTTAGAAACACTCGTGGTTGATGGTGATGAAAATACCGTATTAGTGCCTGGTGAACGCTATGCAAAAATGCGTAATGTTTGGTTTTTACCAAGTTGTGACGCTATGTGCGCGTGGCTTGAACGTTGTGGTTTTAGTAACATACGTGTGGTAAATACCGATATAACGGCGCTCGACGAGCAACGTAAAACCGATTGGATAGATACCGAGTCATTACAAGATTTTCTTGATCCTAATGATAATAGTAAAACTATTGAAGGCTACCCCGCACCCAAACGGGCGATATTTATTGCTAATAAATAGAGGCAGGCACAAACACATTTTACCACCGAGGCACCGAGGGACTTCGTCCTGCACCGAGAAGTGCATGACTTAATAAGGTAAGAACTTACCTAGTGTTGGATTTTTTAATACCCCTCCTGATTTTCTCATTCTTGTCTCCCTGTAGTATCTAGATAAATGATTCACAGGGAGAAATGAATGAGGACTAAATGAGGTAAAACATAAGAAATAATAATCTACACATTTTACCACCGAGGCACCGAGGGACTTTGTCCTACACCGAGAAGTGCATGACCTTATATTGTAAGAGCTTGCCTCGTGTTATATTTATTTAGTCTTTACTCCTGATTTTCTCATTCTTTCCTCCCTGTAATATTTAGAAAAGTCATTCACAGGGAGAAATGAATGAGGACTAAAGGAGGTAAAATATTAGAAGTTTATCTCAAACTGTTTGCTTTCAATAAGCTAAGATTAACTTAATGGATTTTTTATTACCTTCCTCTCAAGAATAATATACTATTTGTAACGTTCGAATTATTCACTTTGAAATAGAGGTATCATGGAAAATCCTTGGCTAGAAAGACGGTTAGAGCGAGTAGCAAAAAGACATCAAGACCACCGTAGCCCATTTCAACGTGACCGAGCACGTATTCTTCACTCTGCTGCATTCCGTCGTTTGCAATCAAAAACACAAGTTATGGGCAGTGGTCAAAGCGATTTTCATCGCACCAGGTTAACTCACTCTTTAGAGGCCGCACAAATTGGCAGTGGCATTATCGCGCAAATACGCAGTAAATACCCTGAGCAAAGTGGAGCTATATTACCAAGCGACGACAGTTTAATTGAATCGTTGTGTTTAGCGCATGATATCGGACACCCGCCTTTTGGTCATGGCGGTGAAGTAGCCTTACATTATATGATGCGAGATCACGGTGGCTTTGAAGGCAATGGCCAAACATTTAGAATTGTTGCTCATTTAGAGCCATTTAGTGAACATTTTGGTATGAACTTAACCCGCCGTACTTTACTAGGATTAATAAAATACCCACAAATAATGGGTAAGTTACAGCAAGCTAGCTCTGCAAAGTTACCTGATTCTTTTCGACAACTCAAAGCTGATAAATGGCACCCACCAAAAGGTTTATATCTTGACGATATGGACATGATCGATTGGGTATTATCACCGTTAAGTCAGCAAGATAAGGCACTGTTTCAACAGTTTAAAACGAAAGACAATCATCATAGTAAAACAATTTATAAGTCTATTGATTGTTCTATGATGGAGTTAGCTGATGATATTGCCTATGGTATACATGACTTAGAAGACGCCATTGTTACCGGTGTTGTTAACCAACAAGACTTTAACCAACATGTTATTCAAAAGCTCCTCAAAGTTGACGATACTTGGTTACAAGACTACAGCAAAACACTAGCGGATAACCTTTTTAGTAACCAACGCTATATACAAAAAGAAGCTATTGGTGGCTTAGTAAACTATTTAATAACCGCCATTGAGTTAGTTGATATTAATAAAACCAAAAACGTTAATTTTGAAGAGCCACTTTTACGCTTCAATGCGGTTCACCCCATTATTGCTGCGCAAACATTGCAAATTTTCAAAGACTTTGTTTATCAATTTGTGATTAAGCAAACGTCAATTCAGCAATTAGAATATCGCGGCCAACAAATAGTCATGGAGCTATTTGAAGCACTTGCTTCTGATCCTGAGCGTTTACTACCTAAAAGCACAGTAAAAAGATGGCAACAAGCACAAGAGAACAATCAGAATCAACATCGCGTTATTGCTGACTATGTTGCGGGCATGACCGACGAATATGCGACCAGACTTTACCAAACCTTATTTTTACCCATTGGACAAACCGGTTTTGGTAAGCACGACTATTAAATTATAAACATTATGCCTGTGCATACATTATTTCAATAAATAGAGACGTTATCTAACTATGGCTAAAATGCTAGATATATATTGTGGCAGCAATGCCTTAAAAACAATTAAAGAACATGGTATTAAACAAGAACTTTTTAGCACTATGCTAGGCGCCAGTGGCGGACCAAAATGGTTTAGCTTATTTGGTTTAGACAAATACCTTTTTGGTGAGTTTTTTAAAGATCGTAGTACTGAATTAAACTTAGTTGGCTCTTCAGCAGGTGCTTTTCGATTTGCAGCCCTAAGCCAAAAAGATCCAGTAAGCGCTATTACACGTTTAGCAACGTTATACGCCGAAACAACTTATTCTGTTAAAGCTAATAAAAATGAAATTACCGCAAAGGCTAGAACATTACTGCAAGGTGTTTTAGGCGATAATGGCAGCAATGAAATTATTAACAACCCAATTTTTAAGGCTCATTTTATCGTTGCAAAGTGTCGGGGTTTAACCACATTAGAGCAAAAAATCCCATTACTTTTAGGCTTAGTTTCCAGTATGGCAATGAATCAAGTTAATCGAGGTTTGTTAGCTAGACAATATCAACGTTTTATTTATCATCACCCGACAAGCCAACTAACCATTAGCGATAACTTTAAATTTAACACTCAACACAGAGCATTAAATAATGACAACCTGATCGATAGCTTACTTGCTTCTGGCTCGATACCTGTGGTGATGGAAGGTATTAAAGATATTATTGGCTCACCAAAAGGTATGTACCGTGATGGTGGAATTATTGATTATCATTTTGATGTTGATATAAAACCGGCTTCTGGCTTAACACTTTACCCGCACTTTTCGCCAACGCCTAAAGCGGGTTGGTTTGACAAAAATTTAGCCCGTAAAGTGAATAGTCAATATTACGCAAATACGGTCATGCTAGTTCCTTCGCCAGAGTTTATTGCCCGTTTACCTTTTTCAAAAATACCTGATCGCAATGATTTTACAAATTTAGATGCTCAATCAAGATTAAAGTATTGGCGAACCGTTTTAGCTGAATCAGAATGTTTAGCTGATGAATTTTCAAAAATATTAGTATCACCAGATATCAATGCCATTAAACTTATCGATTAAAATAATTGGCAAAATGTCAGTCATTGAGCGATAACTAATTATGACCTCAAATAAATCAGGGATGATATGACAAAAAGTAATTTAATCGTTTGGGATGAAGCTAGTTTTGAAGTAGGCATTGAGGACATTGATAACCAACATCGAAAACTAGTAGGTTATGTCAATAACTTATCCCTCGCGGTAAATAGTCATTTAGAGGAAAGTCATCTTTCAGCTTTATTTATGGAGCTTTATAATTACATAAAGCTCCATTTTAAAACCGAAGAAATTTATTTTTGTACACTCAATAGTGACGATTGTTTATTGCACGAGCTACAACATAAACATTTCATTGAAGAGCTAGATAGAATAATCGCTTTGAATGAATTCAAAAAAAATGCACGCGAAGTATTATTCTCTCTTACCGACTGGCTTGTTCATCATATTCAAGTAGAAGACAAAAAATTTATCACACAAAATCAACATCAAAGCCTTATATAGCACTTAATCTGATATAATTTTTTGATAAATTGCACAGGCCGCACCTGCGGGATCTTTTATCACCGCGTATTTGTCACTACCCATTGATTTTATTTCAGTTACCAACGTACCACCATTTGCTTCTACAGCCGCAACAGAAGCATGGATATCAGCGACTAAAAAGTAAGGTAACCATGAAGGCGGCAAATCTTTATTTACACCTTGTGCATGGCAAACGCCAGCTACAGCTTCACTATTAATTGGCTCAAGCATGGCATAATCATCATATTCTCCCATGGAAATATTTTCGCTTTTCCAGCCAATAACATCTTCATAAAATGACTTTACCTCTGTTGCATTAGTTACCGACAAATCAAGCCATGCCATAGTACCTATTTTATTATCAGTCATTATTAATTCTCCATTTATTGTTTTGGGTTTCGTGGATAGAAATGTTCAGGTAAGCAATTTATATGTTCAAAAAATCGTGTGTCTTTATAAGGCAGTTTCATAAAACCAGAAATTCCACTACCGGTAATAGTAGGAAGTAACTGCAAAATTTCAGTTAAACACTGATTAAACTCAGTTTCTTTATCGTGGTTTAATAACATTAAGTAACTGTGAATTTTTAAATGTCGAGGCAGCACCTCAAAAATTATACAACCCGTATGATGGATCTGATTTAAGCGAGCTAACACCGCCATAATTTCTTCAGGCAAATAGAGGTATTCGTCTGGATCTACACCATCTTCAAAATAAGAATGTAGCTTTGTTATATCGTCGATAACCGCAACATCACTTACATCATAAGGAATTTTTTGGGTTGAACTTGCTTGAAATGGCTCTTCTTCATTCACTCGTTCAATATGTAACGTTTTGCGAGCATTGAACAGACAACTTTTAAAAACCCCAACTCTAAATATACCTTGAGCTAGCCGTATCATATTATTCACAGCACTTTGAAAAGAGGTTTTTAAGCTCGGATCAAAAAGCGATAAGTTTGAGTCAATATGTACACCATTTTTTTCCCAACGTACCGCTAAGCCGCCTACTACAGGAAAGTTAGCTAAGCGGCTTACCGCAGCAATAAATGCTTTTTCAGTATCGCCCATCCCCATAAGGTAATTTTTATAATACTTTTCTAATTGTACATCGTCTATTTCATTTAATTCGTCTAAATCTGAAGACTCACGTAAAAATGATTTTCGAGAGCCATAAACCACAGTATCCATATCTTTTTGGTAAGTCTTACACCAAACAGGCACTAAAGGTTTAATTACCACAGGTAGAGGCGGCTCGGCCATTACTGTATTTTTCAGAAGTGATAAATGCTTAAAGAAATAATCGCCTGCTTTATTACGGGTTCGCCTATCTTTACTAAGCATGCCGGTCAATATTTCAGCCAATAATTTAGGTAAACCTAATGACAAAGGGGTTATTACCGCACTACCATAGCGACATGACTGACCCGAGGCTAACGCATATATAGTCGCTGCAAACCCTTGTTCATCAAAACGAGGTGACGACATTTCACCGCTAATTTGCTCATCACCAATAAAATAAACATCACCTAAGCGTGCATTGCTGTTTTGTAGATCACTGCTCATTAAATCCATAATGTTATTTGCAGTAGATTGGCCGCGAATATCAAGCTGTGCTGGTACGGCAGATCCCCAATCAACTAAATATACTTTTTCAGTTATCGGGTCAAAAACTACATTTGAAGGCTTGATATCACCATGAACATAAGGCCGACCTAAATCATGCTGACGAATATCGCGTAAATACATTAAAATTTCAGCCAGCTGTATAGCAATTTTAACCACAAGTTCACTCGCTAAAGGGCCTTGTCGATATGAGAGTTGCTCTAAATCTATACCTGGCGCTCGTTCCATATGAACAATGGATTGCCGCTTAATTTTATAATAACCAATGATTTTGGGGATGCGTTCATGAGAAAGCTGTCGTTGAATTTCGGCTTCTTCGGCTAATCGGTCTTGAACATGTTGTGGTAAGTTAATGCGAGAAAACTTAAATACTTGTGACTGCCCTTGCTCGTCTTCACCGCCAAAAACAAAGCCATAAGCGCCTTTACCTATCAAAGCTATATTTTGATACCCTAGCAAAGTTAATTGTTGGCGACATAACTCAACCCATTGCTTTAATTTGGTTGCGTCTTCATGATTTAATAGATAAATCGATTGATCTTCAGCAATATAAAAATGCTGTAGTTTTTTTTCCGCCACTAAACGTCCTTCACTGCTGAAAATATGGGTTAGATCCAATAGAGATATTGCACCTATATTAAGGTTTATCTTAGCTTATTTAAAAAGCGCGATAAAGTTTACACTGTTATCTGCCGCTTATTTCCTGTTTATTATCAGGCAGTAATCACTTTGTCACAACTTTGTCATAAAACTGCCATATAAGCTTGCTAATCTTTTATTGTTAGCAAATGTTCCCTCGTTGCTTTTGTTAGCTAATTTAGCGTAGTACTTTGCCCTAATTCAGTTATATTCAATTGAATTAGGGTTTTTTATTATCTGAAATGCATAATATATTTTAACACTTGCCTGCTTGCCCATCTTGAATAACCTGAAATCAGGATAAGCAGCACTTGTTCAATGCTCCCTTTCAACTCATTATCAAGTGTTCAGGTTAAATAAGTATTTAAACAACTAGACATAAAAAAGCCTGCATATTGCAGGCTTTAAAATTTAATTGCGTGAGCAAAGCTTACGCCATATGTACTAGCATATTACTTGGCTCTTCAAGGAAAGACTTCCACAAGTTACAAAAACGAGCAATGGTGCCGCCGTCTATTGTACGGTGATCGCCAGACCAACTTACTTGCATTATTGAACGAGCTTCAACTTCGCCTTTATCATTAAAGCGTGGTAATTTTTGTAACTTACCTAAAGCAACAATGGCAGACTCAGGCTTATTGATAATAGGTGTTGCCACCGTACCGCCAATAGCACCGATATTTGAAATAGTAATAGTACCGCCTTTTAAATCAGCAGCTGGCACTCTACCTGATCGTGCATCATTGGTTAAGCGAGTAATATCAGCGGCTAAATCTAAAATAGACTTTGTTTGAACCTGTTTAACATTAGGGACTAACAAGCCTACTTTTGAGTCAACAGCCATACCAATATTATGATCATCAAAATATGTTAATTCCGTGCAATCTTCGTTGACTTGCGTATTCACTAGCGGGAACTGTTTCAGGGCTAACGACATAGCTTTCATGAAAAATGGCATCATGGTTAATTTGATATCTTGCTTGGCGTAAACTTCTTTTAATTCACCACGCAATTTGATCAAATTAGTCATATCGATTTCTTCACAGTAGGTAAAGTGAGGAATAGTTGATACAGAATTAACCATAGCTTTAGCCATTACCGCTTTTATACCGCGAATAGGCTCAACACGCATACCACCAACAATACTGGCAGCTGCTGGTGCAACAGCAACATCAGATACTGCAGGAGCCTGGTTAAACGCTAAAACATCATCTTTATATACTCGACCTTTTTTACCACTGCCGGGTACATGATGAATATTTACATTTAACTCACGAGCAACACGACGAACTGCAGGGCTAGCTATCGCTTTCTCATTAACAACTTTTGTTGCTGTGGCTTGCTCTTTTGCAACTGCAGCTTTAGGTGGAACGTTTACAGGTGGAGCTTTTGGTGCTTCAACAGTCGCCACTGCAACTTCAGGAACCGCAGCTTGGCTATTTCCAGCAATTTCAATCGCAAACAATGGTGCGTGTACTTTAGCAATTTCACCTTTAGCATAATAAAGCTTAACCACTTTACCTTTATGCATAGCCGGAATTTGTACTAAGGCTTTATCGGTCATAACGTCAGCTATAGGTTGATCTTCTTCAATCAAATCACCTTCAGCGACTAGCCATTCAACTAACTCACACTCAACAATACCTTCACCTATATCGGGTAAAATAAAGTCTTCAACTTGTGTGCCTGAAACAGCTGCAGGTACCGCAGGAATTTCAGCAACAACTTCTGCAACTATTGGCTGTTCAGTATTGGGTGTTTCTGCGCTACCTTCTGGTGTCATAGCAAATAAAGGTTGGTGAACTTTCGCTATTTCACCTTTGGCGTAGTAAAGTTTATCAACTACACCTGAGTGCATTGCAGGAATTTGAACCAAGGCTTTGTCGGTCATCACGTCAGCCACAGGCTGATCTTCTACAATAACATCGCCTTCTGCTACTAGCCATTCAACCAGTTCACATTCAACGATACCTTCGCCAATATCTGGCAGTATAAAATCAATGCTCATGCTAATAAATCCTAGTAAGTCATACTGTTTTTAATTGCTTCATAGATCTTTAAATGATCAGCAGCATATTCTTTTTCAAGCGCTAGTGGATAAGGTGTATCCATGCCACATACTCGGGCAATTGGCGCTTCTAAGTGCAAGAAACATTCTTGTTGAATAGTCGCCGCAATTTCACTGGCAAAACCAGCGGTTAATGGCGCTTCTTGACTAACTACAAAACGACCTGTTTTAGTAACAGAGTTCGCTACGGTTTCAATATCCCATGGCAAAATAGTACGTAAATCGATAATTTCACAAGAAATGCCATCAGCAGCAGCTAAAGCAGCAGCTTTTTCAACGATTTCAACTTGTGCACCCCAAGCTAATAAAGTGATATCAGACCCTTGTTGCACAACGTCTGCTTTACCTAATGGTAATTCGTAGTCTTCTTCTGGTACTTCGCCAACCGATGCACGGTACAAACGTTTTGGCTCAAAAAATATTACGGGATTATCGTCGCGAATAGACGCTAACAACAAACCTTTTGCTTGGTATGGGTTACGAGGTACAACAACTTTTAAACCCGGCGTATGAGCAAAGTAAGCTTCTGGTGATTGGCTATGATATAAACCACCGGCAATACCACCGCCGTATGGCGTACGAATCGTTAATTTACCCACATTAAACTCATTACCACTTCGGTAACGAAATTTAGCTGACTCATTCACAATTTGATCAAAGGCAGGAAAAATATAATCAGCAAATTGAATTTCAGCAATCGCTGTACTGCCCTGAGCCGCCAAACCATTAGCAAAACCAATAACACCTTGTTCAACTAAAGGCGTATTAAAACAACGGCTTTTGCCATATTTTTCTTGTAAACCACTCGTTGCACGAAAAACGCCACCAAAGTGACCAACATCTTCACCAAAACAAACCGCGCGATCATCTTCTGCCATCACGGTATCAAGCGCGCCATTAATCGCTTGTAATAAATTCATTTGCGCCATTACTTAATTCTCCCTGCAGTAAACGGGTAAGATTTTGGATGTTTTTTAATATGAACGATAAGGTCATCGAACTGACGTTGTAACAAAGGAGGTACTTTGTCATAAACATCGGTAATTAAGTCTTCTACTGGTGGTTTATCAATTTTTTCAGCCACTTTAACCGCTGCTAAAACTTCATCACGTAGTTTTTCAAATAACGCTGTTTCTTGTGCTTCATCCCACCAACCTTGAGCTAGCATCCAGTTCTTCATGCGAAGAATAGGGTCATGCTCTTGCCATTTAGCTTCTTCTTCACGAGTTCTATAACCTGAAGGGTCATCAGAAGTTGAATGAGCGCCTAAACGATAAGACATAGCTTCAATTAATACTGGCTTGCCTTCTTTTATGGCATATTCACGAGCCAATTGCACCGCAGAAATAACCGCTAAAATATCATTACCATCGATACGTAAGGTTTTCATACCGTAACCAACACCGCGGGAAGCAATGCCATTACCTACGTATTGTTCATCTGAAGGAGTTGAAATGGCATAACCGTTATTACGACAGAAGAAAATAACCGGTGCTTGATGCACAGCAGCCATGTTTAAACCGGCATGAAAGTCGCCTTCAGAGGCTGCACCTTCACCGAAATAACAAATGGTTACTGCGTCTAAACCTTGCAGCTTTTGACCATAAGCATAACCAGCCGCTTGTGGAATTTGCGTGCCTAAAGGCGACGATATCGTCATGTAGTTCAATGCATTACTACCGTAATGGATTGGCATTTGACGACCTTTACCTAAATCTTTTTCATTACTGAACATTTGGTTCATAAAGTTTTCAAGGCTAAAACCTCGAAACATTAATGCGCCTTGCTCACGATACTGCGCCATGATCATATCTTGATCTTTAAGGCCAGCAGCACCACCAACACTAGCAGCTTCTTCGCCAAGTGCAGCCATATAAAAACTGATTCGACCTTGGCGTTGTGCCGCTACCATACGTTCATCTAGTACACGATGAAATGCGAGAGTTTTATAGGTTTTGGTAGCAAGCTCTTGATCAATATTTGGCATAGCAGCATTTTCGTAAATGCTACCATCTTGTTTCAATATCTTAAGGATTGGTATTTCAACTGAATGACCGTCAATAAAAGCGGGTTCATGTACGACCGGGCTTTCGCTATATATGTCAGTGTTCATAGCCTTCTCTTTTTTTAGTAACCTTGGATACAAGGTGACATGCATACGCAATAATTGTTAACTACTGAAAGTATAGAAGCTTTCAGTACAAGATGAATATTTATGTCGTTGTTATGAATTGTTGGTTGTAATAATCGCATGCACTTTACCTTTACGTAAACTGAAAAACAAGTTTAGTGATCAATGTTGGTGCTTTTATTTAGTGCACAACGAGCATATTTGTTTACAGCTGCATACCCCGCAACACAGCAGACCAGTTGCGTAGTTATGCAATAAAATAATGTAGCGCTTAACGTGATTAATACCCACCAACAAACAACCTGCGCTATATTAATACTTTACGCGCAGGTGCCGTGTTTTATTGCAATTTATGTCGCTGTAGAAAGGTTAGTAATATTAATCTAAAACTGTTGGAGTTACGGTTAACATTGCACGCTGACCAATAGCAACATTAGCATTAGGAAAAATAATAGCTTCGCCATCTTGTTGGGTTTTTACTTCCACATCACCGTCAATTGCTAACACGTGACCTTTTGCAAAGTCTGTAAAGTTTTCAACATCGTCGGCAAAAGTTAATGAAAAGTTTTCATGATGGCGATCAATAACTTGTGATATTTCATATAGGTTGAAGTCGCTCGCTTGATAAGGCGTTAATTCAAGATCTTGGCCTGAAACAAACTTTGTTAAAGTTTCTCTAACTTGTACGAATTGGCTCATATCATTTTCACCGAATGGGCGAACTTTACCAAGCTCAACAGTAAAAGCATCGGCACCAAACTCATTCGATGAGAAATAACTAAAGGTTGTGGTTGGCGAGTGCGACAATAACACCGTGCTTACACCACAAGCATTGAGAAACGCTAATTGGCTTTTTTTACGTGGTGCCCCGTGTAAAAAAGGATACACCGCAAACTTATCGCATTTAGAGCCACGTATTGCGGTATGTAAGTCGTAATGACTACGTTGGCGTTCTTTACCACTTGCAGCAACTAACTTACTCCCTGCTTCAAAGAAATCTCGCACAGTGTTTTCTAGTAACAAAGCACGATGACGTTCTTTATTGATTAAACCAGCGCCTTGACCTTGATCTTGAGAATGTCCGCCTGAAAATAAACGATTCATGTTTTCTTCAACAAAACGCTCGGCAATATTCATTGATGCCGGGTTGCCAAAAATAAATAATACCCGCTCGGCCAAAGCTAATTCTCCGCGGATCAACTGGCCAATAATATCGTTACAAATTTCAATCGGTGCTGTTTCATTACCATGCACCGCACTCGATAAAACAATATCGTGAACGCTAGTGCGATTAATGGGTTCAAAAGTAATTAATCCCGTTTCTAATACGGTTACTAAACTGTTAGTTTTTGATGCTTGATGTGTTACTTCAAAACTAAAACCGCCAGCAGGTAACGACCACTCATTGGCACGCGTCATCGAGAGAAAATCGCCAGTTTTTTGTAACGCTGTAGAAGAAGCAGTTGTTGTATTAATTAAATCGTTCACTAAGTTTCACCCATTAAAATAGTCGAATTTATTTAAGCTCTGCTATTCAATCTCGCTAGCAGCTATTATTTATTGGACAGTATTGTACTTGAATTACTTGTAGGAGTCTTTTGATTACCCGTTACTCAACCTTTACTCAGTGTAAACTATCGAATTAAAATACTCGCTTGTTCAAATAGTCACCAACTTGTAAATTCTGTCAAAATGTTTAATAACAACAAGCTAAAATGAAAGTTAACAAAGGAGTATCATACTTTAGTTCGGCTCGTGAAGGTTGCTATGATTAGAGTATTTGGCTGTAAAGACGTTTTATTTTGAATTTGTACACATTATTATTCACAAATGTCTTATGGCTTAAATTAGCCAAAAGCGGTCAATAGCTTTTGTAAACTCAAAACATATTAGGGGGAAATTGTAACTGGAAATCACTGTATGTTTCATGGACTGATGTAAATTCATAGCGGCCAATTTTTTTCAGCACAGAACGCTCTAAGTTTTACAAGTTGTCCACCTCAGGGCGTGTTGTTATGTACACGGCTCACTTTTTTCATCATTAACGGTTCTAGTGAACATGCCACCAAGAAGATTTAAAACTCCTTCAAAAAAATCTGAATTTTGGTTGTTTCTAACAATATTGCCATGAATATCACTTTTGCCTTTATTTTCATGTCGTTCAATCGTATTACCTGCGGAGCCTTCAATAAAATCACAGGCAACATGTGCTGATTTAGTTGTGGAACAGGCGCTTAATAAAAGCAATAAAGATATAGTCATTACTTTCATCGTGATTTTAAAGGGCATACAAACTCCATGTGTACATAACAATTTAGTATTTATGCAGCACGTAGTTTGTGTTACATAATCGCTTGTTGGACTGAGGCGATACCTGCTCGGTATATCAGCGTTAGTATCATTTATGCTATGGGGGAATTTGCTTTTTTGAACTAGACCGCTATAAGCCTAATTTAATTAGGTCACTTGGCTTTCTTGCGTCATCCCTGCATGCTCAGCGTTTTATTTTGTCTCCATTACACCTAATTTCGCTCGATTAATCAATCATCTTTTATTGACACGCAGCATTACCTACCTGAGCAGTTAAGCAGGTTCCCTATTAAGGGTTCCCTATTAAGCCACCCATAATAACTTGTTCATATTTTTCTGAGTAAACTACACTTAGTTCACAACTTTAAATGTGGTGTTTATTATGCCTAAACCTCGTTCTCAACAAATCAGTTTAACCGAA
>NZ_BAAJLU010000023.1:0-39325 GCF_057550865.1 Colwellia sp. NW0002-52-1 | reverse complement strand
CATCAACAAGTGATGCTGCTCAATGAATTCTGTCGTGTTAATTAATCCCGACTAGGAATTAACTAACCACATAAAACGTACCATTCAATCCGAAGATTAAATAATACTTATTTTGTGTTACATCATATTAAGCTGTTTTGTGTTACCCGAAGGTAACTATGTAAAATCAACGTTAATGTGAGTGTCCACACAAATTGCATGATAACTAATTGTTAAAGAATGCTAGTTTAAACTCGAAGTAAAAAACTAACCGAAACAAAATCTCATTCGCTTTGCTTCGTTGCTTCAGGCCTTGCCTGAAGCGAGATGCGCATTCTACGCAACTCTGTTTCAATGTCAACGTTTTATTTCGTTTTTTTTAAACTTTCTTTTCAGAAGATTCAAACTTAACTTTAAAACGTTAAGTTAACTAAATTGGCCTAAACCGTGTTAGATAACTTATTAAAACAGCCCGTTGGGGTTACCCCTTGGAACTGGAGCGCATTTTAGAGATTTCTCGCCCCACGTCAACACCTAAATGCAATTAAATTACAAAAAGATGTTTGTTTGCTTTTTATTTGTACAACCCTTACTGTGGTTGAGTTTTTAATGTTCGATACGTTGAATAATCACACGACTTTAATTGATATTACATAGGTCTTGTTGTCATTTTTATATGCTCGAATAAAACTATTTAGATGAATATCGCTATTTCATGACTTGTTTTGCTAATATATCTTCATCAATCATTAGAAAGTCTTTTATATATGGATAATAATTTTCGTAGCTACCGTGGTATTTCACCTTTACTAGGTAATGCAGTTTATGTCGATCAGTCTGCTGTACTTGTTGGTGACATTACTTTAGGTGCCGATACCAGTGTTTGGCCTTTGGTCGCTGCCAGGGGTGATGTTAATAAAATAACGATTGGTGTTAGAACTAACATCCAAGATGGTACGGTTTTACATGTCACTCGCAAAAGTGAAGGCAACCCGACGGGAAATCCCTTAATTATTGGTGATGATGTTACTGTAGGTCATAAATGTATGTTGCATGGCTGTACTTTAGGTGATCGTATTCTTGTTGGCATGGGCGCTATTATTATGGACGGTGCAATTGTTGAGAGCGATGTTTTTATCGGTGCTGGCAGCTTAGTACCCCCAAACAAAACATTAAAGAGTGGTTACTTGTATGTAGGTAACCCGGTTAAACAGGTAAGAGAGCTAAAAGAAAGTGAAGCTAGCTTTCTGAAGCAGTCAGCCATTAATTATGTGGAATTAAAGGCTGAGTATCTAGCACAGAGTTAGTTAGCAATTATAGTTACTTCATTTCAATATGAATTTCATCGCCTTCTGGCTCATTTTTCTCGAGCCAGAGTTCGGTAACTTCTTCTAAATCATATTTAGTACAGTTATTTATCTCGGTTAACTGCTTTAGCTGCATTGAATGAAAATATATCGTGATTCTTTGTCCTGACAATTGCCCAGTAAAAGACCAAGCGTCATGCGCTTTGTTAAACTGTAAGTCATCATTAAATATAATAGCTTGGTTCATGTGATTACTTCTCTTTCTTTAGCGTTACACTAATTGTTCTCTTAATGATTTAAGTATAGGTTCTACTTCGGGGTTAATATCGGTCCATAATTGAAAGCTTGCAGCAGCCTGCCCTACTAACATACCTAATCCATCGATAACATGTTCAACACCAAGTAAACGGGCTTGTTGCAGAAATGCGGTCGGCTTTTTACCATATACCATGTCGTAACATGTACTGGCGTTTTCAATGGTATTATTTGATATGGGTAGGCTATCGCCAGATAAACCGGCAGAAGTCGCATTGATAATAATATCAAACTGCGAGTGTTCGGTATCAGAAAACGTCACCGCTTTAATTGGCTTGTTTGGGTATTGCTCAGCGATTGCCTCGGCTCTGCTTAATGTTCTATTGGCAATTGTTAATGATTTTGGTGCTTTATCTAATAATGCTTGTACTACTCCTTTTGCTGCCCCACCGGCACCTAACAATAAAATATGGCTATCTTGCAAGGTAACTTGATGTCGGAGCAAATCATTGACTAGGCCTATACCATCGGTGGTGTCTCCATAGATAATCCCTTTGGTAAAAATTAAGGTATTAACCGCGCCAGCCAGTTTGGCTTTCTCGCTAAGTTCATCACACATTGCAAATGCTTGCTCTTTGAATGGTGCAGTTACATTAGCGCCTTTACCATTATTCGCAATAAGATTATTCACCGCTTTTTCAAATTGTCCTAATTCGACTAATTCACTTTGATAATTTAATAAGCACTGAGATTGCGCGGCAAAACTTTGGTGTATGAAGGGAGATTTAGATTGGGCAATAGGATTGCCAAATACACGATATTGATCCATGAGGTTTCTAGCTTTTTTATAGCATAAGTGTTTAACCTAAGATTAACGCAGTTATGAAAAGATAGAAACATAAAAGCAGTAACACTATTACTGCTTTTTATATCAATTTCGCTTACTTTAGAATTTATAACCTAACATTAACGAGTAAACCATAGGGTCAATATCTATATTAGCTTTACCGATACTGTTGCCAGCGACATCAAATGTTGCCTCAGTATTAATATCAATATAGCGAATAGAAGCATTTAATGACCACTTTTCATCTAATTGATAATCCGCGCCAATTTGAACTGATAAACCAAATGAGTCATCCAACGCTAAGTTACTTAATCCTAGTGACTCAGGTCCTGCTGAAAATTCTTCGTCAAAAAATACCGTGTAATTTAAGCCAAGACCTGCATACGGTTTAAACGCTGAGTTAGTATCAAAATAATAGAGCGCACTCAATGTTGGAGGTAAATGCTTTATTTGGCCTAAATTTGCACCGTCAACGCCAAGCACTGAGTTTTTATCTTGAATGGTAATATCATGCTCAAATGGCGTTGCAGCTAGCAGCTCAATGGCCCAATTTTTATCAAAGAAATAAACAAAATTAAGACCAAGTTGGGTATCGTCACCATTTGTTAAAGTCATAGTTGAATCAGCGCCGCCTAACATAATACTTGATTGCCCATTATCTGGGTTAACCAGTGTTGCACCACCACGAACTATGATGTCACCAGCTTGGTTTGCTAGGGCAAGTGGAGAAAGTGTTATAGCAGAGAAGATTAATCCCTTAATAATTGAAGTTTTCATGAAAGCATTACCTTTTGTAAATATGAAATAAACTATTTGTTCAATAAGGTAATTTTACGACGAGACGATATTTGATAAATTGATCTGGCACAAGGTTTGTAGAAAACCTGTTATAAAAGCGATTGTTTTTTTGATCTGAAGCATAGCTCAATAATCTAAACGTAAAGCCCAAATAGCAATTTTACTATTTGGGCCATAAAGTAATTAACTTTAATTAAGCCAGTCTTGTGGCACTAAGTAAGGTAGTAATGCCGCTTCAGGACTATCGGGATCAGCCTGAAAATTATATTCCCAACGCACCAACGGTGGCATTGACATTAAAATTGATTCGGTTCTGCCACCTGATTGTAATCCAAATAGTGTTCCTCTATCGAAAACCAAATTAAATTCAACATAACGGCCACGTCGATAAAGCTGAAATTGACGATTGTTTTCATCGTAAGGTGTGTCTTTGCGTTTCTCGATCAAAGGTACATAAGCATCAATGAACCCAGCACCGATGGCCTTCATGAAATCAAAGCATTGAGTAAAGTCCCACTTGTTAAGGTCATCAAAAAATAGCCCACCTACACCACGGGTTTCATTACGATGCTTTAAGTAGAAGTATTCATCGCACCATTTTTTATATTTAGGGTAAACATCATCACCAAAGGGGTCGCAGATATTTTTTGCCGTTTGATGCCAATGCACCACATCTTCTTTAAATGGGTAAAAAGGTGTGAGATCAAAACCACCACCAAACCACCAAACGGGCGCTTCGCCTTCTTTTTCAGCAATAAAAAACCTAACATTTGCGTGTGATATTGGAATAAAAGGATTTTTGGGATGAATAACTAATGAAACACCACAAGCTTGCCATTTTCGACCGGCTAACTCTGGGCGATGTGCGGTTGCAGATGGTGGTAGTTTATCACCAGAAACCACAGAAAAATTTACGCCACCTTGCTCAATTACCGAACCATTGGTTAGCACACGTGTTCTACCACCGCCGCCTTCTTCACGTACCCAGTTATCTTCAATAAACTTACCGCTACCGTCAGCCGCTTCTAAAGAAGCACATATTTGGTCTTGCAAGGATTTTAAAAATTCAATTACAACATTAATATTTACAGTGCTCATGAGCGAATAACTTCTCCAGATAATGCATCAATAATAGTAGAGGGCTTTTCAAAGCCTAAGGTTTTACCTTTAATAATAAAATCAATTTTAGCAGCAAGATCATGAGGAATATCTTGCCATGTTTTAGCAGGAGATTGCCCACTTAAGTTAGCACTGGTTGAAACAATGGGTTTGTTCGTTGCTAAACAAAGCGCCACAACGTCTGGTTGGCTAGTTACACGCACCGCAATTTTATCAAAGCGACCAGTTAATAAAGCAGACGTATTGATATTTTTAGCCACTAACTGCGTAATACCATCAGGCCAACGAGACAGCACAGCAAAACGTTTATCTTGTGGTATTTGGTCATCGTCTATATAAGGTAAAAGCTGTGAATAGTTACCAGCAAGCAGAATCAAGCCTTTATCTGCTGGGCGTGATTTAAGCGACAATAGTTTTTCAATTGCTTGGTTGTTATCCGGATCACAGCCTAAGCCAAATACAGACTCGGTTGGGTAAGCTAAAACCCCACCCTGTTGAAATGTTTCTAATGCTGTAGCCATTGGTTTGATTATATATAAAGTAAAAAATTAATTATCGAGGATTATACGTTCTTTAACCATAAACTACATACTTAGAAATAAAAAAACGGTATACGTTAATTAAACGTTTACCGTTATGAGGATAAGTTTTTAGCTTGTTGCCAACTTAAGCTTCAGATAAGGCTTTAACTTTCTGACGCAAGACAAACTTTTGTACTTTACCGGTAGAGGTTTTGGGTAAGTCACTAAAAACGATAGTTTTGGGCACTTTGAAACTTGCCATATGGTTACGACAGTGCTGTATAACCTCCTGCTCTGATAATGTTTTTCCTGGCTTTAATCCGACAAAAGCACAAGGAGTTTCGCCCCACTTTTCATCTTTTTTTGCGACTACAGCGGCTTCTAAAATAGCTGGGTGCATATAAAGTACACCTTCTATTTCGACCGATGAAATATTTTCGCCGCCTGAGATAATAATATCTTTAGAGCGATCGCGAATTTCAATATAACCATCTGGATGCTTAACCGCTAAATCGCCAGAATGAAACCAACCTTGGGCAAATGCTTCTTCCGTTGTCGTTGAATTTTTTAAATAGCCTTTCATGGTAGTGTTACCACGAAACATAATCTCACCCATAGTTTCACCATCTGCAGGTACGGGCTTCATGGTGTCGGGGTCGAGTACGTCGACATCCTCTTGTGTCGGGTAACGTACACCTTGACGCGCTTTTAATGCTGCTCGTTCATCATCGCTTTTGTCGTTCCATTCATCTTTCCATTCGCTAACCACACATGGACCATAAACTTCTGTTAAGCCATAACTTTGGGTGATTTCAATGCCAAGATTCTCAATCCCCTTAATTACTGCTGCAGGTGGTGGTGCGCCAGCCGTCATCGCTTTCATATTTTTAGGTAATTTTTCTAGCAGGCTTTTGTCAGCATTTAAAATCATATTTAGTACAATCGGTGCACCACAAAAGTGACTAACATTATGATCGATCATCGCATTTACTATCGCGCCTACTTCTACTTGTCTCAAGCAAATTTGCGTGCCACCAACCGCGACTATAGTCCACGGAAAACACCAACCATTGCAGTGAAACATTGGCAAGGTCCAAAGGTAGTTTGTTTTGTTATTAGTTGGCCAAATAAAATTATGACCTATGGCATTAAGGTAAGCACCACGATGCGAATAAACTACGCCTTTAGGATTACCTGTAGTGCCAGAAGTATAATTCAATGCTAATGCTTGCCATTCATCATGCACAAAAGATTGTGAAAAATTTTCATCGCCTTGAGCTAGTAGCGCTTGATAATCCATAGTACCCAGCCTTTCACCACCAAGGCCTTCTACATCATCAATATCGATAACCAGTGGGTTACGTGTAGAAAGCGCTAATGCTTCTTTAACTACACACGAAAAAGCAGTATCTGTTAACAGCACATCACATTCACCATGATCTAAAATAAAAGCAATATTTTGAGCATCTAAACGAATGTTAATAGCATTAAGTACCGCACCTATTTGTGGTACAGCAAAATGAGCATCGAGAAATTCAGGTATGTTAGCCGCCAAAATACTCACAGTTTGCCCTGGCTTAACACCCATTTTAATTAAGCTTGATGCTAATCTGCGAACATTTTTACGGTATTGTTGATAAGTAAATTTTTTCTTACCATGAATAATCGCTATTTTGTCTGGGTAAACATCAGCCGTTCTATTTAAAAAATTAATCGGTGTTAATGGCTGACTATTTGCTGCAACTTTATCTAAGCCTTGGTTGTAAATATTACTCATGACCTTCCTCTTTCACTTATCACGGAGACAGATAATTAAGACTGTTCAATAATCAGTATCCGACTCACCCTGAAGCTGTTTAGCTATATTTAGCGTTTATACACAAAATTATCATACGCTGAAAATTAAAATAAAAAATCATCCTTTGGTCTATATATCTTCTTCTCAATTTACTGCCGCAAAATTAAGTTAAAAAATTAAATAAAGGCCGACATTTAACGCTTAACTAAACACAGTTATAAATAGTCACCATAAATACCGTTAACGATGAGAGTAAGTGACTTTTTAACACTATGCAGTTTTATAGAATATTAGTGATAGATTTCTCGTTTCAGAAAAATTATAAACACGGTATAATCTGCTATTAAATTTCACCTAATGTTAAAGTCACTCTGCTCGTAATAACGTTAGGTTTCTATTCACATTATCAAAAGGCATATCGCACATGAAAGTTGGAATTATTATGGGTTCAAAATCAGACTGGCCAACCATGCAGCATGCTGCGCAAATGTTAGATTTATTTAATGTTCCATATGAAACAAAAGTTGTTTCAGCACACAGAACACCACATTTATTAGCAGAATATGCTGAAAGCGCCAGAGATAGAGGCATTACAGTTATTATTGGTGGTGCTGGTGGCGCTGCACATTTACCAGGCATGACCGCAGCTTATACTAGCTTGCCAGTATTAGGCGTACCGGTTCAATCAAAAGCATTAAGTGGCCAAGACTCACTACTTTCAATTGTACAAATGCCTAAAGGTATTGCCGTTGGCACATTAGCTATTGGTACTGCCGGTGCAGCGAATGCTGGTTTATTAGCTGCTCAAATTATTGGTACCTTTAACCCAACAGTACAAGCTGCAGTTGAAAAATTTAGAACAGAGCAAACACAAACAATTCTTGATAACCCAAACCCTGCTGAATAAGGCCAGTTCAATGAATGTTTTAGTATTAGGTGCCGGACAACTCGCACGTATGATGGCCTTAGCTGTAAAGCCTTTAAATATCAATATACGTGCTTTTGATGTTGGTTCAGGTAATGTGGTTGATCCGCTTTCAACCAACATAATTTTTGGTGATTTAGCACAAGGTATTGAGTTCGCAGACTTTATAACCGCTGAATTTGAGCATATAGATCACCAAACTCTGGCTGTTTGCGAAGCATCAGGAAAATTACGTCCCTCAAGCCAAGCAATTAAAGTGGGTGGCGATAGACGTTTAGAAAAAGACTTATTGATAAAATGTAATGTTGCCAATGCTAAACACCAAATTATCGAAACCAGAGCAGACTTTGACCAAGCGTTAGATAACTTATCTTTTCCGTTAATTTTAAAAAGTGCTTTGGCGGGTTATGACGGTAAAGGCCAATGGCGCTTAAAAGACAAGTCGAATGCAGACAATATTTGGCTCGATATTAAAGCTTTTTTTGATGGTGGAGAGCAAGGCGTTAAACACGCGGTAGTTGCTGAACAAATGGTACCTTTTGATCGTGAAGTTTCACTAGTTGGTGCTCGTGATAGCCAAGGTAATACCCTTGTTTATCCGTTAACTGAAAACCACCACACTCAAGGTGTTTTAAGTGTATCAATTGCGACACAAGTTGATGAAAACTTGCAGGCGCAAGCTAAAAAGGTGTTTGATAGTATCGCCAATGAGTTAAATTATGTCGGTGTGCTTGCAATAGAGTTTTTCCAAATTGGTGAGCAATTATTGGTAAATGAACTTGCGCCTCGAGTTCATAACTCAGGACATTGGACTCAACAAGGCGCTGATACATGTCAGTTTGAAAACCATTTACGTGCAGTTTGTGACTTACCTTTGGGCAGTACTGAATTAATTCGCCCTTCTGCTATGATCAATATATTAGGTGAAGATGAAGTCCCTAATGAAATACTAAATGTAGCTAGCACCTCTTTGCATTGGTATGGAAAAAGCAAACGCGCCGGTCGAAAAATGGGCCATATTAATGTTTCTGGAAATTCTGAAAAACAGTTAGCCGAACGTTTAATGTTGTTAGCAGATATTTTGCCAGCAGCCGCATTTGATGAGCTTAAACCTTATGTTACGGCCTATCAAAATAAATTAAATTAAAGCGCTATAGAATCACGCCATAAAAAAACCAGTAATTTGCTGGTTTTTTTATTATCAAACGACTACGTTTTTCTGAAAATGACTACAAGGTTTAGACGCACATTGTAGTTTTTCTCCTGCTGACATTTGTCTTTTCAATAACAAACCAAAACCACACTTTTCACACTCGCCGACTACTGGTTCATGATTAACGACAAATTTACATTTTGGGTAATGATCACATGAATAGAATGTTTTGCCAAAGCGATTCACTTTTGATTGTAAGTTACCTTTTTTACACTGTGGACAGGTTACATTTTGTTGCTCAAGCTCGTTGTTATCTTGTGCAACAATATGATGACAATCAGGATAATTTGTACAGCCAATAAACATTCCGTATCGCCCTTGCTTAACCGCAAGTTCATTACCGCATTCAGGGCATTCGCTACCAACTAAGACTTTGTCTTCTACTCGTTCATGTTCTACAACCGCACGAGTATGCTGACAAACAGGATAAGTAACACAGCCAAAAAACGAACCTGATTTACTGTGTTTGATAACCAGTTTAGCGCCGCAGTCAGGACAAGTTTCATGGGCTTTTTCTAAGGCATGTTCATGACGTGAAAATAAAGGTTTTTCGGGATTAGACATAATAGACACCTAAAAAATTAGAAGGCTATTATGTCATATATTAGGGTGTTAACTGTAGCGTAATTTTCCAACAAGCAGCGCCAGCAAAAAATCACTTAATGCAATGGACCTTCTTGCTCATCAAAAATAAGGTCTTCCATTTGAGAATAGGCGTTTTCTTTTCCCGGCACATTAAATAGCACCATCAACACTACCCACTTTAAATCATCAATACTAAAGAACTGAGTATCTAACTCCATTACACGATCAATCACCATTTCGCGCGTGGTAAAATCTAATAAATTTACCTGCTCTAAAAACATTAAGAAGCCGCGACACTCTACATCTAAAATTTGGTTTTCTTGTGAGGTATAAATCCTAATTGATTTATTTCCCACTCGTGTTAAATAAGGATAAGCCTCAGTGTCTTGCAAGGCAGCCAATTTTTCTAGCCAAGCAAGTGCTTTATAAATTTCATCTTGGTGAAAACCAGCACGTGTTAATTCATCAGTCAGTAATTCATGGTCTACCATGACATCAGCTTCACTATGAATATAATTTTCAAAAAGATACATCAAGATATCAAACATAACTAGCCCCTATTTAATTTAAGGTACCCCCCTGGTACAGCAGATACCAGTCCCCTAAGTTCAAGCACTGTTAAACGAGTTAGCACTACATCTATAGGTAGTTTACTGCGTGAAACTACTACATCTACCGGTGTAATTTCATATCCCACACTAGCTAACATTGAATCGTTACACAAGTCTTGTTCTTTACTTTTTTCTATCGAAGTATCTTTCTCTTTGTTTCTACTTAAGTTTAGACCGTTTGACGCAATGTCTTCAAACTCTTCTACTATATCGGCAATACCTTCAACAAGTTTAGCACCTTGTTTAATTAACCAATGACAACCTTTAGCCTGCAAGTTATAAATCGAGCTTGGAACAGCAAATACCTCTCGTCCTTGTTCTAACGCACAACGTGCTGAGATCAAAGAACCGCTCTTCATTGAAGCTTCAACCACAATAACCCCTAAACTTAATCCGCTAATTAAGCGATTTCTTTTAGGAAAGTGCCCCGCTTTAGGTGCAACGCCGGGAGCAAACTCACTAATAATTAAGCCTTTATTTTCAAGAATATCTTTTTGTAATGCTTTATGTCGAGCCGGATAGACTAAATCTAAACCTGTGGCGACTACGGCAATCGTAAAACCTTGATTTTGCATAGCACCTAAATGGGCTTGTGCGTCAATACCTAATGCCATACCACTAGTAACCACAAACTGGTCAGTTAGTTCGTTTGCTAATTTGTTGGATATTTCGCGTCCTGAAACGGTAGCATTGCGGCTACCAACAATAGCCATTTTAGGTAATAACAATAAGTCGGCATTACCTCGAATGAACAGCACTACAGGGGGATCATAAATTTCTTTTAACAATTGCGGGTATGCTGGTGAGTCAAAGGTCAATATTTGGCTTTGACATAGCTCAGAGTCAGTAATTATTTTTGAGAACGCTTGCCAGTCAGGCGATGACACGGCAAGTTGTTGGCGGCTGGTTAAACCTGAAAGGGTTAAATCAACTGTTGTTGAAAATAAAGTCGTTAAACCATATTTTTCAACTAAGGCAATTTTTTTATGACTGGCTAGCCGTGGAATTGCTTTCACCGCTAACCAGTAATGTGCTGTTGTTAACACCAATGTTTCATTGTTGTTATTGTTACTTGCCACCTTCTTCTCCTTAAGAGGGGCCAACTTATAGGTTACGGCGCGGTAACTCCATCAAGCACACGAAGAGGCGTTTCAGAATTAAGTATTAATGCCATACTGACCTTATCGTAAACTCTAAATACCATTACCTGCCCTATTGCTTCCGCCGGCATATCGTAATCTGAAAGATTATTGCTAGATAACTTATTCCAGCGTGAAGTATCTTCTGTATATTGTGGACCATTGTCTGTTTCGACTACCGCAGGACTTTTTCGTTTAACTGTAAGTACATCACCAACTTGTAAATTTTGGCTCTGACCTTTATTAATCATTACCACATCAAACTTTGCAAATTCACGCAATTTAGCTAATGAACTAACAATCAGTCCGCTTAACTCTTCAGGCGCTGCACGCATGGTAAAAATAGAAGGAAACTGCTGATCTTTATTTACCGGAATAACAAAAGCACCAGAGCGAATTTCACGCGTTGCGCCATCAATATAAATAGTGCTAGGTTGCTTTTTGCTCATATCTCCTGTTTGTGTTGCCTTACCTGTACCAACGAGTTGGATGTTATAACCAAGGTTTTCATTAGTTTCAGGATCAACAATGGCGTCACCTTTATTGTAAATACCATAGCTTTGACCAATGGTTAGGTCACTATTAATATAAACTTTAAAACCGTCAATGCTCGACTTGTAGCCTTCGTCACTACCAATAATGTAAGGTAGCGCTTCTAATTCAGCTAAACTTTTTACACTATCGTAGCGAATGTACGGTGCAATGGCATGCAATGGCAAAGTACTCACTGGATTTTGATCTTTTAACTGTTTACGAATTTTAGGCGACCATTTAAGTTCAGGCTTGCCTTTAACCAACATAGGTTGGCCATTTTCGTCAAAAACGAGTCGTAATTCATCACCAGGATAAATTAAGTGTGGGTTATTTATTTCTGGGTTCAGCCGCCATAATTTAGGCCACAACCACGGTTGTTTGAGAAATACACCTGATATATCCCAAAGAGTATCTCCTTTCTTAACAATATAAGATTTAGGAGCATCTGACTTAATGGTTAGCTCATCAGCCAGTATAGAAACTGACAAAGTTAAACCAAGTATCAACGAAAATATTCTTATTAGCATGTTAATCTGCCTATTATTCTAGGTTTTATCCTAAACCACTATGATTAATTATAATTAATGGCTAAAATTGAAACATAACACTCTATGCGAAATTTCGCGAACTCTTTTGATAAATTATGGCTATTTTACCTGTATTACGATTTCCTGATGAGAGATTAAGAACCAAAGCACAACCCGTAACTGAAGTTAATGATGAAATTCGCACTATTATCAGTAACATGTTTGAAACCATGTATGATGAAAATGGTGTAGGTTTAGCAGCAACTCAAGTTGATATTCACCAAAGAATTGTCGTTATCGATGTTTCTGAAAACAAAGAGCACCCTTATGTCTTAATAAACCCTGTTATTACGCGTAAAAGTAAAGACACGCTTGTTAATGAAGAAGGTTGTTTATCGGTACCTGGCTGCTATGCAAAAGTTGACCGTAGTGTTGACGTTACCGTGACCGCCCTTGATGAAAATGGTAAAGAGTTTTCTTTAGATGGAGAAGAACTTTTAGCGATATGCATTCAGCATGAGCTAGATCATTTAGATGGTATTTTATTTGTTGATTATTTATCACCTCTAAAACGCCAACGTATCAAGAAAAAGCTAGAAAAAGAAGCTCGCTTAGATAAAGCAAACGCTTAAGCTTTTTCAAACGTACAACAATTTAACTCAATTGCATTTTGGAAACACTTTTGTCCAACGACTTAACTCAACCATTAAATATTATTTTTGCTGGCACCCCCGATTTTGCTGCGCAGCACCTCGCAGCACTTATTCAATCGCAACATAATGTCGTTGCGGTTTATTGCCCACCAGATAAACCTGCTGGGCGGGGTAAAAAGCTCACCGCTTGTGCTACCAAGTTATTAGCGTTAGAAAATGATATTCCTGTTCAGCAGCCTGAAAACTTTAAATCTTTAGAGTCACAATTAAACTTAACAGCTTATCAAGCTGATGTAATGGTTGTGGTTGCTTATGGTTTACTTCTGCCAACAGTAATTTTAGAAACCCCAAGGTTAGGTTGTATTAATGTTCATGGTTCTATTCTACCAAAGTGGCGCGGTGCAGCGCCTATTCAGCGCGCATTAGAAGCTGGCGACGCCATAACAGGTGTTACCATAATGCAAATGGATAAAGGCCTAGATACTGGTGATATGATATTAACCGCTACTTGTGACATTACTTCAAATGACACTAGCGCCAGTTTATACACTAAATTAGCAGCTCTTGGTCCAACTGCGTTATTAGAAACGCTAACATTAATGGCTTCAGGTGAATATAAGCGCGAACCTCAAGACAATACTTTGGCTACACATGCAGCTAAGCTCGATAAAGCAGATGCTGAGTTAAATTGGCAGCAACCTGCACTTGTACTTGATCGCAAAATAAGAGCTTACATTCCATGGCCTGTAGCACAATTTACTTTTAATGAAAACGGCACCGAACACCGTATTCGGGTATTGCAAGCAAGTGTGGTAGCGCTTGAGCATAAACAAACCCCAGGCACGATTATTAGCGTGGATAAGCAAGGTATTGTGGTTGCCACCCATAACAATGCCCTTAGGCTTGAAACTTTGCAATTACCCGGTAAAAAAGCCTTAGCCGTAGCCGATATACTCAATGGCAAAGCTGAGTGGTTTACTAAAGGCCAATCAATCAATGGTCCAACTCCCCCTCAACAAGAGCTAACTTAATTATGGCCGCTAATCTCAGAGCCCTCGCTGCACGTTGTACCTTTGCTGTTGTTGATAAAGGAAGAAGTTTATCTGACGAGCTACCCCAACAAATTGCAAAAATAGATATTAAAGACAAAGGCCTATTGCAAGAGCTTTGTTATGGCGTATTAAGGCATTTACCAGAACTTGAGCATGACGTTCGTGACTTTATTAAAAAACCACTCACTGGCAAACAACGAGTTGGACACTTTTTATTATTGGTCGGCATTTACCAAATAAAATATACCCGCATACCTGATCACGCCGCTTTTAACGAAACAGTTTCAGCCTGTAAGCCTTTAAAGTGTGAGCACTTAAAAGGGGTTATCAACGGTATATTAAGAAATTTTCAACGCCAGCAAAAACAATTACTCGAACAAAACATTCAGCCCGATACTAGTAAACTACCTGCGGCCGTTACATTTAACCACCCGTCTTGGTTTATAAAAAAGTTACAACTGAGCTACCCTGAGAGTTGGCAAGATATTCTTAATGCCAATATGGAAAGACCACCTATGTGGTTGCGGGTAAATACCTTACATCATAGTCTTGAGCAGTACTTGCTGTTATTAGCTGACACCGATATTAAACATGCCTATATTGATGAAAAATCATCAGCTATTCGATTAGTAGAAGCTGTAGACGTAAACAAACTCCCTGGGTTTCAACTTGGTTGGGTATCAATTCAAGATGGCGCAGCTCAACAAGCAGCTCACTTACTTGACTGTCAGCCTAACGATAACGTTTTAGATTGCTGCGCGGCTCCCGGTGGCAAAACTTGTCATATCCTCGAGTACAGTCCAAAAATTAAAGCCATGACAGCCTTAGATATTGAAGCTACTCGGTTACTGCGAGTGCATGAAAACCTTCAACGCCTAAACTTACAGGCTAATGTTATTGCAGGTGATGCCGCTTCTCCTGAAAAATGGTGGGATGGGCAACTGTTTGATCGAATATTGCTAGACGCACCTTGTTCTGCCACTGGTGTAATTCGCCGCCACCCAGATATTAAATGGCTACGCAAAAGCCAAGATATAGAAGTGTTAACTGACTTACAGCAAGATATATTAAAAAACATATGGTCTTTGCTAAAACCCGGTGGTACTTTGCTATATGCTACATGTAGTATATTACCTGAAGAAAATAGTCAGCAAGTTCAGCGTTTTATTGATTTAAACCCTGATGCAGAACACATTGCAATTACCGACAACGCGAACGATATAGGTTGGCAGATATTAACCAACGAGAATTCGATGGACGGTTTCTTCTACGCTAAATTAGTTAAAAAACAACCATAAAAGCTATCTTAAATGAAAATTATAATTATTGGTGCTGGACAAGTTGGTGGAACATTAGCAGAAAACCTTGTTGGTGAAAAAAACGACATTACGCTTATCGATACCAACAGCGAAACCTTGCGTGAGTTACAAGACAAAATGGATTTACGCGTTGTTGTTGGTCATGGTTCTCATCCTGATGTATTAAAACAAGCTGGTGCAGAAGATGCTGAATTAGTTGTTGCCGTAACCAATGACGATGCAATTAATATGATTGCTTGTCAGATTTGTTATTCCCTTTTTAATACCGCCAATAAAATAGCTCGAATTCGTTCAAGTAAAATACTTAAGTACCAAGAAGAGCTTTTTCAAAATAAAAACATTCCTGTTGACCACGTTATAGCACCAGAGCAACTGGTTACTCGCGATATTGCTCGCTTAATAGATTACCCTGGCGCATTACAAGTATTAGAGTTTGCTAATGGCAAAGTAAGTTTAGTTGCTGTTAAGGCTTATTATGGCGGTTTACTGGTGGGTCATGCCCTTTCAACGTTACGTGAACATATTCCGAATATTGATACCCGGGTTGCCGCGATCTATCGAAATGGCAAACCTATCCGCCCATTAGGTACTACAGTTATTGAAGCCGACGATGAAGTATTTTTTATTGCCGCCTCAATACATATTCGTGCGGTGATGAACGAACTGCAAAAGTTAGAGGCACCGTATAAAAAAATTATGATCGCCGGCGGTGGTAATATAGGTTCAGGTTTAGCTCGCTTATTAGAAAAAAATCATCAAGTTAAATTAATTGAGCATTCCGCTAAACGTGCCGCTTATTTAGCATCTGAATTAAACGACACACTGGTTTTTACTGGTGATTCGTCTGATCAAGAACTGCTGATGGAAGAACATATTGATCAATTTGACGTATTTATTGCCGTAACTAACGATGACGAGGCTAATATCATGTCGTCGTTATTAGCTAAACGTTTAGGCGTGCGTAAGGCAATGGTACTGATTCAGCGCAGTGCTTATATTGACTTGGTACACGGAAGCAATATTGATATCGCTGTTTCACCTCAGCACGCTACAATTTCGGCATTATTGACTCATGTACGTCGTGGTAATATTGATAATGTTTATAGTTTACGTGGCGGTGCGGCTGAAGCGATTGAAATAGTCGCTAAAGGTGATGAGAACTCCTCTAAGGTTATCGGTAAAACTATTCAACAAATAAAATTACCACCAGGAACAACGATAGGCGCAATTGTACGCGATGAAGAAGTGCTAATCGCCCATTCTGACACCAAGATCCAATCGGAAGACCATGTCGTGCTATTTTTAGTTAATAAGCGTTATATCAGTGATGTTGAAGCTTTATTCCAACTTGATGCTATAACTTTTTTCTAATTTCACCTCAATGACTAAAAGTGCTCTCGTCAAAAAAGGTAAAATTAAGTTCGCCAAAATGCTGGTGTGAATAGTACCAGCAAGGTAAATATCTCTAAACGTCCGAACAACATAGCAACAATTAATACCCATTTACTAAAGTCCGTGATCTCAGCAAAATTTGCAGCAACCTGCCCCAAACCAGGGCCTAAGTTATTTAAGCATGCTGCCACAGCGGTAAACGCTGAATATTCATCCATACCTGCGGCTAAAAGTAATAACATACAAATAACAAAAACTGCGGTATAAGCTGAGAAGAATCCCCAAATGGCTTCAACTACTCGGTTAGGTAAAGCTTTTTTACCCAGCTTGATAGTAAAAACAGCCTTAGGGTGCACTAATTTATTTAATTCTCGAACACCTTGTAAATAAAGCAGTACCACTCGAATAACTTTCATTCCGCCACCGGTACTACCAGCACAACCACCAATAAAGCTCGAAAATATTAATAAAAGCGGTAGTAATGTTGGCCAGTTAGAAAATGTAGCTTCACCCGCAGAAGTACCTGAAAATCCAGCGGTGGTACTAATTGATACCGCATGAAAAAGTGCCTGCTCAAAATTCTCAAAACCTGATTGGTAAATATTAAAACTTGCTAGTACAACAAAGCATATTAGAACCAATACGAATTGAATACTCAAAAAGGCTTTAAATTCGGAGTCGTAGAAATAACTGCGTAGCGAACGACTATTAACAACTGCAAAATGTAATGCGAAATTAACCCCAGCAACTAACAAGAAGAACACACAAATAAAGTTAATTAATGGGCTGTTATAATAACCGATACTTAAATCATGGGTAGAAAAGCCACCTATGGCAATCGTAGAAAACGAGTGACAAATAGCATCAAAAAAACTCATGCCCGCAGCCCAATAACTTAATGCACACGCCGTTGTTAACGATACATAGATAAGCCATAAGTGCTTTGCCGTATCGGCAATACGCGGAGTCATTTTTGAATCTTTAACCGGGCCTGGCGTTTCGGCGCGATATAACTGCATGCCACCAATACCTAACATAGGTAAAATAGCTACCGCTAATACGATAATTCCCATACCGCCTAACCATTGCAATTGCTGACGATACCAAAGTACGGCATGTGGCAAGCCATCAATCTGCGTTAAAATGGTTGCACCTGTGGTGGTTAGCCCAGAAAAAGACTCAAAAAATGCATCGGCAACCGACAGGTTAGGCTCATCTAACAACATTAATGGTACGGCTGAAAAGCTTGCTAATACAGTCCAAAAGAGCACAACAATTAAAAAGCCTTCTCGTGCTCTTAAGTCACTTTTTTCAGTACGATACGGATACCAAGAAAGTAATCCTGCAACTAAACAAAAAACAAAAGACATTAAAAATGAAACACCACCACCGTCTCGATACACGAGAGAAATAAATGCGGGCGGCAGCATAGTTACGCTTAATAAAGCGACTAGTAATCCTAATATGCGGATAATATTTTTAAATTGCACAGTATTTTATTATTGCTTTTTGGTTATGGATTTTAGTATTAGCTGCCCAGCAGACAGGGTTTGCAATTGCTGCTGGAAAAGCTCAATTTTTTGTTCTGGTATTGCAAGCGTAAGAACAACATTTTCATTGTAGTCTTGCTGGAGTATTTCACCACCAATTTGCTCAATAAAATACAGTACATCATTCACTTGGGTATATTGACACGCTAGTGTTTTACGTACCATAGGAATTTTCAATTTTGTCGTTAAAAGCGCTAAAGCTTGCTTAACACTGCCGCCATAAGCACGCTGAAGTCCGCCGGGCCCGAGTTTTGTGCCACCAAAATAGCGTACAACAACAGCGCAAACCTCACCAATATTACTACCCATTAACATGGCAAGCATAGGTTTACCGGCAGTACCAGAAGGCTCACCGTCATCTGAAAAGCCATATAATTGGCTATCGTCAGGTCGACCAGCAATAAAAGCATAACAATGATGATTTGCTTGTGGATGCATAACTTGTAGGCTTTTAATAAAAGCCTTTGCTTGTGCGCTACTTGTGCATGGCTGAAGGTAGCAAATAAAGCGACTGCGTGTGACTATTGTTTCATCAATAATTTCTTCTGCCGCTATTGTGTATGGTTTAGACACCCAAATATTCGCTTAATTTAAGTCAAGATCTCGGGTCATATTTTCATTATGTGATTGGTGTACAATAATATTGTCTTCAATTCTGATACCGCCATAAGGTCTCATTGCATCAACCTCTTGCCAGTTCACCATTTTACCGTGCACCGAGTCTTTTAAATCGCCGAGCAGTGAGTCAATAAAATATAGACCTGGTTCTACGGTAAATACTTGATTACTTTCTATCACGCGCGAAGTACGTAAAAAGCCGTGAGGATCAGGGGCATTAACATGTGTGCCGCGTTCATCTGCCATAAACCCACCTACATCATGTACTTGTAAACCTAAATGATGTCCTAAACCATGCGGGAAAAAAGTCGAAATAATACCAGCTTCAACAGCCGTATCTGCATCAACATTAATATAGTTAAATTCTTTTAACACCTGACCAATTTCACGATAGGTAGCAATATGTAAATCAACATAACTAAGCCCTGGCTTTAATGCATCGACGGCATTTAACATTAAAATATCCATGCGGGCAATTAACTCAGCAAAGCGATCGCGTTTAAATGAATATGTACGGGTAATGTCAGAAGCATAACCATGAAAATTAGCGCCAGCATCTAATAAAAAAGAACGATGAGCTTGCGGAACACCACGATCTAAAGCAGTGTAATGTAAAATAGAGGTGTTTTCATTTAACGCTACAATATTGCCATAAGGTGTTTCGCTTTCTACATGTTGCGTTGCTTTGAGGTAAGCATGCTGAATATCGTACTCTGAAGCACCATCAAAAAAGGCCGCTTTCGCTGCTTTATGCCCTTTTAACGCAATAGCGCTTGAGCGACGCATACACTCTTGCTCATATGAGGTTTTGTATGCACGATGGTAGTGTAAGTAATTAATTAATGGCTCAGGGTTAATATGCTCAAACCCTAACGCTTTAGCTACTTCAATATGTGCGCCAATATAGGCGAAAGATTTTTTATCGTATGGCAGCAATTTATCAACTTCACTGGCTTTAGCTAAAATTTTAATATCAAAGAATTCATTCCAATAATTATCCGCTAAACCAATAACTTTATGCCAAAAATCAACCGGTTGATAATATATCAGGGTCGGTTTATCGTTGCCATTTACCACTAACCAACAATTAGCAACATCAACCAAAGGTAACCAAGCTTTAAAGTGTGGGTTAACTCGAAATGGGTAACTGTTGTCATCTAAGAAGGCTTTAATTTCTTGACCAGAATGAATAACTAAACCTTCAAGGTTTTCTCTTGTTAATACGGCTTTAGTACGTTTTTGTAACTCAGCAACGTGTGCTGGGTATTGGTTTGCTAGTTTATTCATCTGGTAACTCTCTAAATTGCTTTGATATTAATTATAACGTGTTTAGCGTTATATTATAATGCTTAGCCCAATGCTACTCGTTAATGTTCATGGCGATAATTTGGTCAAACAATGACCCTTTCTGCCCTACTTTATCCTGATAAATTTGCTGATAAGCTAAAACACTTTTGACGTATTCTCGGGTTTCTTTAAAAGGAATTGTTTCTATCCAAACATCTGCAGGTAAAGGCTTGGCATCTTTTAACCAACTTTTTACCCTATGCGGTCCAGCATTATATGCGGCTGTGGCAAGCACTTGATTACCATGATGCCGGTCGAGTAAATTCCGTAAATATTTCGTGCCTAATTTGATATTATTCTTCGCTTTGAATAAATACTGATTTGAAACCTTTTTACGAGCAAGTTGCTTGGCTGTTGCCGGCATTATTTGCATTAAACCTTTAGCGCCAGCAGGAGAATTAGCATCAGACATAAATGAACTCTCACGTCTGGTTATAGCAAACGCCCATGCAGGGTTAATTTTTTGATTACCTGCATAATGTTTAATTTCAGTTTCAAAGCCCAATGGAAAACGTAAATTTACATCGTTTAAATAGCCCACTTTAGCCAAAGTAAATATGGCGCGATCATACCATTGCATTTCAGTAGCAACTTTCGAAGCAACTAACTTATCGCGTTTATTTAATTTAGACAGCCAATAATTCCATTCTAATCGAGCATGATGAAATCGCCCTATAGCAAACAACTCTAACGCCCTTTTAGCTTCAGGACTTTGAGTTACTAAAGCTTTTTCTTCGGCAGTTATTACTAGCGGTATGTTTTGAAAGTTAACAGGTTTATTTAAGTAACTAGCCGCGAGAAAACCATAATAATGACGGCTTTGAGCCAATTCATTTAATAGTTTAGTTCCTTGTACTAAGTCATCTGTGGCTAACAAGCTTCTGCCATACCAATAACGCCACTGTAAACTCTGTTGTGCTGTTAGTGGCAATGTTAAAAGCTTGTCTTTTATGTGCTGCCAATTTTGATCACGCAATGCGTCGGTTATGTACCACTGTGTTAGGTTACTACTAAATAACTTTTCATCAACTTGCGCTAACCAATTAGCCGCTTGTGCATGGTTTTTACTTGCTAAAGATAGTGCAAATTTTAAGGTAATTTGTTGCTGCTGCTCTTCAGTAAAAGGCAGTAATGTTTTGGCTAAAGCATAAGTATCTAAAGCTTTTTCAGGTGCTCGCCATATTAAGCGCTTCAAACCATAAGCCACTATTTCTGCCTCACGCTCAGTTTTATTACTGAAACGAGACAATTTACTAATATATGCTGGATCACGGCGTACTTTATGCCAAATTTTTGCCAAGCTTTGTTCTTGCTCAGGCAATAGTTTAGTCAAATAAGGGATCAAACTATGCTTTCCGCCGTCGGCAGCTAACACTATTCGTTGCCAGATAAGATCATCAGTACGGTAGCCTGCTTGTTGCCACTTTTTAAATAATGGATCACACACTTTGGGTTGTGACTTACCTACCAGCCATAGCGCACTCACTTTAGGCAGAACCCGTGTTGGCGTAACACCAGTTTCTAATTCAAATCTATAATGCTGACACGTTAGTTCTACATTACTTGTTGGTTTAAAAAAGGTTTGAAAAAGTACCGCTTTTTTCCGTTTAGCTAAATATGCTAACCATTTTTTTCGTAATGGCCAATCAAGTGGCGTGCCTTCATATTTTGTTAAGAACTTACTGATCTCTGTCGCTGACGACAAGTTCATTTTAGTCATTAACCTTTTCTGATCTAAGTACGGTTGTAATGGGTAATAATGTAATTGTTGATATAAATTTTGATAGGTCGCAGAGCTAGCGTTCCAAACTTGATTTTCAGCTTCAAAAAAAGTTTTACGTTGCTGATTATCATCACTAGCAAATGCAGAGGTGCAGGCTAATAGGCTACTTAATATAATGGTTTTAATGAATCGGAAACGACCTAACGGCATTTTATGACCTTTGAAAAATAACGGTAGATCAATTATTCACTCCTAACTTAACAAAGCAAGTCTATTCAGCACAATTATTGGCTTATTTATCAATATTTGTACTTGATATTGTTAGGCCAAGACTAAATGTGGCTTATTAATTTAAGATTCTAAATAATTTTATAGTTGCGTGAATTTAAATAGGCTTTAAAATTGCCACCAAATCCTTTTCCTTCACTAGGCTTTGCAAAGTATGAACGATAGTCTTTTCTCGAATACCGACCAGCAGTTAGATGCGATTGGACTTCGCTGCCCTGAACCCGTGATGATGCTACGCCTAAAGATTCGTAAAATGGTAGATGGTGAAACGTTATTGGTCAGTGCTGACGACCCTTCTACTGCCCGAGATATTCCGAGTTTTTGTCGCTTTATGGAGCATCAATTAATTGCACAGCAGGTTAAAGAAATGCCTTATCAATATGTGATTAAGAAAGGTTTGGCTTAACCTTCTAATATTAAAGGATATATCGACAAATAATTCTTAATAGCTATCTTTTAAATATCCCATTACTACGTTTATAAAGCTTTGACCCTTCTTATCTTACAAAGCGGGCTATAAGTTTTATAAGCTCACAAACATATCAAGAGAATCCGTAACTAGAAATTATTAAATATTTCATGGGTTTATGAAATTTATAACGACCAAGGGTTTTTCATATCTGCACACTAAGTTTACTTCTAGCCAGCCTTAGTGCGTGTTGTTGATGCGTACTCTTTTGCGTGGCGACTTGCCTTAAATGGTAAAGTAAAAATAGAGTAAAATAAACCAACAGTTATGGAGACAATAATAACTAGCAGATAATTAAGAATCATCTCAATAAAATATGGTGGCTCCCTATAACCGAAACTTAAAAAATGAAAAATATTTTGATTATTGTCTATAACAAAAATACTTAGTGTTATTGAAAGAAAAATAAATGAAAGACTAACACCAATTGATAAAGCTGCAAAAATGAATGTATAACCATTTTTAACTTTAGTACCAAGCTCCTTAGCAAATAAATCGGCCCAAATTACAATAGCTAACCCACCACTAAAAAATAATGATCCAATTCCACCTGTTAGCAACACAACAATCAACCAAACCTGTTTAGATGGACCCCAAAACTCGAAACCCAAAATAGACTCTTCATTAGTGAAATATAAATAGCTCGCGCCTGCATACAAAAGAAGAAAAATAGCAGAAAGCAAAAAATGTCGAAAGTTACCTTCTGTTTTCTTTACATTTAAACCTTTAAGGTTATTTTCAGCAAGTCTTTGTAATGGGTCCATAACTTCTTATATTATTTATAGGAGGTAACTTCCCTTTTGCAGAAAAGGTTTCCAATTTAATTATTTACACATTAATAACAAATATTTTCAGGTATTACTATCCATGGTTGAAAGACAATAGGATCATGGAATAAACAAGCAAAATTAGTGCATTCAAATACTCAGTTATTAAACTTAATTAATAACTGGATAATGCGCTCACAATGCAAGCTACAACCTCAAAATTATCTTAAACTTCTAATATATAAGTTATATATGACTCAAACATAAAAAAGGGAATGCCATAGCATTCCCTTTTTAGTTTTAGCTTACTTAATTTTTACTGCAATAATGAAATATCGGCGATAGCAAAAAAGCTATTACGAATTTCGTTCAGTAACGTTAAACGGTTGGTTTTAACTTGTTCGTCGTCTGCCATTACCATAACGTTATCAAAGAAGTTATCAATAGGTTGTTTCAGAGCCGATAGCTCAGTTAATGCACCTTGATAATCTTTTGCTGTCATTAACGGTGCTATTTTAGCTTTCACAGTTGAAAAGGCTGTTGCCAATTCTGTTTCAGCAGCTTCGCTAGCTAACTCTAGGTCGAATGCGTTAAACAACTCGCCTTTAAATTTAACTAAAATATTACCGACACGTTTATTTGCGGCAGCCAATGTTGCTGCTTCAGATAACGTTTTAAAATGTGTTACTGCGTGAATACGCTTATTAAAATCTAGTGGCGCTGATGGTGCATTTGCTAATACGGCTTGTATAACATCAACACTCATATTTTGATCTTGATAATAAGCACGGTAACGACCAAATACAAAATCAAGTACTTGTTTGCTTACATCTTGATTGGTAAGTTTGTCTTGGTAAAGCTCAACACTTTTAGCGATTAAATCTGCAATATCTAAATTTAGATCTTTTTCGATAATAATACGTATTAAACCAATAGCAGCACGGCGTAAAGCAAACGGGTCTTTATCACCCTTAGGGGCTTGGTTAATACCAAAAATACCCACTAAGGTATCCACTTTATCGGCAATAGCGACCGCACAACCAATTGTTTGCTCTGGTAATGCATCACCAGCGAAGCGTGGACGATATTGATCTTCAAGCGCTTGAGCAACAGCTTCTGGCTCACCATCATGTTGAGCGTAGTATTTACCCATGGTGCCTTGCACTTGTGGAAACTCAAGTACCATGTCTGACATTAAATCAGTTTTACTCAATAAACCAGCACGATGCGCCATAGCTGTATCATCGCCAATTACATTGGCAACAAATTCACTTAAGCTAGCAATGCGTTCTGACTTAGCTTTTACTGTACCCAATTGTTTTTGAAACAATACAGACTCTAAGCTTTCCAATCTAGACTCAAGTGATTGTTTTTTATCAGTTTTAAAGAAAAACTCTGCATCGGCCAAACGTGGTCGAATAACCTTTTCATTTCCTTTAATAACTTGGCTTGGGTCTTTACTTTCAATATTTGATACAAATATGAATTTATTCAACAAGTTACCTTTACCATCGGTAACAGGAAAGTACTTTTGGTGGTCTTTCATCGAATAAATTAGCGGCTCTGGTGGTACATTCAAAAATTCTTCATCAAAGCTTCCTGTTAATACGACAGGCCATTCAACTAATGAGGTTACTTCTTCAAGCAAATCTTCGTCATGAACAACTGTGCCACCTATTTCTTTTGCAGCAATATTAATTTGCTGTTGAATAGTTTCTTTACGTGCTTGATAGTCAACCACCACATGTGCTGCTTTTAGCGCGCTTTGGTAATCGTCTGCATGAGAAAGTGCTACTAAGCCATGATGATGAAAACGATGACCCGTTACTAAATTGTTAGAGCTAATATTTAAAGACTCACCCGCTAGAATACTAGAACCATACATAAGTGTTAAGGTGTGAACCGGTCGAATAAATTGTGTTCTGCCTGAACCCCAACGCATAGGTTTAGGTACAGGTAGTTTCGCAATAGCGTTATTTACCATAGCTGGAACTAATTGTTCAACGTGCTTACCTTGCTCAACAGTTTTATAAAGTAACCATTCACCTTTATCGGTAACTAATCGCTCTGCTTCTGCAACAGTAATACCATTAGATCGTGCCCAACCTTCTGCGGCTTTGCTTGCGTTACCTTCGGCGTCAAATGCTACGTTAACTGCAGGACCACGTTTTTCTATCGCTTTGTCTGCTTGATTTGCGATTAAGTCTTCAACTTTTACCGCTAAACGACGCGGAGTTGCATACCAGTTGATAGCTGAATACGTTAAATTGGCATCGTCTAATTGCAACTTTATATGTTCAAAAAATGTAGTTGCTAAGGTTCTTAGTGATTTTGGTGGTAACTCTTCAGTACCTAGTTCAATCAGTAGTGTTTCTGTAGTCATTATGATTGTTCCTTAGTCGTGTTACCATTTGCTGAATTGTTTTTACATAACGGAAAGCCAAGCTCTTCACGTTTATCATAGTAAGCTTGTGCACAAGCTTTTGATAATGTTCTAACTCGTAATATGTATCGTTGACGTTCTGTTACTGATATTGCGTGGCGTGCATCAAGTAAGTTAAAAGCATGTGACGCTTTCATCACTTGTTCATATGCAGGTAAGGCTAAGCCTGCTTCTATCAATTTTTGGCTATCTTTTTCACATTGATCAAATGTTTTGAATAGTGCGTCTACGTCAGCATGTTCAAAGTTATAGGTTGATTGCTCAACTTCGTTTTGATGGAAAACATCACCATATAATACTTTGCCCATTGGACCATCGGTCCAAACTAGGTCATAAATACTATCAACGTTTTGTATGTACATAGCTAAGCGTTCTAAGCCGTAAGTTATTTCACCAGTAACTGGAGCACATTCAATACCACCTACTTGTTGGAAATAAGTAAACTGTGTTACTTCCATACCGTTTAACCAGATTTCCCAGCCTAATCCCCAGGCACCTAATGTAGGTGATTCCCAGTTATCTTCTACAAAACGTATGTCATGTACAAGTGGATCAATACCCATTTCTTTTAATGAGTTAAGGTAAAGCTCTTGGATATTATCTGGCGAAGGCTTTAACATAACTTGAAACTGGTAGTAATGCTGCAATCTGTTTGGGTTTTCGCCGTAGCGCCCATCGGTAGGTCGACGGCATGGTTGTACATAAGCACTACTCATTGGCTCAGGACCAATTGAACGTAAGAATGTCATCGGGTGAAATGTGCCTGCCCCTACTTCTAAATCTAATGGCTGAACGATTACACAGCCTTGGCGCGACCAATAATCTTGCAACTGCAGTATTAGTCCTTGAAAGGTCTTTATATTAAAGGTACTCATAACATTCCGAATCTATAGTTATATTGTATTAAATAAGGCTAATTATAACGTCTGTCGCTTTATTAGCCTAGTGTCCTTGCCTAGATGTTTAGTAATTAATTTAAATATTATGCAAGGTTAGAAACAAAAAATGCCCGATTTGATGATCGGGCATTTTTATCATAAAGCTTTAAACCCTAAACATCTAAGTTAGCTACTTTAAGTGCGTTTTCTTCAATGAAGTTTCTACGTGGCTCAACATGATCACCCATCAAAGTAGTGAACAATTGATCAGCTGCTATAGCATCTTCAATAGTTACTTGTAGCATTCTACGTGATTCTGGATCCATGGTTGTTTCCCATAATTGGCTTGGGTTCATTTCACCTAGACCTTTATAACGTTGAATGTATTGGCCACGCTTTGATTCAGCCATTAGCCAGTTTAACGCTTCTTCAAATTCAGTTATTGGTTTAATTTTTTCGCCACGCTTAACGTAAGCACCTTCTTCCATTAAACCGTTTACAGCTTTATTTAGGTTTTGAATTGATAAAAACTCTTTTGAGTCAATAAATTCATAATCACAATCATACACTGTATCTATACCATGCTTACGAACATTAAAGCTTGGGTAATATACATTTCGCTCTTGGTCATGCTTTACTTCAACCGTATAGATAGAACCATTACCATCTTGGTCAGATAACTGCTTAAGTAAGTTTGCTGTCCATGATTCAACTTTATCTTTACTCTTGAAATCTTCGACTGTAATTACATCGCCATAAATCATTTTTTCTAGAATATCAGCCGGAATTAAACGAGAAACACGCTTTATAGTTTCATGGGTCTTGCGGAACTGATTCACTAAATTTTCTAATGACAAGCCTGATATTGCTGGTGCAGATTCATTTACATGTACTTCAGCATTTTCTAACGCTAACGTTGTTAAATATTCTGTTAAGCCTTCATCATCTTTAATGTAACGCTCTTGCTTACCTTTTTTCACTTTATAAAGTGGCGGTTGAGCAATATATATATATCCACGTTCCATAATTTCTGGCATTTGACGATAGAAAAATGTCAGTAGTAATGTACGGATATGAGAACCATCGACATCAGCATCGGTCATGATGATAATGCTGTGGTAACGTAATTTTTCAGGGTTATATTCGTCACGCCCGATACCACAACCTAGTGCGGTAATTAACGTACCTACCTCTTGTGAGGATATCATTTTATCAAAACGTGCTTTTTCAACGTTAAGAATTTTACCTTTTAATGGTAATATCGCTTGGTTTTTTCGGTTTCTTCCCTGCTTGGCTGATCCGCCAGCAGAGTCCCCTTCCACTATATATAGTTCAGATAGTGCAGGATCTTTTTCCTGACAATCGGCTAATTTACCAGGTAAACCTGCAATATCTAATACACCTTTGCGTCGTGTCATTTCCCGTGCTTTTCGAGCCGCCTCACGTGCACGAGCAGCATCAACTATTTTCATAATAATAGTACGAGCTACTGCTGGTTTTTCTAATAGATATTCACCAAGTTTCTCACCCATAGCTTGTTCTACTGCGGTTTTAACTTCAGAAGAAACTAGCTTATCTTTAGTTTGAGAAGAGAATTTAGGGTCTGGAACTTTAACAGAAATTACTGCAGTTAAACCTTCACGCGCGTCATCGCCTGATGCACTAGTTTCAGTGTTACCACCTTTTTTAGTTTTATTTAAGCCTTCTTTAACCATGTAACTATTTAAGGTACGAGTTAATGCTGTTCTAAAACCACTTAAGTGAGTTCCACCATCGCGCTGTGGAATGTTATTGGTAAAACAGTGTATGCTTTCTTGGAAACCGTCGTTCCATTGCATTGCAACTTCAACAATAATGCCATCTTCACGTTCTAAATCGAAATAGAATATTTCTTCATTAACTGGGGTTTTATTGGTATTTAAGTAATCAACAAAGGCTTGTATGCCGCCTTCAAAATGAAAATGATCTTCTTTACCTTCTTCACGTTCATCTATAAGTCTAATTGAAATTCCAGAGTTCAAGAATGATAATTCACGAATTCTTTTTACCAACATGTCATAGTGAAATAAAACATCACTGAAGGTGTCTTCACTTGGCCAGAAGCGTACTTCTGTTCCTGTTTTATCACTTTCGCCAACAACTTTTAGTGGTTCATCAGGAACACCGTGGTGATAAAGTTGCTCATATAACTTACCTTCTCGGCGAATATTCAGTTTTAGTTTATGGCTCAATGCATTAACTACAGAGATACCAACTCCATGAAGACCACCAGAAACTTTATAGCCTGAGTCTTCACCACCAAACTTACCACCAGCATGCAATACTGTCATGATAACTTCGGCTGCTGAAATCCCTTCTTCTGGGTGAATTTCTGTTGGAATGCCACGTCCGTCATCTCGAACAGACACTGAGCCGTCTAAGTGAATTTTAACAATAATATCACTACAGTGACCTGCTAGTGCTTCATCAATTGAGTTATCCAACACCTCAAATACCATATGATGAAGACCTGTGCCGTCATCGGTATCACCTATATACATCCCTGGTCTTTTGCGAACTGCATCTAAGCCTTTAAGTACTTTAATACTTGCCGAGTCATATTCATTTTCTATTGTCATAGCTTGTAGCCTACTCACTCATTACTGATAGTTTGCCATGTTTCACGTGAAACATTTTGTAGTTTTCTTCTTGTGGAACAAGTTGTTCCACCGCTGCTTTATCAATTGCGGTAACGATTACCTGACATTCTATTGCTGCTATCGCATTGTTTAATAATGCTCTAGAGTGAATATCGAGTTCTGCACCTACGTCATCAATTAATAAAATTGGTTTTACTAAGTTAACTCTTTCTATTAACTTTGCTTGTGCAAAAGTTAACGCTAGTAAAAACAACTTTTGTTGCCCTCTTGATAGTTGGTTATCTATCGAGGCTCCGTTTAATAAAAAACGAACATCAAATTTTTGTGCGCCGAATAAGCTATATCCGTGAGCTAATTCTTTTTCGCGATATTGTTGTAAAACATCTAACAAGTTTCTTTTACTATTCCAACCTTGTAGATATTGAATAACAATTTCTTCAGATACTGAAGGTAACATTATTTTGAGCCAAAAACTTAACTCTTTAGTCAACTCCTGCACGTATTCAGATCTAAGGTCTGCAATTACTTGTGCGCTTTCAGCAAAGACTTCTGTCCAGTAATCTAATGTAGAACCTGTTGTTTTACTTCTTAAACAAGCATTACGTTGTTTCAGAATTCGTGAAAACTCTTTCCAATGATCTGAAAACGAATGTTTCACGTGAAACAAACCTAAATCAATAAACCTTCTTCTTTGCTTTGGTCCACCAAAAAATATAATAAAGCTTTCTGGTGTTATAACTTGTACAGCAATATTTTTTGCAAGCACTGAAAATTTATGCTGCTTTTCACCATTAATTCTAATTTCAGTATTTGCTGCACTAGTGCCGTTAAATATTTTTCTAACGCCCATTTGGCAATCTTTATTAGTTTTTGCACTAACAATAAAACTGTTTTTGCTGTGTTGTAGTAAATTACTAACATTAGAACTACGAAAAGATTTACCGTGCCCTAAATAAAATATCGCTTCTAAAAAGCTGCTTTTACCACTACCGTTGTCGCCTATTATAAAGTTTAAATCTGGATGTAACTCAATCGATATATTTTCAATATTTCTTAAGTCTTGAACAATTAACTTACCTATACTCATTCTTACAGTTTCATCTTAGGTAACTGCTACAAACGCATTGGCATAACAACGTACAAGGCTTCTCCAGATTCGCCACCTTCAATAACCACACTACTGTTAGCGTCAGCTAAAGTAAATTTAACATCAGTTTCTTTAATCGCATTTAGCACGTCTAATACGTAACTAACGTTAAAACCAATTTCAACTTCTTCGTATGGGAAATCGATTTCAATGACTTCTTCAGCTTGTTCTTGCTCTGGGTTGTTAGCGGTTATTTTTAATTCTGTACTACCAAAATTTAAACGAACACCCTTGAACTTTTCATTTGATAAGATAGAAGCACGTGACAATACTTGTCTTAATACATCTTTATTAGCATTAAGAATTTTGTCACCATTACGTGGTAACACACGTCTATAATCAGGGAAACGACCATCAACAAGTTTACTGGTAAAAGAGAACTCAGCGTCGATTATTCTGATGTGATTAGAACCTAAAAATACTTGGATATCTTCATCTACAGGATCAAGCAATCGAATGATTTCTAAAATACCTTTACGAGGTACAATAACTTGGCGTGCAGGCAGTTCAAGTTCTGGATTAGCAATTTTACAAATAGCTAATCGATGGCCGTCAGTAGCAACTGAGCGAATTTCATGACCTTCTGTCTCAATCGACATACCATTAAGGTAATAGCGAACATCTTGATTTGCCATTGAAAAATGAGTACTTTCAATTAATCGAAGTAATTCAGATTTCATTAATTTGAACTCTACATCACCTTTCCATTGTTCTATATTTGGAAAGTCGCTCGCAGGTAAAGTAGACAATGAATATTTACTTCGACCAGTACTGATTTTTATAACGTCATTTTCAGTTTCAAAAGTCAGCATAGAATCATCAGGTAAACTTTTACATATATCAAGCAACTTACGTGCTGGTATTGTAACTTGTCCATTGTCTGATTGATTATCTACAGTCGCATATGCCACCATCTCTAACTCTAAATCAGTAGCTGTTAAGGTAAGTGATTGCCCACTTACATCAAAAAGTATATTACTTAAAATAGGTAAGGTACTTTTTCGTTCTACAGCACCTGAAACCAATAGTAATGGCTTCAAGAGTAATTCTCTATTTAATGAAAATTTCATTTCTGACTCGCTTTTAACTTACTTATTATTATGATGACAATGTTCTTGTTAAATTTGAATAATCTTCTTTTATATCGTGAGATTCTTCGCGTAAAGATTTTACCTTACGACAGGCATGTAGAACAGTCGTATGATCACGCCCACCAAATGCATCACCTATTTCAGGTAAACTATGGTTAGTTAGCTCTTTAGATAATGCCATGGCAATTTGACGAGGTCTAGCAACTGAGCGATTTCTGCGTTTAGACAGTAAATCGGCAACTTTAATTTTATAGTACTCTGCAACAGTACGCTGAATATTATCTATTGTGACTAATTTATCTTGTAAGGCCAGCAAATCCCGTAAAGCTTCTCTAACAAAATCAATAGTAATTGCTCTGCCAGTAAAGTTAGCATTTGCAATCACCCTATTCAAGGCGCCCTCTAATTCGCGAACATTTGAGCGTAAACGTTTAGCAATGAAAAAAGCAACTTCATCGGCTAAATTAATATGACTTTCTTGTGCTTTACGTTTCAAAATAGCAACGCGAGTTTCTAATTCAGGCGGTTCAATGGCTATGGTTAAGCCCCAACCAAAACGTGATTTTAAACGATCTTCAACGTCGACTTCTTTTGGATAACGGTCACTGGTTAAGATTATTTGTTGATTACCTTCAAGTAAAGCATTGAAAGTATGAAAGAATTCTTCTTGTGTACGATCTTTACCAGCGAAAAATTGTATATCATCTATTAATAATGCATCGACAGATCGGTAATATTGTTTGAATTTTTCCATGGCATTATTTTGTAATGCCCGAACCATGTCTTGAACAAAACGCTCTGAATGCATGTAGGCAATTTTAGCATTAGGTTTATTTAATAAAATACCATTACCAACAGCATGTAATAAATGTGTTTTACCTAAACCTGTTCCACCATAAATAAATAATGGGTTATATGCTGCGCCTGGGTTATCTGCAACTTGTGAAGCGGCTGCACGTGCTAATTGGTTAGATTTACCTTCTACGAAGTTGTCAAACGTATACTTAACCCTAACGTTAGTCGTTTTAGGTAAATTACTTTCAGGAACGGTAGCATCTCTATTTGTTGGTTGAACATTAGGCTGAATTTGGCTAATGCTACTTTGAATATTTGTTGTTTGTGAAGGAATGCTACCTACGTCGAAACGAAGTAAAGGTGGATTAGCACTGTCTTGCATGCTCACAAGTTCATTAATGCGATTAACGTACTTATCTCTTACCCAATCAAGAACAAACCTATTTGGCGCATATAAGGTCATAATATTGTCTGTGACTACGCACTGAAGCGGACGAATCCACATGCTAAATTGTTGTGCGGGCAATTCTTCTTGAAGAACAGACAAACATTTTTGCCAAAGTGTATGATCCAACAACCGACTCCTGATAAATATAACGATTCGTGCGTTTAATAACGTTTATTTCAGGAACGGTAAAAAACAGAACAGTAAAAATTAAATTTTATAATTACGCTATTATCACTATAGTTATCCACAACATCAATATTGACAAATCAATTAATCGCTTTTATTTTGAGTTTTTTTTAATAATATCAATAAAATTAGGCTTCTTACTAATTTTTAAGACTAAATTAATGCTAAAAAAGTTTCGATATACTATTTGATTATTACTCAATAAAATGGATTATTTAGTTTAAAAAAAACATGATTGTTATAAAACTGTGGATATATATTTGATCAAGACGATCAAGTTAAGATCTTTTGAAAAAAAGCTAAATAATAACCATTGACAAAGTGTCGTTCTCTATATAGAATTTCGCCTCATTTTTAGACCCAGTGTGCTCATGAAGGCTGTTTTGCCAGGGCAACAACAACAGACGGATTAGCGTAATGAAAAGAACATTTCAACCTAGTGTATTAAAGCGTAAGCGTAACCATGGCTTCCGTGCTCGTATGGCAACAAAAAACGGACGTACAGTAATTTCACGTCGTCGTGCTAAAGGCCGTGCAAGCTTAAGTGCTTAATCTTTTAACTTGCAACTTAAGTTAAAGGAATAGTAGCCGCTATGGTTACTTATGAATTTAATCGGGAGTCACGTTTGTTGACTCCCGGTCAATTTCAATCTGTTTTTTCAAAACCTCTTCGTTTTGGCTCTAGCCATATTACAATTCTTGTTACTCCAAATCCTGATAATAATAATCGTCTCGGTTTAGCTATTGCTAAAAAACGAGTTAAATTAGCTGTGCAACGAAATCGTATTAAGCGACAAATTCGTGAAAGCTTCCGTTTAAATCAACATAACCTCCCCCATATTGATATAGTCGTTATGGTGAAATCAGGCACTGACAAGCTTGAAAACAAAGAAATTAATCAGCAATTGGAAAAAATATGGCGCAAAGTAATTCAACGCCACAAAAAATAGCTATTACTATAGTAAAAGCTTACCAGCGCTGGCTTAGCCCATTGCTTGGACCTAATTGTAGATTCAATCCAACATGCTCTTTTTATACCATTGAAGCAATAAATCATCATGGTGTGATAAAAGGTTGTTGGTTAGCAGGCAAACGTATACTAAAATGCCACCCACTTAATGCGGGAGGACATGATCCCGTGCCACTATCAAAAAAAGAGAAATAAGACATTATGGAATCCCAACGCAGTTTTCTTTTTATTGCGCTTATGGTTGTTACCTATTTGCTATTTAGCCAATGGCAAACAGACAATGCTCCAATTATTGAGCAACCAGCAGTATCTCAACAAACAACGCCAAATAATTCTAATGGCGATTTTGTTCCTGAGTCATCAGCAGCAGTAACGTCAATTAGCAACGAAACTAAAGTTGTTAACGCAACAGTAATTTCTGTAAGCAATGATGTTTTAGCACTTAAAATTGATACCAATGGTGGTGACATTGTAGAAGCTAAATTACTTAAGTTCGACACCGAACAAGGTAATGGCATACCTTTTACAATTTTGCGAAATGACAAAGATCGTTATGTTGCACAAAGTGGCTTAACCGGTGCTCAAGGTTTAGATCGTGTTATTCCTGGACGACCTATTTATCAAACGTCTGCAACTGCATATCAGGCGAATGCTAACGAGCCGCTAGTTATTGATTTAAACTATGTTGATAACACGGGTCTTTCAGTAACTAAGCGTTTTACACTTAACTACGATAGCTACGCTATTAATGTTGAATACATTATTTCAAACAACACTGCAAATGCTGCAAGTGTTCAAATGTATGCACAACTAAAACAAACGACATTAATCGATACTGGCAGTGGTTTAATACCTACATATAAGGGTACTGCATACTCGACTACTGAAGATGTATACGAAAAATATGATTTTTCAGATATTGAAGAAGCAGATTTAAATGTATCAACTCGAGGTGGCTGGGTTGCTATGCTGCAACACTACTTTGTTTCTTCTTGGGTACCTGAAAAAACTGCTGATAATCAATTATATTCACGTTATTCAAGTAACAGAGATGCTGTAATTGGTTTTAAAGCTCCAGCAATTACTATTGAACCAAACTCTACTGCAACGACATCAGCTACTTTTTATGTCGGTCCGAAGGATCAAGATGTATTAGAAAGTATTGAAGAAAACTTAGATTTAACTATCGATTACGGTTTCTTATTTATGATCAGCCAACCATTATTTTGGTTGCTAATTAAAATACAATCTATTGTGACAAACTGGGGTGTAGCGATTATTATTATTACCCTAATCGTTAAAGGTGCTATGTACCCATTAACGAAAGCGCAATACACCTCAATGGCTAAAATGCGTGCTTTACAGCCTAAAATGACGCAACTGAAAGAGCGTTTTGGTGATGACAAGCAAAAAATGTCACAAGCTATGATGGAGCTATATCGTAAAGAGAAAGTAAACCCTGCTGGTGGTTGCTTACCTCTAATTATCCAAATGCCAATATTCTTAGCGCTTTACTGGGTATTTTTGGAAAGTGTTGAGTTACGTCATGCACCATTTATGTTGTGGATACAGGATCTATCAGCACAAGACCCATTCTACATTTTACCTGTGTTAATGGGCGTAAGTATGTTCATTATGCAAAAAATGCAGCCAATGACTGTGCAAGATCCAATGCAACAAAAAATAATGCAGTATATGCCTGTAATGTTTACTGTATTCTTTTTCTGGTTCCCTTCAGGACTAGTACTTTACTGGTTAGTCAGTAATATTATTTCAATTGTTCAAATGAAAATAATATTCTCGGGCATCGAAAAAGCCAAAGCGAAGTAAAAAGCGTATTATTTAATCAAAGGTAGCTTAGGCTACCTTTTTTTATGTCTAAAAAATCACGATAACATCACTTAAAATTAGCCTCCTACATAATCGAATCGATAGATTTAAATTCGAAAATACAAACAAAACTACTACATGCATTTCAAGCGCGTTATTAACAGTTTATAATATCGCCAATTAAGAATATTTATAGATAACAGAGAAAATACCCATGTCAGACCTAGCTTTTTCATCAAGCCAAAAAGAAACAATAGCGGCTCAAGCAACAGCTCCGGGCAGAGGCGGTGTTGGCATCATCAGAGTTTCAGGCCCAGAAGTTAAGAATGTAGCAGTCGCTATTTTAGGTAAAGTACCAGAGCTAAGAAAAGCGGAATACCTCACCTTTAAAGATCAAAAAGGCCAGGCACTAGATCAAGGCATTGCTATTTATTTTAAAGGCCCTAATTCTTTTACTGGCGAAGATATTTTAGAGCTACAAGGCCATGGCGGACCGGTTATTCTAGATATGCTGTTAAAAGAAATTTTAGCATTACCAAAAATAAGAATGGCAGATCCTGGTGAGTTTAGTGAACAAGCGTTTCTTAATGACAAACTTGATTTAACACAAGCTGAAGCGATAGCCGATTTAATCAATTCTAGCTCTGAGCAAGCAGCGCGTTGTGCATTACATTCACTGCAAGGTGACTTTTCAAAATTAGTGAAGCAAATGGTTAACGACACTATACATTTACGCATGTATGTTGAAGCCGCGATTGATTTCCCCGAAGAAGAAATTGATTTTCTTGCCGATGAAAAAGTTGTTAACGATTTAAAAGCGATTATTGCACAAGTTGCTGATGTGAAAAATAAAGCACAACAAGGCAGTATTATACGTGAAGGTATGCGAGTAGTAATTGCCGGACGCCCTAATGCTGGAAAATCAAGTTTACTTAATGCGCTTAGTGGTAAAGAAAGTGCAATTGTGACCGATATCGAAGGCACCACTCGCGATGTACTAACGGAACAAATTCACATTGATGGTATGCCATTACATATTATTGATACTGCTGGACTTAGAGAAAGTGCAGATAAAGTAGAGCAAATTGGTATTGAACGAGCATGGCAAGAAATAAAACAAGCTGACCGCGTGTTGCTAATGATAGATTCAGCACAAGATGAAAAACAAGATCCTAAAGCGGTATGGCCAGAGTTTTTTGAAAAACTACCTGATAATATCGGCTTAACTATTATTAGAAATAAAGCCGATATAAGCCAAGTAAAAACAGGTTTCAGTGAGGTAAACTCTACACCTACTATCACTTTGTCAGCAAAAACAGGTGAAGGGGTTACAACGTTAACTGAGCACCTTAAACATATCATGGGATACCAAGGTAGTACCGAAGGCGGTTTTATGGCAAGAAGACGCCATTTAGTAGCACTTGAACAAGCGCATCAGCATTTAGAGATAGGTTTTGAACAGCTTGAATCATATGTTGCAGGTGAAATTCTGGCTGAGGAGCTACGTTTTTGCCAAGAAGAACTAAACAAAATTACCGGTGAATTTACTAATGATGATTTATTAAGCCAAATTTTTTCATCGTTTTGTATTGGTAAGTAATAAAAATAATAATGTGCTAAATTCATAGAAAATTAATTATCATACTTAAATAAATTTCATATTTAAGTTAACAGTATTTAAATAGTTTAAAATTAGGAAGAAGATGAAAAAATTAACCTTATTACTTTTAGCGTCATCTGTTGTTTTTGTTAGCAATATAACAAAAGCAAATAATGTAAACATTGAGATAATTCAATGTGCTGAAATTAAAGATAATAAAAAAAGACTACAATGTTTTGATAATTACGTTACTAAAAGTTTAACAGCTAAAGAGCAGAATAATACTAAGCACTCAAACCCAATTAAACCTCCTGTTGCAGACACCCAAACAGAAAGTGAATTAGTTTCATCTTTTGGCCAAGCACATAGATATTCAGAAAAAGAACGTGAATTTGACGAACTTACAGCAACCATTAAAACAGTCAGTAAAACTTTGCGTAAAGAATGGAAAATTGAATTAGAAAATGGCCAAATTTGGCTACAAAAAGGTGGTGATAAAAGGGCAAAATTCTCTGAAGGCGATTCAATTATTATCGTAAGAGGAGTAATGAATAGCTTTCAACTCAAAAAAGTAGGCACCAAACGAAGAATTAGAGTTAACAGAATTCAATAAATAGCCTACAAATAACATGCAACTCACGGCACTTGAATTGCATGTTATAACTTATAATTAGTCAATTAATGCTAAACTTTGTTCATCATCAACATAATAATGACCATTTTTTACTTCCATTTTCTTACAACGATAAGTTGGTTTTTTAGAGCCTAGTTCTCTAACATTTTTACATTTTAAACGCTGACTTTTAGCACCATAGAGTTCTAAATACTTATCACCTTCGGATATTAAATTAACCAAATAATCTTTCGGTAGTTTTTCTTGTAACATTATTAATGGTTTTTCCCACACTTCACTTTTTTGCTCATTTGCAACACTAAGCCAAGCGTAACTTTTCAGTAAGTCTTGTTTAGTGCCTTGTGCATTGAGGTACATAGTTCCAACAATATATTGAGACATTTTATCGCCTCTTCTAGCAAACAACTCAAGCTGAGGTAGTGCTTGCTCAAATTCATTGTTTTTATACAATCTAATAGCCTGTTTAAGGGCTTTATTATAAGTAACTATCTCAAGTGAATTACTGGCGTAGGTAGTATTACTAAAAACTAATGGCGACAAAACCAGTATCGCCATGATTAATTTTAAAATTATTGTCTTCATAGAGTATTCAACATTAAATTAACTATTAGATATATAATAGCTAACTTGATGTTTCTGTGTTTTTCAAATTGTAAAAATGTGTGAATTTTGCACTTTAAAGAAAGTTTAGTGGTTTAAATAAACCGAATCAAAAACCAAGTTATATAAACAAAAGAGATAATAAATGAGCTCATTTCAAATAATTATTGGTAGTATGTTAGGTGGTTCTGAATATGTTGCAGAAGCCTGTGAAGAAACATTAACGAGCCTTGGCCATCACGTTGAACTACATTTCCAGCCTGATTTCGCTCAAATACCAAACGAAAATCAAACATGGTTAATTTGCACCTCTACTCATGGCGCTGGTGATTACCCTGACAATATCCAAGAATTTGTTTCAGATCTTAAAAATACGGTTCAAGATCTATCCTCAGTGAAACTTTTAACGATCGCTATTGGTGATTCAAACTATGATACCTTTTGCTACGCAGGAATAAACATAAATAAACTTTTATTATCAAAAGGTTGTGTTGAGCTATCACCATTACTCACCTTAGATATGAGCCAAGATATAGATCCAGAAGAACTTGCTCAAGCTTGGTTATCACAAAACCAAGATCATTTATAAGCAACTTACGCATAACTTATTAACAATATTAAGCTACATAGATACCAATTGTGAATAAGTCTGGGTAAAAGCTATTAATTTTCTATTATTATTCAGTGAGTATAAAAATAAATAAATATCCTTGTGGATAACTAGCCCT
>NZ_BAAJLU010000022.1:0-53414 GCF_057550865.1 Colwellia sp. NW0002-52-1 | reverse complement strand
TACTTACTTTATGTGGCTATAAGCAGCCTATCTAACAACTAAAAGATACCCTAGAGCTTCCTAAATGGATCTGTAAGCGTAATTTTAAAGGCTAGGCAGGCAATCATACTGGTGGTGAATCAAGACATCTAAAAATGGCTTACAGAAGGCAAATTATTAAAGCACTCTACAAGCTCGAAACCTGATTACATATCACAGCTAAATACACTTTAATCGAGTCGCTATCACCTGAAATTACAGTGAAAAGCATTAACTTCAACACCATCACTAAACACTTGATTAATAAACAATAATTAATGTCCCTCACCTATGGGTAGAAAACTAAAAGAAAAGAAAAAGATATCTATAAGATAACTATAAGATAGCCATAGAATTAATTACATATATCTACATTACTATCATTACTATAAGACGCATTAAGGGGGCACTTATAGTTAGTATTGGGGGTAAGGGGGCTTAACTTTAAGATAACATTAGGCTCTTATAGTCATTTAACTTTGTAATAATATTATTAAGTAAATTACTAGGTCTTAAAGCTCTCTTAAGGTTGGAATGAAGCTTCTAATAACATTGATAATTACTGTTAATTTAATTGAGTAAATAAAGCTCTAGATAATGTTAATGAGCTTTAAGTTGTACTTAAAAATCAACTTATAACTATTAATTTTAATCTAAAGGACATAAAGGCTGTAAAACGATATGTGACCTCAATTACTGCAAATATTTTACAGTGCGCTTTTCTTTGCTTAGTATCGACACTTACTTTATTTAAATAAGGCTTTGTATTGACCGATAGTACTCACTGCTCAAAGCGACCTGCGAGAAAATGCCGAAGCCTATTATTATAGACCACCTGATTAGATATGAGCTACTAAGTCAATCAACTTGAACGGTTGATTTCCCTATTATCTAATACTTTTTGTACTCTAAGCCATTTCATTCCAAAAATCCCTATAAGAATCAGACTAATTACAATCAAAATTGCTAAGATAAACCTTAATGATTTTATATTAGAATCCATAGAATCTAAGTTGTCGGTTTTAATTTGTAAAGACGTTATTTCATCCCGAAGCTTTGAACTATCTTTATCAAACTTAGAAATATGTCCCTCAGCAAGTTCTATATTATTTTTTATTGATTCAAATAATACTTCTTGCTTCTTTAAGTTCTTAGATAGGCTGGTGATATCATCAAAGCACGTTTGTATCGACAGAGTGAAATTATCTAAATCACCACTTTTTTTTCCTTTAAGTGCATGCGCTAACTTTGTTGAATGGTTGCATGATTCAGGTAATTTTTGATTCTTAATATAACTCAGTAAATTTATAATACCTTCTCGCATTATTGATTGTTCGGCTAACTTCGACTCAACTCTTTCTGACTCTCTAAACACTTCTATGTTCAACTTGTTCAACTCTTCAGCCTTTGTGTAATAAAAACCAATGCTAAACACAAGCATTACCAAACCTAATGAGAACATCATGACATTAAAATTATTGGTTGCAGGAATAGGTAAACTCATAAATAACCCTTGATGTGTTTTAGTGAATATTTGAATTGGTCAATGATAGAGGCAGCGATAAAAATATAGTAGGTATCGACTAATTTACTATGAGCAATTGTTTAAGAGAAAGCACTATATCCTACTTACGCTCAAATCGCCTACAGCAGAATCCCCTAAATAATTAAAGCACAATTAACATGTAAGCGCATATTTTTAAACGTTATCTAGAACAATTAAAGACATCAAATGTAGCAGCCAATATAGTTGAAATACAATAGTCCTTACCTATTTAACGCAGAGAATAATTCTTCCTTAATATCTTACGATTCACAATTAATATAAATGACTATGCAGATTAATTAAACATGATGGATACAATAACAGTACTATCATCCCCTATCGTTTTTTTGAGAAATTAGATAGCTTACAAGACCTCTAGTAGCCCTTTCTACCATCATAAAGAAGACAAAAAAAAGCGCTGAGATTAAACTCAACGCCTTTCGTATTTTCGTATTAGCGTAATCAATTACCTAATTAAATTCACTGTGTACTTTTGTGTACCTTTTGGATACTTTAGTGTGTACCTTTCTGTATACTTCAACTGTAAGCTATTGATTTTACTAGGGTGTTATTTTGATGTTTTTATTACATCATGCCGCCCATTCCACCCATACCACCCATGCCGCCCATATCAGGCATACCACCAGCAGCGCCAGCGTCTTTCACTGGTGCGTCTGTGATCATGGCTTCTGTTGTTAGCATTAAGCCGGCAACTGAGGCTGCAAATTGTAGTGCGCTACGTGTTACTTTCGTTGGGTCAAGTATACCCATTTCTAGCATATCGCCGTAAGTGCTGTTGCCAGCATTGTATCCGTAGTTACCTGTACCGCCGTTACGTACTTCGTTTAATACAACTGAAGCTTCGTCGCCTGAGTTAGTCGCGATTTGACGTAAAGGAGCCGACATAGCACGAATTGCAACGTTAATACCGTGCGTTTGGTCTTCGTTGATACCTTCTAAGTCTTTAATAGCGTCTGCTGCGCGAACAAGAGCAACACCACCACCAGCAACTACACCTTCTTCAACCGCTGCACGAGTTGCATGTAATGCATCTTCTACACGGGCTTTTTTCTCTTTCATTTCAACTTCAGTAGCAGCACCAATTTTGATAACAGCAACACCGCCAGCTAATTTAGCTAAACGTTCTTGAAGTTTCTCTTTGTCGTAATCAGAAGAAGAGTCTTCAATTTGACCACGAATTTGCGCAACGCGAGACTGAATTTCAGCTTCTTCACCAATACCGTCAATAATTGTTGTGTTGTCTTTTGAGATAACAACACGTTTTGCTTGACCTAAATCTTCTAATGTTGCTTTTTCAAGCTCCATGCCAATTTCTTCAGAAATTACAGTACCAGCAGTTAATGTAGCAATGTCTTGTAACATAGCTTTACGACGGTCGCCAAAACCAGGTGCTTTAACTGCAGCAACTTTCACGATACCGCGCATGTTGTTTACTACTAATGTTGCAAGCGCTTCGCCTTCAACATCTTCAGCAATAATTAATAGTGGCTTACCTGCTTTAGCAACACCTTCAAGTGTTGTTAGCAATTCGCGAATGTTTGATACTTTTTTGTCTACTAATAAAATGAATGGGTTTTCTAATTCAACCGCACCACTTTCTTGGTTGTTAATGAAGTATGGTGATAAGTAACCACGGTCAAACTGCATACCTTCAACAACGTCTAGCTCATCAGTTAATGCTTGGCCTTCTTCAACAGTAATAACACCTTCAGTGCCTACTTTTTCCATTGCTGTAGCAATGATTTTACCAACAGTTTCGTCAGAGTTAGCAGAGATAGTACCTACTTGTTCAATGGCTTTGTTGTCAGCACATTCTTGCGATAAACCTTTAAGTGCTTCAACGGCAGCAATAACTGCTTTGTCGATACCACGTTTAAGATCCATTGGGTTCATACCTGCAGCAATCGACTTTAAACCTTCGTTTACAATCGCTTGCGCTAATACAGTCGCCGTAGTTGTACCGTCACCAGCTTCATCATTGGCTTTAGAAGCAACTTCTTTCACCATTTGTGCGCCCATGTTTTCGAATTTATCTTCCAATTCGATTTCTTTCGCAACAGATACACCATCTTTAGTGATTGTTGGGCCGCCAAATGATTTATCTAACACTACGTTACGGCCTTTTGGACCTAATGTAACTTTTACTGCATCTGCTAGTACGTTAACGCCTTTAAGCATTTTTGCGCGGGCGTCGTTACCAAATAATACGTCTTTTGCTGCCATTTTCATGGTTCCTTATATTCTGTTTTGTACCGAACTTAATCCGTACAATAAAATGAGTAGAAAATTATTAATTATTCAACGATGGCTAAAATGTCAGACTCTGACAAAATTAGTACTTCTTCACCGTCAATTTTTTCAGTTTTCATGCCGTAACCTTCACTGAAGATTATTTGATCGCCAACTTTTACATCTAGTGGGCGCACGTCGCCGTTTTCTAGCATACGACCTTTGCCTACAGCAACTACTTCACCACGTGTTGATTTTTCAGCCGCACTACCTGTTAATACGATACCGCCGGCAGACTTTGACTCTATTTCTTTACGTTTGATGATCACACGATCGTGTAATGGACGAATACTCATTTCTATCTCCTGAGATGTTCAATTTAATAATTAAATTTAGGGTTTTAATTTTGTTGTTTCAGAGATGGGGATTAAATAAAACTTCACAAGCCCATCGGGTTATATTTTTTAATCTTTACGCTCAAATTCACCATCTAACGTTTGTGCTTTGTGGGGTGGCTGAATATGCGCTTGAAACGGACTATCTTTCTGGCCGGAAACGTCTTCATGTTCATAAACGTTACCTTGGTCATTAAAGTGAAAACTTTGCTGTTGGGCACTGTTAGTGTTTATATGTGATTTAACACTGCCCGCAATAGTTTGTCGCACCGCGGGAATTAATAAACTCAAACCAAGAAAATCAGTAACAAAACCCGGTGTAACTAATAACACGCCGGCAACTAATAATACTAAGCCAGTAACAATTTCATCAGAGGGCATTTGCCCTTGAGCCATTTTTGTTTGTACCGAATTTAAGGTTGCTATGCCTTGTTGTCGAACATACTTCGCCCCTACCCATGCAGTTAAAATAACAATGGCAATAGTTGGCCAAACACCTAGCACAGCTCCAACCTGCATTAAAACAGTGATTTCAATAATAGGAATAATAATAAAAAATATAAATAACAGGCGAAACATGAGCGCTCCTAAAAATCTTTAATGAAACTAATATGGGGGTTATCGGGTCTTTTTCAAGCAAGTAAGCTGTTTAACTATTTTCATTGGGTTTGTATCCTTTATACTGACACCTTACTCAATGAAAAATATTAGCGTAAACTAATAAAATTAGAGTTGCTCGGTTATGCAACTTTCTTGACGTTATCACTTTGAACATCCAGCAAGGTGGTTATCTTTATGTAAACTGGATCAACGAGTTTTAAAATAACGGTTATGAAAAAAGTAGTTACTGTTCTTTGGTTAATCCTTACAAGCTTTTCTTTTGCTATGTCGCCCATTGCAAATGCTCAGGAATCTATTTTTAGCTCTCCTGCCTCACTTTTCAGCAATGATGACGAATTTTTAAAAATTGATAAGGCATTTATTTTTGATTTTCATCAACAAAAAAACAAGCTGCAAGTTAGCTTTAATATTGCTGATGGTTATTACTTGTATCGTCATCAGTTCAAGTTTACCACCGAAAACGCCACCATTATTCCGGTTATATTGCCTGAAGGTGAGCATCATGAAGATGAGTTTTTTGGTGTGCAACAAATATTCACCGGCCAACTAGACTTTACTATTGATATTACTGAAGCTAAAAGCGATGCAAATATTACCATTCGTTATCAGGGCTGTGCTGATAAAGGCTTATGTTATCCACCAACAAAGAAAACGCTTGATTTAAGTGAGGTTGAATTAACAACTGCCTTTACAAACTCTACCACTAGTGCTGAAAATATTTTGTCGGCACTTAACAGCCCAAATGCCGAAGCGGTTAAAGCGTTAGCAGCTAATTCAGTTGATAGTTCAGCTGATAGCAGCGAGCAACATCAATTAGTCGACATGTTAAAAAGTGACAGTGTTTGGCTAACACTCGTGGCATTTTTTATCGGGGGGTTACTATTATCTTTTACCCCTTGTGTTTTCCCTATGTATCCGATTTTAACCGGCATTATTGTCGGCCAAGGTAACAAGCTTTCAACAAAACGCGCTTTCGCTTTATCTTTTGCATACGTGCAAGGCATGGCAGTTACTTACACTTTACTCGGTATTGTTGTCGCCATTGCTGGTGCGCAATTTCAAGCGATGTTTCAGCACCCGATTGTACTTATCGTGTTAAGTGTATTATTTATATTTTTGGCACTTTCTATGTTTGGACTGTTTAATTTAGCATTGCCAAGTAGTTGGCAGAATAAGTTAAATCAGTTAAGCAGCAATCAAAAAGGTGGTTCTTATTTTGGTGTGCTTGTTATGGGGGCTATTTCAGGCTTGGTTGCCTCACCTTGCACCACAGCGCCGTTAACAGGTGCTTTGTTATACATTTCACAATCAGGCGATATATTACTAGGAGCATCAGCGCTTTATGCGTTGAGTTTAGGTATGGGACTACCTCTGCTTGTATTAGGAAGCTCGGGCGGCAAACTGTTACCTAAAGCAGGTAATTGGATGACTGTAATTAAAAACATCTTTGGCTTATTACTACTCGCCGTACCAATATTTTTACTTGAACGTTTTTTACCTGTAATTATTATCAACGTATTGTGGATGGTACTTATTTTAGCAACCGCAGGTTATTTTTATACGGTTAATCAAGATACGAAAAAAACCTTTGGCTTTGGTCTGCGCAGCATTTTAATCTTTTTAATCTTCTTTATTGGAGCAAACAAAGCCTATCAACTAGTTTATCCAACAACAAATACCGCTATGTCGAAGCAATCTCACCTTATTGAATTTGAGCATGTTAAGAATCTAACTGAGATGAATCAAGCAATTGCAAAAGCCAATGCACAAGGGAAAACCGTTATGGTTGACCTGTATGCCGACTGGTGTGCAGCCTGTAAAGAGTTTGAAGAATATACTTTTTTTGAAAGTAATGTGCAAAAAGCACTTTCTAACTCAGTGTTATTGCAAGTTGATTTAACCGATACGGGCTCAAAAGATAGTATAGAGTTGATGTCTACCTTTGATGTTTTTGGCTTACCATCAATTTTATTCTTTGACTTAAACGCTAACGAATTACTACAACGTAGGGTGACAGGGTTTATGGCTGCCGAAGAGTTTGCTGCTCATGTAAATAAAACCTTTGCATTATGATTAACAAACTTAGGCGTTAAGCCTTCACTGGTAAGGTAATACTTTATAAACTTCCAAAATAAAAGCGCCAATTGGCGCTTTTATTTTAAATAGCAAAATCTGGTAAACTAGCTTAACTACGAGCTTGTACTTACATTAACTCGCCAATTACCATCAATAATTTCTCGATTAATAAATTCGATTAAGTCTGCTTCAGGTATAGGTTTTGAAAAGTAATAACCTTGAATAAGATCACAGTCATTTTCTGTTAAGGTGCGTAACTGAGCTTGTGTTTCTACGCCTTCAGCAATAACGGTTAAACCTAAGTTTTTTACCATAGCAATTGTTGACATAATAATTTGAAAATCAGCATGGTTTTCTAACATGCCAACGATAAAGCTTCTATCTATTTTAATCACGTCAACAGGCATACGCTTTAAATAAGTTAATGATGAATAACCTGTACCGAAATCGTCAATAGCAAAACTAAAACCGATGCTTCTAAGCGCATCCATGGTCACAATAGCTTTATCAATATCTTTCACCAAGGTATGTTCAGTCAGTTCAAGTTCAAAGTTTTCTGCATTTAATTTAAATTCTTCGAGTAAATCTTCTAGGAAGCGATGTAAATTTACATCAGCGAATTGGGCTGCAGACAAATTGATAGCAATAATGATATCGCCAAGCCCTGCCGCTCGCATTTCATCATAAAGTTCAAAACAGCGTCGAATAACCCAATAACCTAGATCGATCATATGCTCTGAGTTTTCTAACAATGGAATGAAATCGTCAGGTGATACCATTCCACGCTCAGGGTGTTTCCAGCGCAACAAGGCTTCAAAACCATGAACTTTGTTAGTTTTGGCTGCTAATTGAGGCTGCAAACTTAAACTAAATTGCCCTTTCGCTAGTGCTTGTTTAACTTCCCCTTCCATCATCACGCGATGAGCGACACGTTGGAACATATCTCCATGATAAATAAAGTAACGATCTCCACCATATTCTTTGGCTTCGTACATAGCAATATCGGCATGGCTTACAAGCTCACTCGCTTTTATATCGAGCCCTTCAGTCATGGCAATCCCAATACTACAAGTTACATAAAACATTGCCGAGTTTACTTTTATTGGTGCTTGAAAGCTTTTTAAAATTGCTTTAGCTAACTCTTCTGCCACTTCATTAGAGGTGTTTTCATTTAATAAAACAACAAACTCATCGCCACCAAACCGACAAGACATACCAATATTTGTTACACTGAGGTTTATTCTGTTGGCCGCCTCAACCAATAACTTATCGCCTTCGCCATGACCATGACTATCGTTCACTTTCTTAAAGTCATCTAAATCAAGAAATAAAATCCCGACATTAACATTATTACTGCTTTTGTTATTTAATTGTTTGCGTAATTGAAAATTCAGCATATTGCGATTAGGTAAGCCTGTTAACAGGTCATACATAGCAATATTCTCTAATTCCTTAGTTTTTTGTGTTACTTCAATATTTAACTGTTCTAATTCATAGCTTAAATCGGTTGTGGCATTAATTAATACATCAATTTCATCAGGAAAAACTTTTGATTGAGTTATTTGTACAGCCCGAAATTGGTCAAATTTTTTGCGTGCAAGTAATGGCAGTATATCTGACAGTATTAATAGCCTTTTAGTAAAAGGCCCAGCCACAAAATTTACTAATAGCGCTAGAATAATAAAAATGGTTAGCGTAGATAAAATAAACTGCATGCGATAAGTCTGATATTTATCTGTAAAAGAGCTGACATTATCAACTTGTGCCATATAGAAATCTTGCGACGGTGAAGACGCTAATTCCAACATATTAATTAAATAGCTATTTTGTTGATACTCAACTTGCAAGCCTGATTCTTTTACTGTCGCTAACAAGTCAGAGGGTTCATTTAATCTAAATAGTGCATACATGAGATGTGTAGCCGACGAGGTTATAATATTGGCTTGTGCTAAAGTTACATCTTGTGACTTATCAAAAGCAACAATGGCAATTTGGTTTTCAAGCGCTTGATTAATCGCATACACAACATCTACCAAAGATATGGCCATAGTAACAATTGCCATATCTCCTTTAGCATTCAATATAGGAATCGACACTAACTGTTGGCATTGCTCTACACAACTTAAGTAATGAACTGGCGCATAAGTTTCTTGAACATTCTTGACGCTATGCATAACTTGTTGAGTATATGGAGCTGATTGATAGATAGGTTGTAATTCAGCTGACATTAACCATATATTTTCAACATTGTGGTTAATTTGTAGAGCATCAAACTGCTGTTCTAGTGCTTGAGCTGCACGGTCAAAGTTATTTTGATTTTTAAGCTGAATAAGATCAGTAAAAGATTCTAACCAACTACGTATTTGCTCTCTAACAAGTTTACTTTGTGTTTCAAACTGAACATGACCTTGGCGTAATTTATTACTTTGGTATTGAGAAAACTCTTGATCTAACCTAGCAACTGATAATACAGAAATAGATAAGCTCAGTAATAATAAAGCACTAACAACAAGTGCGAATAGCTTAACACTTACACTTACAAAGCTCATTTTCATCACTAAAACCAATACATAAATTGAATAGCCCAAACCTGCCAGTTTTTGCTATTGTTGGCGATAGGATCAGGTTGGACAATAGGCGATAACCTCGCTGTGCCTTCTACCCAATGATATTCAGCATTTACTCGAAAATTATTGGTAAAATCGTAAGACATCCCAAGCATTAAATCATTGTGAAAGGCAAAGTAAGATGGAACTAACCCGCCAGAAACTTGCGCTAACTTGCTGCCATTTTTATCATCTTTATTGCTATAGTACCTTTCAGTTCTAAGCTGAACAGATAAGTCGTTATCTACTTGATACCTAGCCTGTAAGTAATAACCTTGACCTATTTGATCTCGGTGAAAACCAGGGAAATAAAACCCTTGTGTTACAAGTCTTTCTTGAATAATTTCTGCACTTAACTGCCAGAACTCACCTTCATAAAGTGCATTGGCGGTATAAAATTGTAAAGTAAAATCACTATTAACGTATGCATCCTTCTGTGCAGAGTGGTAGCTAAACGAAGCATCGTTAGCAGACAGACCAAACTGCCAAGCCGAAAAACTAGGACGCCAATAAATGCTTAATTGCGCATCTAAATCATGTTTCAGTTGGCCTTGCGCTTGCTTTCCTGCAATTATGTCGACCTGCTTACCTGAAATAGGGCTCTTCCCTCGGCTAAAGTTAAGATCAAACTCACCTAATTCGTCATTATTATATTTCACTTTAACTGCTGCGCCATCACCACCGACAGCTAGATCACGCAAACCATCGAAATAAGTCACTTGAGAAATAATAATAGAAGGTCGCGCGAAAGGAATATCGCGAGCGCTCGAATAGAGCCAATGATTATTCTTTACTCGTCCAAAATAAAAGCTTGTTTGCCAATTTTCGTTATGTGCAGCATCCCATTCTAGAAGTAAGTAATCAATTCTTGAACCTGCTGCATATCTATTACCACCATTTAAATAAACCGCCTGTCCAGCAAGGCGAAAGTCGTCATTGAGTTGATATGAAGCGTTAATACCCACTTCTGTTAATTCTAATGAAATATTCTCACTCTCGTTAACGAAGTTACTATTATCTACATCAATAATCCCTTGTGCCACAAAGCCATGAACCTGCAAAGGATCAACGTTAACCTCAGCAGCATTAAGGCCGACTGAAAAACATAAACTACAAGCTGAAATAAAGATGGATTGATTAAAATGAGCTGGTTTAATCCTCAACTTTAATGATGTTAACATTCTTGACCTCCGATATATTTTCCACGTAACCAATAGCACCTTTAGTGTTTTTAACAGCTTCGATAAGCGCTTGCTGTGTATCCACTTCGATCGGCGCTACACCATAGCCAGAAAAGGTTAGCTTGTGCCATATTCGGTCAAGTTGGTAAGGAAATAAACGTAACTGCTCTCGACAAAATTGTTGATGAAGGGGATTTTTACTTGCTAAGACGTAAACGACTATAGGAATACCATTTTGCCAATGGACTTGCCTCATAGAATAAATGCGACGCAACTGGGCAACCGATAATGAAGTGGTATCAGCTGTTAAGTTTGAAATAATATTTATTGCACTCACTTTGGAACTAAACAACAAAGTAATGACAATAATATAACTAAATATGGTTTTAATATTTTCTTCCTTGTGATCAACAGGAGAGAACACGACAACATTTAACTAACAGTTTCCAGAGCAGTACCTAGTTAAATCAATGAATTAATTAAATTTCCTATTGCGTTTATTTTAGTAAATTTATTACAACTTACCTAATATTTATAACTTTTTTTTAGCTCACAAGTCATTAGACCAGTATTTTGCTGCTATATTCTGCGAAAACACTATAATAATCGTCAAATGAGTTTAATTTTGGTTTTAGACCAATTTTAATACAATCTCAAGATAAAATATGACATGATGCTATCATTACTCAATAATAAAGGTGTTTTTGCCGAAGATGACTACAAAGTTTAACATTTTAGTCCTGAATGGTCCTAACTTAAATATGTTAGGTAAGCGTGAACCTGCTATTTATGGTTCGTTATCTCTTGCTGAAATTATGGCAAGCTTAACTGACATTGCAAATGAGAAAAATGTGAGCTTAAGTCATAAACAGTCAAATGCTGAACACACGTTGCTTGATGCGATACATGCCAGTTTTGAAAAAGTAGATTTTATTATTATAAACCCAGCAGCATTCACTCACACAAGTGTGGCGCTAAGAGATGCATTATTATCAGTAAACATACCGTTTATTGAAGTGCATTTATCAAATGTGCATGCTCGTGAGGCTTTTAGACAACATTCATATTTATCAGATATTGCTGTAGGCGTAATTAGCGGTTTAGGTGCTAAGGGTTACGAATATGCTTTAGCAGCAGCAACAGATTTTTTAGAAAATAATAAATAACCACTACAAGTGCCTTAATGCACTTGAGTTTTCACACATAATTTTAATGATGATCAAAAAAGGTATTCAAATGGATATTCGTAAAATAAAAAAATTAATAGAACTAGTTGAAGAGTCGGGCATCAACGAGCTAGAAATCTCTGAAGGCGAAGAGTCAGTACGTATTAGTCGTGGTGGCACAGTTATGCAAGCTGCACCTATGATGCAAGCAGCCCCTGTAGCAGCCCCAGCACCTGTAGCGGCTCCAGTTGCAGCTGAATCTGCAGCTCCTGTTGTAACTGGTCACGTTGTTCGCTCTCCAATGGTGGGTACTTTCTATTCAGCAGGCTCGCCTGACGCTCCAGCGTTTGTAGAAGTAGGTCAACATGTTAATGCCGGTGATACATTATGTATTCTAGAAGCAATGAAGATGATGAACCAAATCGAAGCCGATAAATCAGGTGTTATCAAGCAAATTTTAGCAGTAAACGAAGACGCTATCGAATTTGATCAACCGCTATTCATCATTGAATAAGCCCAACCATTAAGGGTATTTTCATGTTAGATAAAGTTGTTATCGCCAATCGCGGCGAAATTGCCTTAAGAATATTACGCGCTTGTAAAGAGCTTGGTATTAAAACGGTTGCTGTGCACTCAACAGCCGATAAAGGCCTTAAACACGTGCTATTAGCTGACGAAACCATTTGTATTGGTAAGCCTTCAGCAATGGATAGTTACTTAAACATTCCTGCTATTATAACTGCTGCCGAAGTTACTGACGCTGTAGCTATTCACCCAGGCTATGGCTTTCTTGCAGAAAATGCAGATTTTGCTGAGCAAGTTGAAAAATCTGGTTTTGCATTTATTGGTCCTAAGGCGGAAAGTATTCGCTTAATGGGTGATAAAGTTTCTGCCATTAAAGCAATGAAAGCTGCAGGTGTTCCTTGTGTACCTGGCTCTGATGGTCCTTTAACTTCAGATGCTGAAGCTAATTTAGCCCATGGTCGCCGCATTGGTTATCCGGTTATTATCAAAGCTTCTGGTGGCGGTGGTGGTCGTGGAATGCGTGTAGTTCGTAGCGAAGAAGATTTAATTGAAGCAATTCAGTTAACCAAATCTGAAGCTCGTTCTACTTTCAATAATGATATGGTTTACATGGAAAAATTCCTTGAAAACCCACGTCACGTTGAAATTCAAATAATGGCTGATGGTCAAGGTGGAGCAATTCACTTAGGCGAACGTGATTGTTCAATGCAACGTCGTCACCAAAAAGTAGTTGAAGAAGCGCCAGCACCAGGTATTACACCTGAAATGCGTGCAAAAATTGGCGAGCGTTGTTGTAATGCTTGTATCAAAATTAACTACCGTGGTGCGGGAACATTCGAATTTCTCTACGAGAATGGTGAGTTCTACTTCATTGAAATGAATACGCGTATTCAAGTAGAGCACCCAGTTACAGAAATGGTTACCGGTGTTGACTTAATTAAAGAACAACTGCGTGTTGCAGCTGGCCAACCTTTGTCATATACGCAAGACGATATAAAAGTATCGGGCCATTCAATTGAATGTCGAATTAACGCTGAAGATCCGCGTTCTTTTATTCCATCGCCGGGTAAAATTACACGTTTTCATTCGCCAGGTGGTTTAGGTGTTCGTTGGGACTCGCACATTTATGCTGATTATTCTGTACCGCCACATTACGACTCTATGATCGGTAAATTGATCACTTGGGGTGATAATCGTGATGTCGCTATTGCTCGTATGCGTAACGCATTGAGCGAGTTGGTTATTGACGGCATTAGAACTAACATCGCTTTACATCAAGATATTTTAAGCGATCAAGGCTTCATCAATGGTGGTGCCAATATCCATTATCTTGAGAAGAAGCTTTCTGAATACGAATAAAAGCTTAGTTTTTTATTTTACAAAAAGCTCTGCGTGCAGGGCTTTTTTTATTTATAATCATTCCAAATCTATACTCAAACGAAAAAATAATGACTGAATTATTCGAAAAACCTACCCCACCTGCTGACGACGATTGTTGTGGCGGCGGTGCATGTAACCCTTGTGTTTGGGACCATTATTACGCCGAGCGAAAGAAGTGGCGCTTACAACAAGTTGAATTAAAGGCGGCGGAAGAAAGCAACAATTTACATTCGAACACCTAAATGTGAAAACTTAAGTACGAAAGCGTAAAGAAAACAGCTTAAATACCACAATTTTGAATGTTCATTTCAATTGTTATTTAAGATAATCTTCGACTTAATGTCTGTATTTCTCTTAAAATATTAGCTTAAACCTTGTTATTTTTATTGTTATTCAGCAAGGCCTGTTAAGTTGTTTGAGTGTAACTTTAAACTATGGCTTTATTTCTCTTATTTTGAAGTAACTGACATATCAAGACCAAATAAACTGGCACCACCATTAATAATACAAAAGGTAAAGTGCTACCATCGTAAAACAGCGCTAAAATTGGCCCCGCTAATGCGCCAATACCAAAGCGCAAAGTACCATTTACCGCAGTAGCAGTACCAGCATGTTCGGCAAATTCTTGTAAAACCAGTGCATCAGCATTAACCGAAATCATCGATAAACTTGCCATTAACGGTAAAACAGACAAAACGTAATACATTAACGATAACGAAAAAACATAGGCGATTAATAAGCTAGTAGCCGCTAACACTGAAAGAGCAACACCACTGTAAAGCATTTTCCTCGAGCCCATTCTGCTCACTAGTCGCGTATTGATAAAGTGTGCGATCATTAAACCAAAAACATTAAGCCCAAATAACCAACTAAACTCGAACTCAGATACCTCAAACACCGTTAAATATACAAAGGGAATAGCGGTTATATAACTAAAAAATGCTAATGATATTAATACGATACTTAGCAGATCAAATCGCGCTGCACGATTACTAAAAACAATTTTATAACGTTTGGCAATGCTATAATTCACGCTTGATTTAAGGGTTTTAACATCAGGTAAATAGAAATAACTGCAAATAAAAATTAAGGTGGCATAAGTCGCTAAGGCATAATAAATCATTTTCCAACTATCGATCAACAATAAACTGCCAATACTTGGTGCAATCATAGGTGCCAACATCATGATCATACTGACATAAGATAAACCTTTGGCTGTATCTTTACCGTAAAGTTGTCGAATAATACCTGGTACAACTACAGTCGCGGCGCTACTGATAAAGGCTTGCATAAAGCGTAATGCAATAAATTGTTCAATATTTTGTGCGAAGGTTAACGCTAAGGTCGTCAAAATAAAACCAAGCAAGCCTATCATTACTAATCGCCTGCGTGAGTATTTATCTGCCATAGGGCCAAATACAAGCAAGCCAACAGCGTAACCGAGTAAATAAACGCTAAGACTGTTTTGAACTAATGGCATTTTTGTTGAAAAATATTCAGCAATTTCTGGCATACCAGGAAGATACATATCGATAGCCAAAGGAGAAACAGCAATAATAGCGGCAAGTAAGGGTAAAATTAAACCTAATGAAATTTTTGTGCTGTGTTCGGTCACGGCTGGTTTTTCCTCTTATATTTCAGTTTCAGGGTATTCATGAACGAGTTTGCCAAGTGCTTGCACTGCATGTTCAATTTTATCACTCCACTGCACACCATAACTAATACGCATATAGTTTTTATATTTGCCTGAGGGCGAAAAAATTTCGCCGGGTGCAAAATTAACACCTTGTGAAATGGCTTGGTTAAATAGCTGGCGGGTATCAACATGAGAACGACACCTAACCCATAACACACTGCCGCCTTTAGGTTTTGAAATACACACCTGCTCTGGAAAGTGTTGAGCAATTAATGCGCGCATACGTTCGCAGTTATATCGCAAGGTTTTCCTGAGTACATGTAAGTGCCGGTCGTATTCACCGGTCATTAAATAATCACTGATTGTCCACTGTTGTAGCATTGACGTTGAACACGATTGCGCTCGCTTTATTCGCTTAGCTTTTTCTTCAAACTTACCCGGTAATAACCAACCAACTCGATAGCCCGGCGCAGCCGTTTTTGAGAAAGATGAACAGGTTAACACTAAGCCTTTTTCTGAATATAACTGTGCAGGTACAGGTCGATGTTCAGTAAAGTATAAGTCGCTATACACTTCATCTTCTATTAACGCGATATTATTGTTTTCCAGCAACCTTACCATGGTTTGTCGCTGGTTATTGGTCATCATTGATCCTAGAGGATTACTAATGGCCGTTGAAAACAAACAGGCTTTAATTGGATGTTGTTTGATAACCTTAGCTAATTCAGTAACACAGACGCCTTCTTCTGTGCAGGTATAAACTTCTAAGGCTTTCATACCCAAGCTCTCGATCAGCTCAATTAGTCCAAAAAAACAAGGTGATTCAACGGCAATAACATCTCCACGCTCAGCCACGCATTGCAAAGCGATACATAGCGCTTCTTGTGCGCCATTAGTAATAATTAAATCTTCATGATTAACCGATACACCCTGCTCTTGATAACGAAAAGCTAAATTTAAACGTAATTTAGGATCACCGTTAATTGGCCCATAACTTACTGCTTTTTCAGAAACCTTGCTCAGAACAGAGCGCATTAATCTCGCAAGCGTTTTATCTGGTGGGTGTGCATTAACCGGATTTGAAATACCTAAAGCTACGGAGTCTGGCATATGCACAGCATCATAAACTTGCTCTATTAAGCTTCGACATGATATTTCTGTAGGTTCACCACCTGCCCACTTTGCACGCATTGGCATTAACGTTCGTGCCTGCTTTGCTTGTAAATAATATCCAGATTGCGGGCGAGCATAAATGCTACCTTGGCGTTCAAGCTCAAGGTAAGCCTGCTTAACAGTAGGCACGCTTATATCAAATTGTTGGCTCAGTTTACGTAAGCTAGGTAACTTATCTCCTGGGCGAATAGCCCCCGTTTTTTCCTGTTGCTCAACGAAGTCGATAACCTGCTGATATAAAAAGTCGGAAGAAGATTTGTCAATTAGCCGCATAACTGTATAGGTTTCATTTTCATTTTTCTGTATATGTTATTACAACAACAAAAAGGTAAAATGTCTACGCTTTGCTAATTATTCGTTATTTATAAAACAAATAGCTATTTTCGTATTACTTAGTTTTTTTCACAAAAACTTTGCAGCTAATAATGCTGAGGAATTACAAATGAACAACACATTTTTATACCTAATCACCGTGTTGATATGGGGCTCAACTTGGATCGCTATTAATTACCAACTTGGCAATGTAGCACCCGAAGCTTCTATCGTTTATCGTTTTGCACTGGCTGCGATTATTTTGTTTTCTTACTGTAAAGTTAAAGGCTTAACTGTAAATTTTTCATTTCGTAATCATCTGCAATTTTTCTTTTTTGGACTAACGCTATTCAGCTTTAATTATTATTTGCTCTACTCAGCACAACAGCATATTAACTCAGCACTAACGTGTATCGCTTTTTCAATGATCATGTTTTTTAATGTTTTCAATGCCCGTATTTGGTATGGCACTAAAATAACTCATCGAGTGTACCTTGGTGGCGCACTCGGCTTATTCGGTATAATTACACTCTTTTGGCCGCAGATAAGTGATACGCAATTTGGTGCAGAAACCTTATTAGGTTTGGGGTTTTGTATAACAGGGACTGCAGTTGCTTCTACTGGCAACATGATTTCGATGCGAAATCAAAAGCAAAACTTACCACTTTTACCGGCTATGGCTTGGGGCATGGCTTACGGAGCAATTTCTATGGCAGTAATTTTTATCTTACAGGGTAAAAGTTTCAGCTTTGACTATACCTTCTCGTATGTCATTTCATTACTCTACTTAGCTATTTTTGGCTCAGTAATCGCCTTTGCTAGTTACTTAACCTTACTCAATCGTATTGGCGCACATAAAGCGTCATATGCATCAGTTATGTTCCCCGCGGTTGCCGTGATTATTTCAACAATTGTAGAAGATTTCGCTTGGACAACCTATACCATGGTTGGTTTGCTATTCATCTTAGTGGGTAACCTAGTAGTGCTAATGCGATCAAAAAAACCATTAGTAAATATTGAGCAGATTAATGATAAGCAATACAAAACTGAAGATAACGCAGCTGATCATAAAGAAACTGAACAATTAGCTATTCACGAAACGCCATTAAAGACACAACGTTTATAAGTTTGGGCTACTAAGTGTAGGCTACTTAGTTTTGGTTACTCGGCTTTAACTAAGCTTTAACTAAGCTTTAACGATTAAATTTTTGTGCACGGTTAACTTCACAGTATTTACTTTTTGCACAGCGGTACAGAATACCTTCCTATTCTGTACCGTTTTTTATTGCCTTAAAATCAATCAAAGGTATTAATTTATAAATATTTTCTGGTACTCTATTAACAAAATAAACACAATTTCAGCCCCTATGAACCGCATAATAATATTGCTATCGCTCTATATCAGCTTTACTGCTTTTGCAGAAAAAACACCACTCGAAGCCTATGGTAAATTACCTGTTGCAACTCAAATGAGACTGTCTCCAGATGGTAATTTCATTGCATTTATACGCAATCATGAAGGTGCAACTTATATAGGTGTAACTGACCGACTTAAGAAAACTACCAATTTTATTACTTACACGGATAATGAAAAATTTAAAATTGATTGGTTTCGCTGGGCAAATAATGAAATGTTACTTATCAGTGCTCATTATCCAGTACATCGTATGCATCGAAAGTATACAGAAGCACGTTTATATAAAATAAAGATTGATGGATCAGAAAAAATGCGCCAAGTCAGCGTACCTAAAAACGGAGAGCGATTCGCGCAATACCAAAACACCATAATAGATATTTTACCTAACGAGCCTAATCATATTTTAATGGAAATTGATTATAAGAATGGTAATTACCCAGATGTATATAAAATTAATTTAGAGAGAAAAAATACAAGATCACGACTCGTGCGTGGCAGGAATGACATAACTCATTGGATGACTGACCAACAACATAGGGTTAGATTAGGTTTTGGTATTGATGAAACACGTATCTTTTACACTCTCTTTGATCTAAAAAGTAAGAAATGGCGAAGAATATGGGATTATGAGATTTTTGATGCACCAGACATTACCCCTCTCGGCTTTGGTTTAAACCCTGATGAACTTTATATAAGAGCAGATCATCAAGGCCGCTATGCCATCTTTACCGTTGACCTTAGCCAAGTAGATTTGCCTCAAACTCTAATTTATGCGGATAAAGACTACGACATTGAAGGTGGTTTAATATACTCGCGTTTGAGCAACGATGTGATCGGTGTTTATCATGGCGAGTCTGAAGATAATAAAATTTACTTCAACCCTGATTATGAAAAATTTCAACAAGCATTAAATCAGGCATTTCCAAATTCAAGCACACACATTACTAGCTTCAGCGAAAATGAGCGCCAATATATATTACATACATCGAGTATGGAGTCTGCAGGGAGGTACTATTTTGGTGATCGAGACTCTGGAGAGTTACAACCACTTATCTATCAATATCCTCAGTTAAACCAAACCAATCTAAGAGGAAAAACTAAAAAAACCTATCAAGCCAGCGATGGCTTAACAATAGAAGCTTATTTGACATTACCAGAACATTTAGCCGAAGAAAATCGCCCTGCTATTATTATTCCTCACGGAGGTCCCATGAGCCGAACTTACGGGGGATTCGATTGGTTTTCTGAATTTTTTGCTAGTCGTGGCTATCTAGTATTAGAGCCTAATTTTAGGGGCTCTTCTGGTTATGGGTTCAAATTTGAAACTGCTGCTATACAAAGTTGGGGTGGTGCGATGCAAACTGACTTAGCTGACGCTGCAATCTGGTTAAGTAAGAACTATCAAGTCGACAAAAACAATATTTGTATTGTTGGCGCTAGCTACGGTGGTTATGCGGCGCTAATGGCAGCAGCTACACAACAAAGTATTTTTAAATGTGCTGTCAGCTTTGCAGGCGTATCTGACTTAGAATATCTGCTAAGAAAATCGCGCAACTTTACCAATCATAAAGTAGTAGAAAAACAAATTGGTGATGATGCTGACGTGCTCGAAAAAAATTCCCCCATTAACTTTGCCAAGAGTATAAATATTCCTGTCATGCTCATTCATGGTGATCTTGATACAGTGGTGCCGGTAGAGCACAGTCAGAAAATGTATCAAGCGTTAACGCAGAAAAATAAAGAAGTCGAGTATATTGAGCTTGAGAATGGTAATCACCATTTGAGTATTGAAAAAAACAGATTAAATACCTTAAGCTCGATAGAACGTTTTCTAGAGATACATTTACTTAAAAAATAAATACTAATAGCAGCAAAACGTATTTAGTGTTGCTGCTAATACTAGAGGTTTGAAGGGTATTGTTTTACAGCAAAGATAGCCAACGTAAGATTTACAGATTTACAACAGCACTTAAGCATTAGCCTGCAGCATTTTACCTGCAACTTCTTTTACTAATTTTGCGGCTAATTGGCTGGTCATATTGTCGATATCTTTATTTGGATTAAATTCAACTATATCAGCACCAACTAATGGCATATTAATTTGATGGATCAAGTTAATAACTTCACGGGTTGTTAAACCACCCGGCTCTCTGTGCGATACACCGGGTGCAAATGCCGGGTCAATACCGTCAATATCTAAAGATAAATATACGGGATGATCAAATACTAAAGGTTGAGCTAATGGCCAGTTTCTCATTTCTAAAGACTCAACATTAAACTTTTTTATTTGCTCATTTTGGTGCAAGTTTAAAGTTCGAATACCCACTTGTACTAAACGATCGCACAAACCGTTTTCCATAACCCGGGCAAAAGGACAAGCGTTCGAGTAGCGATTACCTTTAAAAGAGTCATACAGGTCTGAATGAGCATCTATGTGTAAAATCGACAGTTTATCAAAAAATTTACGATAACTTTTTAAGAGTGGATAACTAATACTATGATCACCACCTAAGCTTAATAAGCGCGTATTTTGAGCCAGTAACTCATCACATCGTTGCTCTATATTGTTAATAAAGTTATCTGCTGCTGCAATGTTAACATCGCCCGCATCAAGCCAAAGTGCTGACTCTCGCAGGTTAACACCTAATTCCGTCGCACCATTAAGTGAGCCATTATTAAGTACTTCACGAATTTTACCGGGCGCGAGTGCTGGGCCGCGTTCAAAAGAAGAATTATCATCAAATGGTATGCCGAGCAGCGCAACATTAAAGCTTGAATTATCTGTCATATTTTCACCTTGGAATAGCTTTTTTGGCTAACACATAGTTTAGGTTGAAACTGAGGCTGAGGCATTTTCAATTATTATCTAGAAAGTGCCTCTATCGCTGTTCAACGGTTAACGACTAGCCTATATAGGTAACCTGAACTCTGGATAAGCAGCACTTGCTCAATGTTCCCTTTTAATCCATTTTCTGCGTTAAAACGTTTATAAATAGCGCGCTATTCATAAACGTTTTGCCTTGGAAATGGCATAAAATGAAGCATTGATGATATCTATTCGTGATGTTCACCTGGCTATAGCATTTACTTTATTACCTAAGCTTTTGGTTCACTTGAGTTTCAAGCACTCATTATCCAGAGTTCAGGTTAGGTAACTAATTCATAATTATTAAGTAATTAATAGCCACCAATAGGCGAACCTGGAGGTAAGGTTATTTTTGACGCCGGCGTAAACGATTTGTCATGCGCAAGGCTGTAATTTATTTGTTGTGCTAGTAACAAAAAGTGAGCTTGGTAGCCTTTATATTTTCGCGTACTGCGTTTATCAGATAACCATTGGGTTAAATTTGTTAATGTTAAATACACTTCTGATCGAACTTCTGGCACTACATTTGTATTGTGCCAAAGCGCTAATAAATGCTCAATAAACTGCTGATTTACACGTTGTTGCACTAAAAGTTCTGTTGAGGCTTTAGGTGCTGACATCACAGTGCTTTTTACTAACTTATCTAATACAAAGCCAACAGATGGAATATCTTCATCAAGCATGGTTTGTTGTTGCAAGCGCGCTAACCGTTCAGCGTTTAGTAATAGCGAAAGCGTATGTTTGGCACTTGCTTGAGCTGCACTAATGGCATCAAACGTTAAGCCTGTTTGGCTAGTAAAACTTTCTCTGTTACGGCTATAACCGTATGCCTTAGGCGGAATCAATGCCGTTATTCTAGCGGGTAACGTTAATGTTTTTGTTGAAATGGTAGCGATTAATGCATCAAGAGCAGCAAGTTGCGCTTTCCCCGAAACCATTTTTTGTAGATTAGTAAATTGCTCGCTACGTAATTGATAACCGTAATCGACACCCGCGATAAGCTTCGCTGCCGCTTGTACTTGAAAGCGGTGAAAATTATAAATAGGCACCAACACTTGCTCAAGTTCAGACATAGGCGTGTCTATTTTTATGCTGTTTAACCCAAAATTAGCCAGTGCTTGCGCTCTTATTTCGAGTACGCGTGTTAACTCTGCTGCTGCATCTTCCCCGTTATCCCACAAGTGCCCTGTTGCATGAGCGCTTGATTGTGATCGTGCATCTGGATCTGAAACATATTGCAAACCACTTTGTTGAGTTTTAGTAACCAATTCAGCCAAAAATGAAATTTCTTTTGAGGGTGCTACGTCAGCATAACCATAAGCAACCACATATTTATCCCACACTCCAATATCCGTTGCGTAAGCATCGTCTAAACTAATAATGCCATTCTCAAGGGTGATTAATGGGTGCGGATAATCCATTACTGAGGCGCGATTATTTACACTCGCGGCAAAGTTATGCGCTATCCCCAAAGTATGCCCTACTTCATGGGCCGATAATTGTCGAATACGTGCTAAAGCCATTTCTTTCATGGCAGAAGTATCGGTATCAATACGATTAAATGGCGATGTTAACCCTAAGGCAATTAAGTAATCTTGACGGACACGCAAAGAACCCAAAGTTACATGACCTTTGATAATTTCGCCGGTGCGAGGATCAATAACCGAAGCACCATAAGACCAACCACGCGTTGCTCTGTGTACCCATTGAATAACATTGTATCGAACATCCATCGGGTCGGCGTCACTTGGTAGCATCTTCACTTGAAACGCATTTTTATAACCAATAGCAGAAAAGGCCTGATCCCACCAACGAGCACCATCTAACAAGGCACTTTTTACAGGCTCTGGCACACCAGCATCTAAATAATAAATAATGGGCTTAACGGGTTCACTCACCTTAGCAAGCGGGTTTTTCTTACTTAAACGATGACGTGGAATAATGCGCTTAATCAACGGTTCATCAATTGCGCTAGCATAATCAGCATAAGCATGTTGCCAAAAGCCACTGTAAGGGTGGAATTCGCGGGTTTTATAATTATCGTCAGGTAGCTTAATCAATGAATGGTGCAAGTTTACGGTAACGGCAGATGCATCGGGGGTTACTGAACGCAAATACTCGCCAGCTTTACTGCCTTTATAAGTTAGTGTTGCTTCTAATTCAGTGTTATTTGGAAAGGCTTTCGTGCGTTTTTTATAAACACCGCTTCTAGAAGAGTCAATCGCATAACTCCCCTGCTTAGTACGTTGCAATTGTGCTGATAAATTATGTATATCTGATAATAAAAAAGGCGTGTAATCAATTAGCGTTTTACTGTTATCTGCATTGGTGTAACTTACGTCAAAGCCCCAAATTATTGAGCTTGCAAATGCTTCATCAACAGCTTGTTGTTCTAGCTGGTTGTTTGTATTGGCTCGAAAATAGGTATTGAGTTGTCGCAGAAAAACTTTATTGCCCACGCGCTCAAAACGCACTAATCTTGTTTCGCCAAGTTGTCCGCGGTCTAAGCCAATATCATTGGAACCAATGCCATGTGGCAAGGCACTCTGAAATAAAAACTCTTGTTCAAACTGCTCAATTTCCAAGTATACCTTAGCTGTTTCATCGTCGAGATAAAAAGAAAAGTATCCTTGTTGAGCTTGTTTACCTTTAACAAATTCAGCGTAACTGGTTTTAGCTTCAGCCTGAGCATGTGCTAAAAAACCGCCAAATGTAATAATCACCAACAGCTTAATGAAAAACTTCATTTTTTATCCTTTTTTGAGTCAAACTAAGTGCGTTAGATAAACCAAGCCCTGAGCTAAAATTAAAATGATAAGAGGTACTAAATAGCGGCCTATTATTGTTATAATTGCCAAACACCCACTTGATTAATTATCAGGTAAATTATGGTTAAGTGGATATTAAATAGCACTTTCGATGCTTTGATAATACAGCAAAATGTCGAAAATTAAATACAATATGCTCTGCCATAAGAGTATGACTCTAAAGTAATTAGGTAACCCTATGCAACGATTAGCTCCCACCTTACGTGAAGATAAAGTTCCAGCAGATTTAATTTCATTGATAGAAACCATTTTAGCGGCCACAAAAGAGATCTCTTTCCTTGTTAGTCAGTCTCACTTAAGTGATGTTATGGGCTCAACCGTTGATGAAAATATTCAAGGTGAGGTACAGAAAAAACTGGATGTCGTTGCCAACGACTTATTTAAAGATATTTTATTAGAGTCAGGCTTAGTTAAAGCAATATCGTCAGAAGAAGAAGATACTTCTGTAGCTGGCGAAAAAAACGGTAAATTTATTGTTTCATTTGATCCACTAGACGGTAGTTCAAATATTGATATTAACTCTTTAGTTGGCACTATATTTTCTATTCATGAAGCACCTACTGATATGGCTGCAAGTGATCCTGATATGTTTAAACAATCAGGTATTAAACAAATTTGTGCAGGCTATGTACTTTATGGTCCGGCAACCATGTTGGTAATGACCACAGGTAAAGGCACGCACTTTTATGTTTTAGATAGAACACACGGCGGATTTTCTCTGGTTGAGCGTAATGTGCAGGTGCCACAAGATACGCAAGAGTTTGCGATTAATATGTCTAACCAACGCTTTTGGCAAGCGCCTATGCAAAATTATATCAACGACTTAGTTGCAGGTGATACCGGGCCACGCGGTAAAAACTTCAACATGCGCTGGATTGCCGCTATGGTTGGCGATATTCATCGTGTATTAACACGAGGCGGTTTATTTACTTACCCTGCTGATAATAAAAACCCAGAAAAACCTTATAAATTGCGTTTAATGTATGAAGCCAACCCAATGAGCTTCTTAATTGAACAAGCCGGTGGCTTAGCTATGACCAGCAAAGGTCGCATTATGGATATACAGCCAACAGATATTCACCAACGAGTTGAAGTTATTATGGGCTCGAAAAATGAAGTAGAAGCCTGTTTAGCCTACTACCAATAAAGCTTAAACTACCGCATAGTTATAAGCTCAAAATACACCTTAAAACACCTGAATCCATCAGGTGTTTTTATTTATATTTATTATGACCTTACCCTAAACTAGTCAAAACAATTTGTTACAACACAAAACTACATTTTTCTATTGTTAATTCTAAAAAAGAGTCTATTGTTATTTATAATAGTACTTCAAAGTTAAGAACAAACCTTCACAAGGACGATGGAATAATGAGTCATATCACCAATGTAGAACGTACCTTCACCGAACAAGAGCAACTAGTTTCCACAACCGATTTAAACGGTATTATTACCTATGCTAACCCTGAGTTTTGTGAAGTGGCTGGTTACAGCCTTGAAGAATTAATCGGCCAACATCATAACGTTGTTCGTCATCCTGATATGCCAAAGGCTGCATTTAAAGATTTATGGGAAAAATTAAAACGGGGAGATTCATGGCGTGGCATGGTTAAAAACCGTTGTAAAAATGGCGACTATTACTGGGTAGACGCTTATGTAACTCCTTTACTTGATAAAGGAAAAATTACTGGCTATCAATCAGTTCGTGCTTTTCCAACTGTTCAGCAAAAAAAAGAGGCCCAATTACTTTACGACACGCTAAACAGTAATAATTCTATTGTAGACTTGCATGCTAACATTCCACTTAAACGGCTTGCTGCACTTATTTGTGTGGTCGTAGCAATGGTAACAAACTTGCTGATCTCTGGCAGCTTAACCTCATCGCTTATACTGCTAGCTTGTATCGCATTAATTGTCGTTATATTTTCCGAAGAATTAATAAAAATACCGGGGCATTTAAATAAAACAAAAGCAATGTTTGATAGCCCTTCACGCCATGTCTATTTAGGCAAAGGCATTCTTAATATTATTAATTATCCTGCTGAACTATATAAAGCCAGAATAAAAACAGTATTAGGCCGAAGTAATGACTCAGGCAGAAGATTAGCCAAGCTGGCAGATGAACTTGCACAAACATCGAATGAAATGCTCAGCGGTATTAAAGAAGAAAATGAATATATTAGCCAGTTTTCTTCAGACATAGCGCAAATGAGTAAAACCATAAACGAAGTAAGCGAGAGCACATCGTTAACAAATGATAAAGTTGCAAAAGTTAAAGTTGATTGTCTACAAAATATAGCCACTATTGAAAGCACTGAAACGAAGATCGACCAACTTGCTAATGACGTTGAAAATGCCGCAAATAATGCCACTGAATTGGTGACAGACGTTGATAAAATATCAACAGTAATGAGTGAAATACAAGGTATTGCCGATCAAACAAATTTATTGGCATTAAATGCAGCAATAGAAGCGGCAAGAGCAGGAGAGCAAGGACGAGGTTTTGCTGTTGTTGCCGATGAAGTAAGAACTTTAGCCAGTAGAACACAAAGTGCCACAGAACAAATTCAATTATCAGTAACTGAGTTACAACGTACGTTAAAAGCTTGGAATCAAGTCATGATGTCAAATAAAACCAATGCTGATGAGTGCTCTATTGAATCAAAAACTATAAAAAGCGCCATGCAAGATATTATTGACAATATCCAAAATGTTAATGACATGACAACACAAATTGCCACAGCATCTGAGCACCAATTAACGGTTGCTGAACAAATTACTCATGGTATCCACAACATTGACAGTATATCTCAGCGCAACACCCAATTAGCTGAAGCGGTGTCTGGCAAAAGCATAGAAGTTAATAAAAATGCCGATGCTATTGAAGAACTTAGCACTAACTTCAGTTAATAACGCCATAACGACCAAGGTATTTACTAATAAAAAAATGGCTACCTGTGTAGCTATTTTTTATTGCTCATCATAAATAAAGCATACTTTATAATTTTTCAGCGTAGCACCCTACTTTCATAGATAACCTGAACTCTGGATAAGCAGTACTTGCTCAATCCTCCCTTTTAACCCATTTTCTGCGTTAAAACGTCGATAAATAGCGCGCTATTCATAAACGTTTTGCCTTGGAAATGGCATAAAAAGAAGCATTGATGATGTCTACTCGTGATGTTCACCTTGCTATTGTATTTATTTTGCCATCTAAGCTTTTAATTCACTTGAGTATCAAGCACTCATTATCCAGAGTTCAGGTTAGATATTAAACACCTGCCTTTAAAATAAAAAACTGATTAATATTGTTTTTATTTATCCTTAAAAACTTGACTTAAATCAAAAAGAGCTTACAATTTTCACAAATTACTGAAAATTCAGAAAACACAAAAATGAAAATTACTGCAATGACACAATCATTAGTTTTGCACTTTGGCGAAATGGGCTCACGTTGGGGATTAAACAGAACATTAGGCCAAATGTACGCTGTAATTGTACTAACAGAAGCACCGCTTAATGCTGACCAAATTAGTGAAGCGTTACAAATATCTCGTTCGAATGTCAGCATGGGCTTAAAAGAACTTAAATCATGGAACCTGATCAAGTTACATCATATTCCAGGCGACCGAAAAGAGTACTTTTCAGCACCAAATGATATTTGGGAAATAGCTCGCACATTAGTTGTTGAACGCAGAAAGCGCGAACTAGATCCAACCCTTTCAACCTTGCGTGATGCACTGATGGAGCAGCCCAGTAACGAGTCTGATGAATATACTCAAATGCGCGTAAAACAAATGCATGACTTAATGGAAATGGTCACGCTTTGGACAAATGAAATGCAGGGTATGTCGTCAGAGAAATTAGCTACCTTACTAAAAATGGGTGAAGGGATTAGCAAAATTTTAGATGTAAAAGACAAGCTATTACTCAGGTAATTTTCAGCACAACCTTAGCGATTACTTCGCATTGAATAACTTTACTTAAAATTTAACTTACACAAATAAACTTACACTATTTATTTTCACGCTAACTATATAACCTAATGGAGTACATCAAGTGTTAGATGCATCTGTAATTGCTAATGACACAAGTTTCATGCTTTCTCGCATCCAATTTGCTGCCAATATTAGTTTTCATATTTTATTTCCTACCATCAATATCGCACTATGCTGGGTATTGTTGTTTTTCAAAATCCGTTTTAACCAAACCCAAGACGATAGTTGGTTACGGGTTTATCGATTTTGGGTCAGAATATTTGCCTTAACCTTTGGTATTGGCGTGGTTAGTGGCATTACCATGTCATTCCAGTTTGGTACTAATTGGCCGGGATACATGGAAACCGTCGGCAATATTGCCGGTCCTTTACTTGGTTATGAAGTAATGACAGCATTCTTTTTAGAAGCGTCTTTTCTTTCAATTATGCTTTTTGGTATGGACAGAGTATCGAATCGTGTTCACACCATAGCCACGGTATTAGTTTCTTTTGGTACTACGTTATCAGCATTTTGGATTTTATCACTAAACTCTTGGATGCATACGCCAGCAGGGTTCGAGATGATTGATGGCGTGGCTCATGTAACAAGCTGGCTTGAAGTAATATTCAACCCTTCTATGCCTTATCGTTTTATGCATATGCTTCTCGCTTCAGGGTTAACAACGGCATTTCTAATTTCTGGCATTTCAGCCTACAGGCTTATAAAAGGCGATAATAAAAAGTCTGTTAAACAAGCGCTCAATTTTTCCGTAGTTTTGGCCGCCGTTTTAATTCCAATACAAATTTTTGTAGGTGATTTACATGGCTTAAACACTTTTAAAAATCAACCGGCAAAAATTGCCGCGATGGAAGGTGTATGGGATACAGAAACCCATGTTCCCTTATTATTGTTTGCTTTGCCAGATGAAGAGAATCGAGAGAACCATTTCGAGGTTAAAGTGCCTAATATGGCGAGTATTATTCTAACTCACGATTCTGCAGGCGAAATACAAGGCTTGAATAACTTTGTAGATAAGCACCCTCCTGTTGCGCCGGTATTTTTCAGCTTCAGAATAATGATAGGGGTTGGCGTGTTAATGTTACTATTTTCTTGGTTAGCCACTTATCAATATGTTATTAAAAAACGCTACCCCACTTGGCTATTAAAAGTAGGTGTTGGAATGACATTTTCTGGCTGGTTCGCAACACTTGCTGGTTGGTATGTTACAGAAATAGGCCGACAACCGTATTTAGTTACTGGGGTATTAAGCACAAAAGATGCGGTAACCACTACGCCACCAGAAAATATCGTGATGTCTTTAACTTTATATTTGGTGATCTATAGCTTTTTATTGATTGCCTATATTCGCACTTTATTTGTTATGGCAAACCGAGCTGTAATATTAGAGCAATCAAATGCAACATTAACCGAGTCAGGTTCTTCTATTGAGCCGCAAGTTCCCTTAACTGAACAAGGAGCGAAATAATGACAGCTACACCAATAGATTGGCTACCCATCGTTTTTGTCGGCTTAATGGGCCTTTCGTTTTTAATTTACGCGATACTTGACGGTTATGATTTGGGCGTGGGGGTTTTATTACCCTTAGATAACCAAGAACAACGCGATACCATGATCTATTCAATTGGGCCATTTTGGGATGCTAACGAAACTTGGTTAGTTATGGCTATTGGCTTATTGCTAATTGCTTTCCCAAAAGCACACTCTATTATTTTTCAAGCCTTGTATTTACCTACAGCTTTAATGTTAGCGGGATTAATTTTACGTGGGGTTTCATTTGATTTTCGTACTAAAGCACCAAGTCACGATAAGAAAAAGTGGGACCTAGCGTTTAAATTTGGCTCTTTACTAGCCACATTGTCTCAAGGTTATATGCTAGGGCGTTATATCACATCATTTGAAGATACCTGGTTATCATTCGGTTTTTCTGCCTTATCAGCTATTTGTGTTACCGCAGGTTATTGTTTTATTGGCGCAGCATGGTTGGTAATGAAAACTGAAGGTGAGTTACAACGTAAAGCCGCAAAGTGGGCAAAATATACTAACGTACTAATGGCCTTTGGAATTTTTGCAGTGTGTATAACCAATTTATTAATTGATCAACAAATTATGGACAAATGGTTAGGTGGTATTCAAGCCATATTAATTGTGCCATTAACATTTTTACTTGGCTTTACCTTTATTACCGTACATCGATACCTAGGTAAAGTGCCAATGGAGAATGATCTAGGTTGTTGGTTACCATTTTTAGCCGCTATTTTGTTATTTGTTCTGTGCTTCTGTGGTTTGGGTTATAGTTTTTACCCTTATATAGTGCCTTTTCATCTAACAATATTTGAAGCAGCAAGCTCAAGAGAGTCGTTATGGTTTATCTTCGTTGGCGCTGCGGTGGTATTGCCTATGATCGTTGGCTACACAATATTTTCTTATAAAGTGTTTTGGGGTAAAACTACCAAGCTTAACTATTAAGCCTAACGACTAAACTTAACGAGTAAAAAACTACCATGCCTGGTTACAAACCTTAAACACTAAGCCTGGTAGTTAAAATTTTTAGCTAATCTTAACCTTTAAACGTCGTCACTAAGTTAAAAGGTAACGCAAAGCATATAAAACTGTATGAAAAGAGTGCAAATAGTCACTAGGCTATCACTGATAATTTTTGCTAGAATACGCGCCATATTCTAGACAGAACTCATTTATTCGCTCCGTTATTAACTTAGCAGAGCTTGGAGATAGCAATTTATGCCAGCTTATGCCGTAGGTCACAAAGTACCTGATTCAGATTCAATTTGTTCAGCCATTGCGCTTTCATATTTAAAAACCACTATTGGTGAAGATGTGAGACCAGCACGTTTAGGTGAACTTTCGCCTGAAACTGCATTCATTTTAGAAAAGTTTGGCCTAGATCAGCCTGAACTTAAATTGAGCTATGCTGACACCGACGGTATTTACGTTGTTGATCACTCAGACCGCATTCAAGGCCCTGATGACATTGACGATTCAACTGTTTTAGGCATTATTGATCACCACAAATTGGGTGATATTACGACTTCTACACCATTAGAAATTTGGGTTCGCCCTGTTGGTTGTACTAATACCATTATTAAAATGATGTATGACTTTCACGGTGTTGAAATTCCTAAAAATATCGCTGGCGCTATGATGTGTGCAATTTTATCTGACACGGTAATTTTTAAATCGCCAACTTGTACTACGGCTGACATTAAGTGTGTTGAAGCTTTGGCTGAAATTGCCGGTATTCAAGATTACAAAGCCATGGGTATGGAAATGTTCACGGTTAAGTCTTCAGTTCAAGGAACACCAGTACGTGAGTTAGTATTGCGTGACTTTAAAGATTTTAATATGAGCGATAACATTGTCGGTATTGGCCAACTAGAAGTTATTGATCTAGCCTTGTTTGATGAGATGAAAGCTGATTTACATGCTGACTTACAAGCGGTTAAAGAAGAAGGTAATCGTCATACAGTGATGTTATTACTTACTGACATTATGCAAGAAGGCTCTGAGTTACTCGTTGTGAGTGACGATACTAGCATTATTGAAAAAGCTTATGAGATTAGCCTAGTTGATAACAAAGCTTGGTTACCGGGTGTAATGAGTCGTAAAAAGCAAGTTGTGCCACCACTGCAAAACACTTTTGCTAAGTAAACAGCAATAATATCCTAAGCAGTTATACAATTATCAAGCCTGACAATCGTCAGGCTTTTTTAATTACACAGAACTCTGATAACGTTTCGCTTATTATTTCTAACTAAGATTAATTACAGGTAGAACTTTCCTGAATGAACAATACAATAAAGCATTTTTAATCACTCCTTTATGTAAGCTAAAAATAAACTAAGTTGCTCTCAAAAAATATATTTTTGTTTTAATTTGTGCTTTTAGTTATGTTTTTAATTATCCCATTGCCTCTTTGCTGAACCACCTTTTATAGGGCTGATACCTGTCGTATAACCAATTAAAAACAAACGTATAAAGTAATATAAAGATTAAAAATCCGGCCTCTAAAGTAATCGCTGCTAACCAAGATATTTTTAAATACCAAGCTAAAACCGGCAAAGTAATGATCACCATACCGAGCTCAAAACCGCTGGCATGTATACCTCTTACAACTACGCTTCTGTCAATGCGGTTTCCCCCCATTAACTTATCAAAAATTATGTTGTAAATATAATTCCACAACATAGCAAAAATAGATAACGCAATGCTCACCGTGATCATTTTACCGGCGCTAAAGCCGGTAATTATGGCTGACAAAGGTACCATAAATGCCAACATGCAAACTTCAAAAAATACAGCCTGAAATATCCGCTCAATTGTTTTCATAATTTAACTCTTTAATTCGTGACGACAAGGGTATTTTCATTCAAAATAAAGATACATTACAGTCAGGTAGTATCGGAAAAAACGATATGTTTAATATTGATCAACTCCAAGCTTTTGTAACAACGGTAGAAACGGGGTCATTTTCAGCTGCCGCACGGCAATTAAATAAAGCGCAATCGGTTATTAGTCAACATATTATAAATCTCGAAATAGACTGCAATACCGCCTTGTTCGATCGCTCAGGCCGCTACCCATTATTAACGCACGCGGGGCAAAAATTATTATCGCATGCTCAGGCATTACTAAATCAGCATCAACGCCTGCAAAATTCTGCGCTTGCATTAAACGACAATACGCCTAGCGAAATTACTATTGCACTTGATGAAGGTATACCGTTTAACAGTATCACAGCCGCCATTGACCAACTTCAAAGCCAATACCCGAATGTAACTTTAGAATTTTTAAGTGCCTCAAGCTTCGATATTATTGACATGCTAAAAACTGAGCAGCCGCTAACAGGAATTATTTTTAGCGAGCTTGGCATGCCAACCTATTTAGACTTTGAATGTATTGGTACGGTAACGTTTGATTTGTATGTTGCGAAAAACCACCCATTAACGCAGTTAAAATGCAAAAATATTGATGAATTAAGGCTGCACCGTCAGTTACTTATTCGCTCTCGTAATACCCAAACCAGTAGTTTCCAATTAAAAATTAGTCCTGATGTTTGGTTTGCAGACAATTATTTTTTACTGCTAGAGTTAGTTATACAAGGGCATGGTTGGTGTTTGTTGCCAAATCATGTCGCCGCCGACTCAATAAAATCAGCAGAGATAGTAAAATTGCCTTTAGAGTTTGAAGAAATGGGTTGGCAGGCGAATGTTGACGTATTACAGCATCAAAGACATAGTGACTTAGCCATTTTTAAAACTCTGAGAAGTTTATTACGTAATCGCTTGTAGTCTTGTTATTGTATGTTTTTAGCATTAACAAGCGTAAAAAAGCCCAGCATTGCTGGGCTTGGTATAAAGGGTATAGGCACCAAAAACTAAATATCTTTCACGCCCATATTAAATAAAGTGAAACCGTAAATATCGGCATATTGATCAATGGTTTTACTGATTGGTGTACCTGCTCCATGTCCGGCATCGGTTTCAATACGAATTAATGTCGGATTAACGCCAGCTTGTTTCGCTTGTAATTCAGCAGCAAATTTAAATGAATGCGCCGGCACTACGCGATCATCATGATCACCCGTTGTTACCATAGTCGCTGGATAGTGCGTACCTGCTTTAACATTATGTACTGGCGAGTAGCCTAGTAAGTAGTTAAACATTTCGGCATTATCGTCTGACTTACCATAGTCGTAAGCCCAACCAGCACCCGAGGTAAAGGTGTGGTAGCGCAACATATCAAGTACACCCACCGCCGGAAGCGCCACTTTAAATAGCTCAGGGCGTTGCGTCATTACTGCGCCCACTAATAATCCGCCATTTGAGCCGCCCATTATCGCAAGCTTGTCTGAAGACGTTACTTTTTCGGCAATTAAGTATTCTGCAGCGGCAATAAAGTCATCAAAAACATTTTGTTTTTTCAGCTGTGTGCCTGCGTCATGCCATTTTTTACCGTATTCACCACCACCACGTAAGTTAGCAACAGCATAAACACCGCCTAGCTCTAACCACGCCGCACGTGTTGAGCTAAATTGTGGCTGTAAGCTAATATTAAAACCGCCGTAACCATAAAGAATGGTTGGGTTAGTACCATCAAGCACTAAGCCCTTCTTGTGGGTAATAATCATCGGTACTTTAGTGCCGTCTTTAGACGTATAGAAAACTTGCTTTGATTCGAAGTTATCGCTATCAAATTTAACTTTCGACTTCATGTGCACGCTAGATTCGCCAGATTTAAGATCTAAGCTAAAAGTAGTTGAAGGCGTTTTTTGGTTACTAAATGCATAATAAAGTTTAGTTTGAGATTTTTTACCGCTAAAACCACCAGCTGTTCCTACTTCTGGTAAAGCAATATCACGAACTTTTTTGCCGTTAAGTTCGTACTGCTGAATAAACGATGTGGCATCTTTCATATATTGAGCAAATATGTAGCCGCCGCCGGTAGAAACTGACAACACATTTTCAGTTTCAGGAATAACATCTAGCCAGTTTTCAGCTGTAGGTTGCTGAGCATTTACCTTCACTACACGTTTATTAGGCGCGTTCATGTTAGTAATAAACAGTAAGTCATTACCTTTACTGCTCACTAAACTAGTGTCTGAATTGGTATTACCGACAACCGTCACCAATGGCGAATCTGCTTTTGTTAAGTCTTTAATAAATAACTTATTACCCGACGTTGAAACCGCGGCAGAGACCAATAAATATTTACCATCTTTAGTCACTTCACCGCCAACATAACGGTGTTTTTCAGCATCAGTGCCACCAAAAACTAATGCATCTTCTAATTGTTGAGTGCCTAGCTTATGGTAATAAAGTTTGTGTTGGTCGGTTTTAGCTGACAGCTCACTACCTTTAGGTTTGTCGTAGCTTGAATAATAAAAGCCTTCGTTACCGACCCAAGACAAACCACTAAACTTAATATCGACTAATTCAGTTTCTATTACTTCCTTGGTTTTAGTATCGATTACTCGCGCTTTGCGCCAGTCACTACCACCTTCTGAGATCAAGTACACGGCGAGTGAACCGTCTTCACTAAACTCAATTTGCGATAACGACACCGTACCGTCTTCGCTAAACTCATTAGGGTTTAAGAAAACCTCTGCAGGGGCATCGCCTTTTTGGCGATATAAAACATATTGGTTTTGTAAGCCGTCATTTTTATAAAAATAGTTATAGTCACCTTCAATAAAAGGCATGCCTACTTTTTCATAATCCAACAATGTTGCAAGACGGGATTTAATTTTATCGCGGTAAGGAATTTGTGCTAAATAGTTATGAGTAGCTTTATTTTGCGCCTTAACCCAAGCAGCAGTTTCTGCACTCATATCATCTTCTAACCAACGATAATTGTCGGTTACTTTAGTCCCAAAGTACTCGTCAACAACCGGCTTCTTCTCTGTTATTGGATACGTTAAACTCGTACTTTCGACGGCACTAGACACTTTAGCAGCAACTGCAGGGCTCACTGTATTTTGACTACACCCTATCAGACCAAACATGGCGATCAGCACTGCAGAGCTTAAAACTAATTTTTTAGAATTCATAATTTACCAAGGAAAATAACATTGTTAATATTTTGTTAGCAATAATATGACAGGCGATAGTTTATGTCCACCACATCGGCTTGCTTACAATAGAAAGTTGATGTTATTTTAACACGTAAATACTATGATTAAGTCATTAAAAATCTTATATAAAACAATGCAAATATGAAAATTGAAAATTCAGCCCGGCTTACTTATGAACTGATTGATGAAAGTGATAGCAAGTTTCTTTTTCAGTTAGACCAAGACCCAGAAGTTATGCGTTATATTAATGGCGGACAAATGACTCGCGAAGAAGATATCAACGCATTGTTTATTCCAAGAATTAACGCCTATAAAAATATTGATAAAGGCTGGGGCTTATGGAAAGTAAAGGTCATAGAAACGCAGCAAGATATTGGCTGGACTTTAGTGCGCCCAATGGATTTTTTCTCAGACCAACCTGTTTGGCATGATATAGAACTAGGATGGCGATTTATGCAATCGGCTTGGGGAAAAGGCTATGCTTCTGAGGCTGCAATTCATATTCAACAAGCACTTGCCAAGCAACCAGAAAATGAATGCTTTAGCGCTATTGCCGTAAAAGATAATCTAGCTTCAATTGCAGTAATGAAAAAAATGGGGATGCAATACATAAAATCATATACACATTCTGACTCACAACTTGGCGATTTAGATGTTGTGTTATACAGCATGCAAAACACCTAAAGATGATAACAAAATTGTGAAATGAAGCACTACTCTATATTTTTAAAGCTTATAAAACGTAACCAACTCTCTATTTGGTATTGTGGAGCTGCCTCTAATGATGAAACTACGCCTAAGTCGCAATATAATGAGTTGTGCTTTACCGACCTTGTACTTTTGGCTTATACCAATTGATATAAACAATCGATCATTATAAAGCGATTTAAATATCCAGTATCTACGTTGCTTTCAATCCCAATAGCCTGCTATTGCTCGACAATTGCTCCTGCATTGTTCTACTTACGGGCATCCATACCCTAATCAATCAAGTGCCTTGCTACTGAAAATTTATCCTCGTTTAAAATTGATCGATTCATTAAATCAATTGGTATTAGTTAAAGCAACAACCATGATAGGCAAGTTATTTAAAAATAATGTCATTATTTTTAAATAACTTATTGACACAGTAAATGATAATCATTATCATTTACTTGTCTTCTTGGTCAACGTGGGCGCACTACTACTTAGACTAATGTTGATAAAAGTGTGGAGCTTAGTTGTTATGAATTAGGACGTGTTTCAACTAAGCGACATACTTAACCAAATAAATAACTTGATAGCGTTATTTAAATTAAAAGGCCAACTATTCTCCAGTAGTTGGCTTTTTTGCCTCTTAACGCCTCATGCAACACTGTATATGGACATTTCAAGACAAAATCACGAGATATACAAAAAAGCCCAACAAAGGTTGGGCTTTAAATAATTCAACGAGTAAAAGTTAGCTAAATTTTTTCATCAAAAGTGATAAGTTAAATTACACTCTTTCAAATACGGTTGCGATACCTTGGCCTAAACCAATACACATAGTCGCTAAACCAATGTTAGCGTCTTGCGCTTCCATTAAGTTTATTAAGGTACCTGAGATACGCGTACCTGAACAACCTAGTGGATGTCCTAGTGCAATAGCGCCACCGTTAAGGTTAATCATGTCATCCATTTTGTCTTCTAAACCTAATGAACGTACACATGATAATGCTTGGGCAGCAAATGCTTCGTTAAACTCAGCTAATTCAATATCAGCTAAAGTTAAACCGGCACGTTGTAGTGCTTTTTTCGTTGCTGGCACTGGACCAAAGCCCATTGTAGATGGATCACAACCTGCGATAGCCATACCACGAATTTTAACGCGTGGTGTTAAGCCCATCGCTTTAGCACGCTCAGCTGACATAACTAACATTGCAGAAGCGCCGTCTGAAAGTGCAGAAGAAGTACCTGCGGTTACCGTACCATTTACCGGATCGAATACCGGACGTAAGCCCGCTAAACTTTCAATCGTAGTTTCAGGGCGAATTACTTCATCATGCTCAATAAGCGTTAACGCACCCATCGCATCATGACCTAAAGTAGGTACAATTTCGTTAGCCCAGCGGCCTTCAAGCGTAGCTTTATGAGCACGTTGATGAGAACGTGCGCCAAAAGCGTCTTGTTCAGCTCGAGTAATACCATGTTGCATACCTAATAACTCAGCGGTTAAGCCCATGTTACCAGCAGCACGTGAGATATGTTTACTCAACGCTGGATCGAAATCTACATCGTACATCATAGGTACATGACCCATGTGTTCAACACCACCAACCATAAACACATCACCTTGACCGGCCATAATGTTGGTTGTGGCATCATGCAATGCTTGCATTGATGAACCACACAAGCGGTTTACCGTAACAGCACCAGTAGACTTTGGAATATCGGTTAACAATTGAGCATTACGAGCAATGTTGAAGCCTTGCTCTTTAGTTTGCTTAACGTTACCCCAAATAATATCTTCGATTAATGCTGGATCAAGGTTAGGGTTTCTAACTAATAATTGTTGCATTAAATGTGCTGATAAAGTTTCAGCACGAACATTACGAAATACACCGGCTTTTGAGCGCCCCATTGGGGTACGGATGCAATCGACAATAACGACTTCTTTCATGATTTTCTCCTTCGCCTAAGCTGTTTTTACGTCTGTAGTGAAATATGATTGGCCTGTTTTAGCCATTGCGCGCATACCATCAGTAACTTGGTATATTTCGCCTAAGTGTGCGTACTTATCTGCCATTGCAATAAAGTTATCTAAACCTAGTGTTTCTAAATAACGAATTGGACCACCTCTAAATGGAGGGAAACCTAAACCGTATATCAAGCCCATGTCAGCTTCAGCTGCAGTATCAACTACACCTTCTTCTAGACAACGCACCACTTCATTAACCATAGGGATCATCAAGCGAGCGATTGTTTCGTCTTGAGTAAAGTCTTTTTTCTCTACGCTAGTAAACAGGTCATAAGCTGCTTGAGCTGCAACTTTCGTTGGACGACCACGCTTATCTTTACCGTAATCGTAGAAACCTTTACCGTTTTTCTGACCTAAACGTTTTTCGTTATATAAAGCACTTACGGGGTCATTATCAATTTTAGTCATACGGGTTGGGAAACCAGCTGACATAACACCCGTACAATGATCAGCCGTATCAATACCAACAACATCTAGTAAATAGGCTGGGCCCATAGGCCAACCAAATTGTTTTTCCATAACTTTATCAACAGCAACAAAATCAGCACCTTCAAGTACTAATTGGCTAAAGCCGGCAAAGTATGGGAATAAAACACGGTTGATATAAAAACCAGGACAGTCGTTTACTACGATAGGTGATTTACCCATTTTCGCAGCGTAAGCAACAACAGCAGCAATGGTTTCATCAGAAGTTTCTTTACCACGTATAACTTCAACTAGTGGCATTTTATTTACCGGGTTGAAGAAATGCATGCCACAGAATTTGTCTTTACGTTTTAAGCTTTCTGCTAGTAAGTCAATTGAAATAGTTGAAGTGTTTGAGGTAACAATAGCGTCTTCGCTAACGTAGCTTTCAACTTCAGCTAAAACCATGGCTTTAACTTTTGGATTTTCTACTACAGCTTCAACAACAATATCAACATCTTTCACGCTGTCGTAGCTTAATGATGGTGTAATGTTATTTAACACGCCAGCCATTTTTTTAGCATTCATGCGGCCGCGTTCAACCTGCTTAGTTAAAATACCTGCAGCTGTTGATAAGCCCAAATCAAGCGCTTGATCATTAATATCTTTCATAATAATTGGCGTGCCTTTATAGGCTGACTGGTAAGCAATACCACCACCCATAATGCCTGCACCCAATACTGCAGCTTTATTCACGGCTTTAGTTGCTTGCTTACCAGCTTTTTTAGCTTTACCTTTAACAACCTGATCAGCCATGAATAGGCCAATTTGTGCCGTAGCCGTGTCAGTTTTTGCTAACTTTGCAAAGCCTGCATTTTCTAATGCCATTGCGCCAGCACGGTCTAAACCAGCTGCTGCTTCAATAGTTTTAACCATGACCATAGGCGCTGGGTAATGTTTACCCGCTTTAGCGGCGATCATACCTTTACAGGTATTAAAGGTCATAATAGTTTCTACTGGAGAAAGCTTTAATGCTTCTAGCTTAGGCTGACGTTTAGCACGCCAATCTAATTTGCCTGCAATCGCTTGATTTAACATTTTTAGTGCAGCTTCACGTAAATGCTCTGGCGCTACTACTGCGTCAATTAAGCCTACAGCCATTGCTTGCTCAGCTTTAAAAGCTTTACCTGTCGACATCCACTCAACAGCATTATCAGCACCAATAACACGTGGTAAACGCACGGTACCACCAAAACCAGGTATTAAACCCAATTTAACTTCTGGCAAACCGATTGAACACGTTGTATCAGCAATACGGTAGTCACAAGCTAAGCTCATTTCACAACCACCACCTAACGCAAAACCATTAATAGCGACAATAGTAGGTAAATTTATATCTTCAAATGAGTCAAAAACGTCAGAGCCTTGTTTTATCCAAGGCATTAATTCAGCTTCTGGCTTTTTAAATATCTCTAAAAACTCGGTGATATCAGCACCAACGATGAAAGAAGACTTACCAGAAGTAACAAGTACCCCTTTTGCTTCACTGCAATTATTAATCGCATCAACTACAGCGATATATTCTTTAAACGTTGCCTGATCAAACTTGTTAACTGAGCCTTGTGCATCGAATTTAAATTCGACAATGCCATCATCTAACAATTTGGCAGAAAGGCTTTTGCCTTGAAATAACATGCCTACTCTCCTGACTTTTGTGGGTCTATCAATGGTAATACGTAATCATAGACTACTACCGAGCGTGTGAATATTAAGCTTACACCTTAAATTTAATTAAGGTGTAAAAGAAATAAAGTGCCCTGAGTTTGCCTTGAAAGATGCTCGAAAGCAAACTTTTTTAAACAAGCGTTTTAATTAAGTGTATTAATATTGATTTCAGCTTAAAATAATGAAAATGATGATTACCTTAATAAATTTCTATCCCCCTAGACTTGTTCGTATGTACTGTTTTTAATGAGTCCAAGGTATCTTCTGAATTGAATTAATCCTCTCGGTAGTTAACTTATTAATAAGCTTATTGATTTAAGATAAATTCAACGTACTATATAGCCATAATAATAATATTTAGTAAGGGATGTTATGAAAGCGGTGTTTCTAAGATTAAAATCAAGTTTTATGTTACTTATTTTTAGCATGGGCTTAGCTGTAGGGGGGCAAACTCTGGCACAAGCAGAAACGATAGATAATGAAAAAGCTATTTTAATTAGTAAATTAGCAAGATACGTTAGTTGGCCTGCTGAAGCTGAACAACGAAATTTTGTTATCGGCGTCTACAAAGATGAAGAAAAATATGAATATTTCACTAATTTTTTTGAAAATAAAGGTGTTAAGGGTAAAGACATTTCCGTACGTGTGGTAAACACGCTTAGTGATGCCAAAAACGTCCATATTTTATATATATCATCACCGAATCAAAAAAGATCATTAAACTTAATAGAGAGACTTATTGGTGATTCATCCGTTTTACTAATCACCGAAGATTCTAATAACCTTCCTTTGGCTATGGTTGATATTTCACTTGACCAAGAAGACTCTAAAATTGATTTTAAAGTTGTTGAGGCCAATATTTTTGATGCAAAATTAACAATGCCTGACTTGTCTTATTTGGTAGATAACCAAGAGAATGATGACATACTTTCAGTAAGCCCTACTTTTGCGCTAAAGAGTCAAAGAGCAAAAGAATTATCATCACTTAAAAGCAAAATAGAGCGCCAAGAATCGGCATTAAGCGAACTTAATAAAACTTTAACTTTAAGTAAAGAAAGCTCCCAAAAATATTACGTTGCTTTACAGCAGAAGGAAGAACGCTTAGAAACAGTCCAACAAGACAACGCTAAAAAAAGTGAAAAAATTAAGTCTATAGATGAAAAATTAAAGCGCTTAGAAACTCAATTTAATGAGCAAAAAGAACTATTAGAACAAAATCAGCAAGTTTCAGCGATTAACGTTGATGGTAATAATGAAGAAACCGATACGCCCCCCATTGAACTATCCACTGAACTAAATGATGAACTTCAAGTAAAGAATGAAGCACTTGAAAAACAAAATGAAGAGCTTAAAAAGCAAAATCAAATACAAAGTAATAGCGTTATAACCTTAACTAAAGCCGTTAAGGAAAGTGAAGGCCAAACAAGCTTTCAAATGCTATTTTATGTTTTCCTTGTTATTTCCATTATTGCTTTAGTCGCTGCATATATAATATGGAAAAAAGCTAAAGATTCAGCGTTGCAAACTGCCGTACCTTCAAATAATGAAGACAGTCAGTTATTAACTGCAAGAGAAGAACAATTAATCAAATCAGAAAATTTTGCTGCCATAGGATATATCGCTACTGATATTACCTACGCTGTTGGTTTATCTTTAGATGATTTACAAGCTAAACTTGAGACTGCTGGCGATACTAAAAATTCAGCAACACTTAAACCCATTGCGGCCCTATTGACGAACTTTAATTTAATTGCCGCAGACCAAGACGACACTAGCCCTCAAAACTTTGATGTTATCGCTTACATCCAAAAAATGATGATGCTTTATGAATTTGAATTTAGCCAAAGTGACATTCTTTATACTTATTCTGGTGAGAAAGAACTAAACATCAAATCAGTACCAAGTTATATTGCATTGATATTATTGAATATAGTCAATAACTCTTTGAAACATGGCTTTGATAACAATGGCAACGGCAAAATAGCACTAAAAGTTGAAAAAGGACCTAAAGGCGGCGCTAAAATAATTTACTCTGATGATGGTAGAGGAATGAGTAAAGCCACATTAGGGCAAGTGTTTACCCCATTTTTTACAACTCAAAGCAGCCGCGGCTACGTAGGCGTTGGTATGAGTACGACATATGACTTAGTTAAGAAAAAATTAGCTGGTGATATTAAAATCGATAGTCAAGAAGGCAAAGGAACAACCGTTACTATTACCTTACCTTAAGTCCACTAAACTAAGCTTCGCTCTTGAGTTTAGTATGACAAAGTCGAGTAATTGGTGTGCTAACACACCTTTACTCGATTTATGGTAGAACGTTTTAATTGCTGTGTCAGCTTAAATGCCCTTGTAACAATATCTACGTAAGTCCCACTTTAAAATATAACCCGAAATTAGGTCTTCGTATTCAATCATAAGTCGAAAACGTGTGAGCCCGCAACAGACTCCTTGCACGTTTTTACTTTCAATTAGATATAACCTAAGCAGTTGCATAAAATCGGTTACGGGTACTTTAACGCGAGTAACTACTTAATACGTCCGCGGGTCCCTCTTTGCTCATTTTTTTTCATTTTATTCAATAATTCTTGCTCTATATTTATGCCGTGCCAATGTGCAATATCCAACACACGCAAGACAATATCGGCAAGCTCTTCAGCAAAGTCGTGAGTTGGTTCTTCACCACGACATTCATTAATTGCTTCTCCTACTTCAGAAGCCACCAAAGCCAGTGCCTCTAAGGTAGTTTTATTATGCCACCCCATACGTTCAACCCATTCATAGTTGAGCTCTGCTATTTTGTTAATGTTCATTAATGCCTCAATAGTAGCTTTATTCCAATTGGTTTTATGTTGATTTTAAAACAGTATTAACATGCCTTTATATGCAGCTTTCATTATGTATTTCCTGCGCAATTAACTTACAATAACCTGCCCATCAACACTATAAAACTGAAATTAACATGCCAACAAGTACAAAGTTACGCTCGCCAGAGAATTTACTATTAGCGATGGCCTTTATTATGCCTCTCGTTTTTTCTGTTTGGATGGCGATGTTAAATAATTTTGTTATTGAGCGAGCGAGTTTTACCGGTATAGAAATAGGCATACTGCAAAGTTTAAGGGAAATACCTGGATTTCTTGCCTTTACCGCTATTTATGTTTTATTACTAATTAAAGAGCAAAGATTAGCCTTGCTTTCACTCGGCCTAACGAGCCTAGGCGTTGCAGCTACAGGCTTTTTCCCATCGGTTGTCGGCTTATACCTTACTACAGTTATTATGTCAGTTGGCTTTCACTATTTTGAAACCGTTAATCAATCGCTTACGTTACAGTGGATCAAAAAAGAGAATACCGCACACTTTTTAGGTAGAGCTTTATCTGTAAAATCTATCGCTTCCTTGCTTGCTTTTGGCAGCATATGGATATTAATGGAGCAGTTTGCATGGGGTTATAAAGCAACTTATTTATTGTTTGGAGGTATTGCTTTAGTTTTTACTATCGCGTTGGCTATATCATTTCCATCTTTTGTGGCTCCTGTTGAGCAATCACGTCGTTTAATTTTGCGAAAACGATACCTACTTTATTATGCGTTAACTTTTTTTAGTGGCGCTCGCAGACAAGTTTTTGTCGTATTTGCGGGGTTTCTAATGGTAGAAAAATTTAATTATAGCGTAGCAGATGTTAGTGCATTGTTTATGATTAATTATGCCTTTAATTGGTTGTTTGCCGCAAAAATTGGCAAGTTTATTGGTCGAGTTAGCGAACGCTATGTACTCAGATTTGAATATATTGGGTTAACGATTCTATTTGTGCTTTATGGTGTGGTTGATAACGCTAACCTTGCCGCCATTTTATATGTAGTTGACCACTTATTTTTCGCACTCGCCATTGCCATAAAAACTTACTTTCAAAAAATAGCCTTACCTGAAGATATAGCTTCAAGTGCAGGAGTTAGCTTTACCATTAACCATATTGCGGCAGTTGTTATTCCTGCGCTATTAGGCATGGTTTGGTTAGTTAATCCATCATGGGTATTTTATATTGGAGCAGGCTTTGCTTGTTGCTCTTTATTACTCACCTTTTTTATGCCTTTAGTACCAAAGCTAAATGTAGAGTTTCGTAGAAAAGAAAAAGCACTTGGTTAACAAGTGCTTAAAAATAAAGTTTAAGATCAATATAACGCGAACAATTAAACCTACTCTCGGTTAACTTTCTCTAAAAAGCTGAAGAACTCATCTGCAGGCATAGGTTTCGCATAATGAAAGCCTTGAACTTCATCACAACCTAGCTTTCTAAGCTCTACTTCTTGCTCTAACGTTTCTATGCCTTCAGCGACGACGTTTAAACTCATTTGCTTACCAAGGTTAATAATTGTATCGGCAATTATTGATCCTCCTGGCATCACAATATCACTAACGAAAGCTCTATCGACCTTCAAACGATCTAGTGGGAGTTTTTGTAAGTAGCTCAGAGAAGAAAAACCTGTTCCAAAGTCATCAAGCGCAATGCTAATGCCCTGCGCCTTTAATTTAATTAAAGCATCTATAATAACTTGAGGTTCATCCATCAGGACATTCTCAGTAATTTCTAACTCTAATTTACTGGTATCTACTTGATTAAATTTTGCTATTTCTATTACTGTATCAACAAAATTATCACGCTTAAATTGCGGGATAGAAACATTAACCGAGATGCTGACATCATTAAATTTGCTGGCTGCTAGTTTTTTAAGTTGTTGGCACGCTTGCTCAACAACCCAATTACCAATTTCAATGATTAAGCCTGAATATTCAGCTAATGGAATAAATACAGCAGGGGAAATAAACTTACCTTCTGCTGTTTTCCAGCGTAATAGTGCTTCTGCCCCAATAACTTTTCCAGAAGCCAAACTTAATTGTGGCTGATAATAAAGCTCTAAACGGTTATCAGCAAAGTCAGTACGTAATTGCCTGATCATCCCTAAGCGCCAAAGTGTTTTATCTTCCATCTCTTGGTGATAATAAACATAGGGTTCATGTAATGATTTTTTGGCTAAATTAAGTGCAATATTTATTTGATTAAGCACTTTAACACCACGAGAACCTGCTGAATTTTTTGCACAAAATCCAAAACAAGCATTAATCAACAAGTTTTGCTCACCAACTGAAAAAGGTTGGCTAAACAAAGCGGTCAACGTTTCTGGGTTCACCCACTCTTTAGGGCCAATAATACCAAAAACATCGGCTCCAATTCTGGCCAAATGATTTTTTTCGCTCAAAGTACGAATACGAGCTGATACCGCCATTAATAACTGGTTACCAATATCTTGCCCTAAACCGTCATTAATATCGCTAAAGTGATTAATATCTATGAGTGCAGTTACCAGTTCATCGTTATCACTTTGACAAAAATCATCAAGCAAATTTACAAAGTCTAAACGATTAGGTAAGTCTGTTAACCAATCTTTATAAGCCGCGTTACGCAGTTTTTGAAAAAGATGAACATTTTCATAACCTGTAGCTATATTAGTTAAAAACACTTCAATAAGTTGAACTTCTATTGTTGTTAAGGCTTTATTTAACGCCAAGTGAATTACGGCTCTAAAGCCCCCACTAGAAAAATAAAATGTTGCAGACTCCGAGTCGAAAAAATGCTTTTTCTGTTGAAAACAACGGGTGATTTGGCTATTGACATCTTTATCTTCTAAAGTAGATAACTTTGTGTTTATAGCAGCTTCAGACAAGCCGGATTGCCCTAAAATATACAAACTTAAATCGTCAGCACCATTAATAATACCTTGCCCTCGCGAGCAAAAAACACTGCTGTTACTATCAACTAACATGTTAAATTCAGCTAAAACACCACTAGCGTAGCCATGAACAGTGTGTTGCCCAAGTAAAGTACCAGCAGCGCCAATAATTTTTTCCAAACCTTGTCTATTTTTAGTAACCGACTCAATTTGCTGATATGAACGAATAGCAGCATAAATTGTAGTGACCAATTTACGGCGGGTTAATTCTGTTTTAGTTTTGTAGTCATTTATATCGTAGTCTTTTATTACACTTTCTTCAGGTGCGTAACCTGGTTGTCCGGTGCGTAACACAATACGAATATCATCACGTTTTAATTGCTCACGTATATGCTTAACAACAAGAAGACCAGCATCATCGCTTTCCATAACAACATCGAGTAGAACCAGGACAATATCGTTGTGTTGTTCAATTAATTTACAAGCGTCTTGGCCTGAGTAGGCGTGTATATATTCTAAGTGGCGACCTAAAACGACAAGATCTGATAAGGCAAGCTGAGTTACTGAATGGATTTCAGGATCATCATCTACAATTAATACTTTCCAGGTATCTGTTATAGCGGGATCAAATATTTCATCTTCATCGCTATCATCGATAAACAAAAAATCGTCGTTGGTATTTTCGGAAACTTGCATATCATCCTCAATGCACTAGTAAACAACAACTAGCTGAATTTTTGAACACCGGTCTCATTATAAATTGTCACCGTATAATAAGTATATAATAAAATTAGGGTTAAGATTATTCAATAATTCATTTTAGTTTTAATAATATTATCATTTACATGCAGTATAGATACTAAATCATTCAAAAACACATTAATTAATATACAATAAAACTTAAACGCTTATAAATTAAAGATAATATTTTAGCGTTTGTAAGGTTTTTTGAAAACTTAAATCTAGTAGGAATCATTAATTTTTACACTATGATTAATTTGTCGGCGATGTTATGTTGGTTCGATAACAAATTTTTAGTTTTCGAGGGGCCATTGAGTGTCTAATTCAGCAGATGAAAATAAAATAATTGAGCATACTAGCGAGCAAAATAAGTCTGTGATTATCGAACATGAAGGTAAGGCTACCCAGCATAAAAATTCTACTTCAACCGCAAATGCTTCTTCACAAAAACAAATTTTACTCTTAGCTAAAAAATTCTCACTTAATGCTGCATTTTTGCCTGAAATTAAACAAGCTCCGATAGAAGATAGAGCTTTAAAGCGTAAAAAAATTGATGAATTACGTAAACAACAAAATATGGAAGCTATAGTTTTACGCGCTATTCAATACTGTTCTGATGAAAATATTACCGATAGAGCTGACCAAGATTGGTTTAGTTCTTTTATTACATTAGCCGAAGGAATTAGCAATAAAAGTATGCAAGACTTATGGGCGAAAATTTTAGCAGGCGAAGTATCTAAGCCTGGCTCTTTTTCCCTTAAAACATTACAAACGTTTCGAACCATGAGCATAACAGAAGCTAAATTATTGGCAAAAGCTTGCAGTTTAGCTATGTCGGATACACGTAAAAGAAATATTCGTGTCATCAGTGGTGCTTATCAAATTCCTAGGTTATTTAACTTTTTTAATAAACAGCGACAACAACAAGTAGATCTTAATCAGGCTGGGCTCAGTTACGCAGATATTTTAACCTTAGCCGACAACCATTTAATGTTTGAACAAGAAACGGAAAGCCACCCTCTAGCTAAAGGTGAAAAAATTCAGTTCAACTTTAATGGTAAACCCGTTAGTTTTGTTGCGAAAAAAACCGATTGCATTTTGACCTTTTACAAATTCACGCCAATTGGTACAGAGCTCGCACATTTGATTAACGACAATATAAATGAAACTTATCTGTCGGATTTAAAAACAGGACTTTCGGAAAATTTTTCTATTAGTGGCTAAATGATGTGAATATTATTGACGGAATATCCTCTTCAACAATTTTTAAGCAAAAAAAAATGCGACCAGCGCATTTTTTTATTGTGTAGGCTAAATACCATCACCATCAGTATGTAAACCACATTCTCTTTGCATACCTGAAAAGCGCGTATCACTTTCGTCCATACCTGCCGATAGTGGGCGTGTACTATGTACATCGCCAACAGAGACATAGCCTTCATCCCATAATGGGTGATATGGCAAATTATGTTTAGTCAAATATTGGTGAACATCTTTATTTGTCCAATCAATAATTGGGTGTACTTTAAATCGCCCACGTAAAATACTAACGACTGACAAACCTTCACGGTGACTTGATTGCTGTCTGCGTACCCCTGAAAACCATGTACCTGCTTGCAGTTCGCTTAAACCACGCTCTAGTGGCTCAACTTTATTACGACGGTTATAAGCCTTTAAAGAAGCCTCGTCTTTCGACCACTCTTCACCATATTTTGCTTGTTGCCATGCCGCACTTTCTTTCGCGCTATACACTTGTAAGTTTAAGTTTAAACGCTCAGTCATTTTTTCAATAAACTGGTAAGTTTCAGGAAACAAATGCCCTGTATCTGTTATTAATACAGGGATATTAGGATCAATTTGCGTCAACATATGAAGCATCACCGCAGATTGAATACCAAAACTAGACGATAGTACAAATTGCGATGGTAAATTTTCCATCGCCCATTCTGCACGTTGAGTAGCCGACTGCTTTTCTAACAATTCATTCCACTGTTTTAACCAAGGCTCTGGTAACGATGCAGGGAATTTATTGTTTATTACGGGCGGTTTACTCGCTTGAATAATATTAGTCATGAAAATCTCGCTTGCTGACTATTACTTCTTCAATAATACCAGCTCTAATAACAAAATCGCCAAACGCTTCAGCTGTGTTTCTTTCTGCAACCCAGCGAGCAACTAAACTGTCGATTTCATCTAAAATATCTTCCTCATTGAGGTTCTCTTTATACATTTTAGGAATTCGCGTACCAGCGATATTACCACCTAAATGCATGTTGTATTTGCTTGGGCCTTTACCAACTAAGCCTATTTCGGCCAACATTGCGCGACCACAACCGTTTGGACAACCTGTAACACGCAAAATAATGCTCTCGTCTGCCACATTGTGTTTAGCTAATATCGTTTCAACATTGCTAACTAGCCCTGGCAAATAACGTTCTGCTTCAGCCATTGCCAATGGACAGGTAGGAAATGCTACACAAGCCATTGAGTTTTTACGTTGTGTAGACACATCGTCAGCCATTAGGCCATGAGCTCGCGCTATACGTTCAATTTCAGCTTTGTCTTCACTAGCAACACCGGCAATTATTAAATTCTGATTTGCTGTCATGCGGAAATCACCTTTATGGATTTTCGCTATTTCTGCCATGCCTGTTTTTAACGGTAAGTTTGGTTTATCAAGTAATCGACCATTTTCAATAAATAGTGCTAAATGATGCTTCCCTTCAAAACCTTCAGTCCAGCCGATACGATCACCTCGGCCTGTAAATTCATAAGGACGACTTTGTGCGAATGTAATACCTGCACGCTTTTCAACTTCTGCTTTAAAAGTATCAACACCAACACGGTCTAATGTATATTTGGTTTTAGCATTTTTACGATTAACACGGTTCCCCCAATCACGTTGAGTAGTAACTACAGCGGCTGCTACATCTAACGTTTTGTCTAACTCAACAAAACCGAAATCATCGGCTTTACGTGGATAAGTAGATTTATCGCCATGAGTCATGGCTAAGCCACCACCCACTAATACGTTAAAACCAATAAGCTTTCCTGCTTCAGCAATAGCAATGAAGTTCAAATCGTTTGCATGCACATCAACATCATTTTGCGGTGGAATTACTACAGTGGTTTTAAATTTACGTGGCAAATAGTTTGCACCTAATATAGGTTCGACTTCTTTACCGTCTTTGCCTTCTTCAATTTTTTCACCATCCAGCCAAATTTCAGCATAAGCACGTGTTTTGGGTAATAAGTGCTCACTAATTTTTTTAGCCCACTCATAAGCCTCTTGATGTAATTCAGACTCAACAGGGTTAGTCGTACAAAGTACATTACGATTTACGTCACCCGCAGTTGCAATTGAGTCAATACCATACTTGTTTAACGTTTGGTGCATTAATTTAATATTAGGTTTTAATACGCCATGAAACTGAAACGTCTGGCGAGTTGTTAAACGAATACTACCGTAACTGGTTTTTTCATCTGCAAATTTATCAATCGCTAACCATTGTGTTGGCGTAATAATACCGCCAGGCATACGAGCACGAAGCATTACATTATGTAATGGCTCAAGCTTTTGCTTAGCGCGTTCGTTACGAATATCACGATCATCTTGCTGATACATGCCATGCGTTCGGATTAGTTGAAAGTTATCTGCGGTAAAACCGCCGGTAACATTATCTTTTAAATCTTCAGTAATTGTGCCACGTAAATAGTTACTTTCTGCTTTTAATCTTTCATTATCAGCATGTTTACCTTCGACAATTAAAGGGCCGTTTGCCTGATCTTTATTGGTTAAGTCAGTCATTAGTATACATCCTTCTGGTAACGCTTAGCGTTACGTAAATCTTTTAAGTACTCAGTTGCTTGTTCTTCAGATATTTGGCCTTTGGTCGCTATAATAGATAACAACGCTGCTTCAACATCTTTAGCCATACGGCTCATATCGCCACATACATAGATATGTGCACCACGCTCAAGCCAAGCAAATATATCATCTGCATTTTCTAACAACCTATCTTGAACATAAATTTTTTCAGCTTGATCACGAGAAAAAGCTAAATCAATTTTAGTCAGTAATCCCGACTTCAAATATCCTTGCCACTCAACTTGATAAAGAAAATCTTGAGTGAATGTTTGATCACCGAAAAATAACCAGTTATCACCACTGGCTTCAGTCGCTTCACGCTCTTGCATAAAAGCTCTAAAAGGGGCGACTCCGGTACCAGGGCCGATCATAATAACGGGTGTTTCACTACTTGTAGGTAAACGGAAGTTATCATTGTGTTCAACAAACACTTTAACTTCACCGCCTTCATCTATGCCGTGAGCTAAGAAACCAGACGCACCGCCTTGACGGCTGGCATCTCCAGCTTGATACTGAACAAGGCCTACAGTTAAGTGAACTTCTTCTTCGACTTCACTTTGTGATGAAGCAATTGAGTATAATCTCGGTGTTATTTTTCTTAACGCTTCAATGAAATCTTGCGCGCCTACTTTAGTCTCATTTGCTAACGGTGCAGACTTAACGACATCTACAACTTGGTGATTAGCTGCGTACTCACGTAAAGCTGCTTTATCTTCAAGTAAGTTAAGTAAACTAATCGCTTGTGATTTAATTGCCCAAAATTCGATAAACTGAATTGAAGTTTGTGTTATCTCAAATGTTGTCTTTAACGCCTCAGCAATACTCATACTTTGGTCAGCTACAATAATGAGTTCTTTGTCGTCAAATCCAAGCTCAGTAATAAGCTCATCAACTAAACTAGTAGAGTTATCAAACCAAACACCTAACGCATCACCAGCTTGATACGTTAAACCAGACTCGCCTAGATCAATTTCGATATGTCTAACATCTTTGGCTGAGTCTCTGCCTGTAATTTTTTGGCTAACTAACAACTCTGCAGAGTAAGGGTTTTGCTTGGTATATATATCTTCAGCTGTTGAATCATTAGATAAAGCAACAACATTATTGGTAGTAGTATCACTACCCAAAAGCTCTTTAGTTTGTTTGATAACAGCATCTGACCAAGTTTTTGCATCAGCTTCATAATCAACATCACAGTCAATACGCGGTGCTATTCTTTTCGCACCAAGCTTTTCAAGATTAAGATCGAAATCCTTTCCTGTTTGACAGTAAAATTCATAGCTAGTATCACCTAAAGCAAGAACACTATATTTTAAGTGATCCAATTTAGGTGCTTTCTTAGATGCTAAAAACTCATGTAATGCAATAGCATCATCTGGTGCTTCACCTTCACCATTTGTACTAGCAACAATTAGCAAATGCGTAATATTCTTAATAGCTTTAGGCTTTATTTCGCCCATACTTTTTAATTCTACAGTTAAGCCTTCAGCTGTAGCTTGTGCCGCTAAATTTTTAGCAACACCTTTAGCATTGCCGGTTTGTGAACCGTATAAAATGGTTAACGTAGGTGCTACGGCGCTCGAAACAGCTACTTGAGCAACACCAGTTTCAGGGTTTTCAGCTTTTGCAGCTAAATAGCCACTAGCCCACGCTAACTGTAGCGGAGAAAGATCATTGATGCTTTGCTTGAAAGAAGCCAATTGATTGGTATCTAGCATTGTTTGGTTTAATTTTTTCTGTTCCGGCAACATTCGAATATACGCCCATTACTAATTTATAAGGATAGAATAAGCTTATTTTAGCGGAAAGAAAAAGAATAGAAATGGCTTTTTTATACAAAAATAGAATATAGAGGTTTTAGCTTACCTATCGCGCCCTTTATAGATGAATTTATATATTCTTGTATCAGTGATAATATAATATGTTTGTGTAATAAGCTTTAAGTTTGAAGCTGTCAGCTGTCAGTAAAAACCTACCAGTCATTGAAGATTTGCAACTAAATAGTTAGCAGCAAAAGCTATATGTTTTAAGTTTTTAGTAATTGACTTTGAGCTATCAGTAATAACAATTGATTTAATGAATCGATCAATTTTCAGTAGCAAGGCGCTTGATTGATTAGGGTATGGATGCCCGTAAGTAGAACAATGCAGGAGCAATTGTCGAGCAATAGCAGGCAATTGGGATTGAAAGCAACGTAGATACTGGATAATTAAACCGCTTTAGAATGATCGATGGTTTATATCAATTGGTAGTAAACCCAATTGAGCAAGTGTGGCAATGGCTAAGAAAAAACTGCTTGGCCAATAGATATTTTAATGGCTATGAAAATATAGTTAATGAATGCAGCAATGCTTGGAATATCTTCAGAAGTGACATAAAAAGAGTAATTTCGTTATGCAATCGTGACTGGATTATGCTGATTTAATGCTTACGCAGATTGGTAAAATATCAGAAAGAGGCAAATGTGAGGCATGAGTTTTAAGCTTTTAGTAATAAGCTTTTAGTTTGAAGCTGTCAGCTGTCAGTAAAAACCTATCAATCATCGATGTTTTGAAGCATATAACTAAAAACTGATAGCTATTTTTTTGATATCTTAAACTGACAGCTGACAGCTCAAAACTGATAGCTATTTTTTGTTGGATTT
>NZ_BAAJLU010000021.1:0-55679 GCF_057550865.1 Colwellia sp. NW0002-52-1 | reverse complement strand
TAAAATAGCCGCCGCAGTTGCTAAAGCTAAAGCAAAAAAACTGGCTAATAATGCGCAAAAATCTTCAAGCGAAACTTCTAAGCAAAAGCAACAACAACCAGAGCATTCAGAAAATGTTGAGGCCGAAGCAAAAAACCTTGAAGCTGAAAACAAAAAAGCGCGCGTTGCTGCTGCAGTCGCTAAAGCGAAAGCAAAAAAGCTGGCTGCTTCAGCCAATAAATCAACCCATTCAGAGTAAATTAGCACCATGGCATTTTGGATAGCAAGTTCTCCACATAATCATCAACAAAGCGAAACCTCGGCCCTGATGAGGCTCGTTATATATGCCACAATTCCGGGTATATTGGCTCAATGGTACTTTTTTGGTTGGGGGAATTTAATTCATATAGCTTTAGCTGTAACCACTGCAATCGTGGCCGAATTTACTGTTTTGTCTCTTCGTGATAAAAAAATCACAACACAGTTATTTGATGGTAGCGCGATATTAACCGCGGTGCTACTTGGTATTAGTTTACCTGCTCTAGCACCTTGGTGGATAACCATTATTGGTAGCATATTTGCTATCGCAGTCGTTAAACAGCTTTACGGTGGTTTGGGCCATAACCCTTTTAATCCTGCGATGGCAGCGTATGTCATGTTGTTAATTTCATTCCCTGTACAAATGACCCAGTGGCAACCGCCATTGTCTTTATTGGCTATGGACATACAATTTAATGACACACTTGCGGTTATTTTCTCTGGTTATACCCCTCAAGGTTACTCTGTAGAACAAATTCGTACCCATATCGACGGCTACACCATGGCAACACCTTTGGATACCGTGAAAACTAACCTTACCCTCGGATTAACAGTCGCTGAAAGTATGAACTCACCCGTTATTGGCAAGCACTTTGGTTTAGGGTGGGAATGGATAAACGCAGGTTTTTTACTGGGTGGTTTATTTTTACTGTTCAAAAAAGCAATTCACTGGACCACACCATTTAGTTTCTTAATCAGTTTATTTGTTTGTAGTTTTATTGCTTTTATTATCAGCCCTGACAGCAGTACATCTACTATGTTTAACTGGTTTACCGGTGCAACAATGCTCGGCGCATTTTTCATTTTAACCGACCCTGTTTCAGGTGCAACCAGTGTAAAAGGTAGGTTAGTTTTTGGTGCGCTTGCTGGTTTATTAGTTTATTTAATTAGAAATTTTGGTGGTTACCCAGATGCGATAGCGTTCGCTGTATTGTTATGTAATATGGCAGCCCCTTTAATCGACCAATACACTCGACCGCGTACCTACGGACATGATTTAGGAGCTAAAAAGTAATGTCTGAATTAACGCCAGCAATCACTAAAAACTCACTAATATTAGCCTTATTTGCTATTACTTGCACAGCGGCAGTCGCTATTGTACAACTGCTTACTGCTGATCGTATTGAACAACAAGCGCAACAAAAACTTATCAGGCAGTTAAATCAAGTCATTCAAAAAGATAATCATGACAATGAAATGTTTCGTGACTGTATTGTCGCGCCTGAAGATAACAATTCAGATTTACTCATCGATGTTATCTATCGCGCTAGGCTTAATAATGCTCCAACTGCCGCAGCAATAAAAACCGTTGCCCCTGATGGTTATAGTGGCAATATCGAATTGTTAATTGCTATTAATACCGACGGCAGTGTTAGTGGCGTTAGAACCCTAATGCATAAGGAAACACCCGGCTTAGGTGATAAAATAGAGCGCAGAAAAAGTGATTGGATAGATAGTTTTTCAGGAAAAAAACTACTCGACGACAACGATAGTCGCTGGGCTGTTATAAAAGATGGTGGTATGTTCGACCAATTTACTGGCGCAACTATAACCCCGAGAGCTGTAGTTAAAACGGTAAGAAAAACAATCAAATATTTTGATAGTAATCAAGAGCGTATTTTTTCTACCGCCAGTAATTGTGGAGTTAACCCATGAAAATAAATCCAGAATATAAAGAACTCGCATGGCAAGGTTTATGGAAAAATAACCCAGGGCTTGTGCAGTTGCTTGGTCTTTGCCCTTTACTTGCTGTCACATCAACGGTTGTTAACGCCTTAGGCTTAGGCATAGCAACGCTGTTTGTTCTTATTTGTTCGAATGCTACCGTGTCTGCCATAAGACAATGGGTACCTAAAGAAATTCGTATTCCAATTTTCGTGCTGATTATTGCCACTTTTGTTACCTGTGTGCAATTACTCATGAACGCCTATACCTACGATTTATATCAATCGTTAGGTATATTCTTACCGCTTATTGTGACTAACTGCGCCATTATTGGTCGTGCCGAAGCCTACGCCTCTAAAAACCCGATCAAACAAGCAAGCTTCGATGGTTTAATGATGGGCCTTGGCTTCTTGGCAGTACTTCTGGTGCTTGGTGCGATACGTGAAATATTAGGCCAAGGAACATTATTTGATGGTGCAAACTTATTTCTTGGTGAATGGGCGACTCAACTTAAAATAGAAGTTTACCAACTTGATAGCCAGTTTTTATTAGCCATACTTCCTCCGGGTGCTTTTATTACTATGGGCTTTTTAATTGCAGGTAAAAATGCTATTGATCAAAAAATAGCGCAAGCTAAACCTAAAAAATTAGAACAAGCCATTGAGCGTGTACGTGTAAACTTTGAAAGTTAACACGACATATTTACTTGAAACTTAAAGTATAAAGAATCAAAAAGCCTGATGAATAAAGATAAAAGAATAGAAATGCTAACTCGGTTAAGGGATAACAATCCAAACCCGACCACCGAGCTAAATTTTTCCAGCCCTTTTGAGCTTTTAATTGCGGTACTGTTATCGGCTCAATCAACCGACGTTGGAGTTAATAAGGCTACGGATAAGTTATACCCTGTCGCCAATACTCCACAAGCTATACTTGACCTAGGTCTTGATGGCCTAAAATCTTATATTAAAACCATTGGCTTATTTAATACTAAAGCAGTAAACACGATTAAAACCTGTCAAATGTTAATAGATTTGCATGGCGGAGAAGTGCCTGAAAACAGAGCTGCGCTCGAAGCTCTGCCTGGTGTTGGTCGTAAAACGGCTAATGTCGTGTTAAATACCGCATTTGGTTGGCTAAAAGATAACGAAGGTAAATATTTTATTGCCGTTGATACCCATATTCAACGCGTAGCTAACCGCACTGGTTATGCTAAAGGTAAAACGGTTGAAGAAACCGAACAAAATATTGTTAAAAATACCCCAAGAAAAACTGAATTTTTCTTTAACTTGCACCACTGGTTAATACTGCACGGTCGCTATACTTGTGTAGCAAGAAAACCACGATGTGGCTCGTGTATTCTAGAAGACTTATGCGACTTTAAAGATAAAACTGAAGACTAATAGCTAACGCAAAAGTTTACGAAACATATTCATAAGCAATTAATAGCATTATCAATTAAACGTTAAAAGGATAAATCAACGATGAAATTTTTACACTCGATGGTTCGTGTTAACGACCTAGAAAAATCACTCGACTTTTATATTAAGCATTTAGGTTTAGTAGAAACTCGCCGTGTTGATATACCTGAAGGTAAATTTAGCTTAATATTTTTAGCAACTGAGCCAGGCGCGGCTGAAATAGAGCTTACCCACAATTGGGGATCGGAAGAAGAATATACTGTTGGCAGAAACTTTGGTCATTTAGCCTTTGAAGTTGACGATATTTATGCGTTATGTGAAAAGCTAATGGCTGCTGGTATTACCATCAATAGGCCTCCGCGTTGTGGCCATATGGCTTTTGTTAAATCGCCTGATAATATTTCCATTGAATTACTACAAAAAGGCGAAAAACTTGCGCCAAAAGAACCTTGGTTAAGCATGGAAAACACTGGTAGCTGGTAAGCTTAGTTGTTCTGTTTTAATAAGAAACAACGTTTACATTAACTTCTGTTATCTACTATCCTCTTGCACTAGCTCTCGTGAATTAAAGCCTGAACTATGATTTAGTTTAGGTTTTTAGTCATTTTATCTAGCCGTTTTTTGCTAATTATTATTTAACCTGAACTCTGGATAAGCAGCACTTGCTCAATGCTCCATTTTAAGCCATTTTCTGCGTTAAAACGTCGATAAATAGCGCGCTATTCATAAACGTTTTGCCTTGGAAATGGCATAAAATGAAGCATTGATAATATCTATTCGTGATGTTCACCTGGCTATAGCATTTACTTTATTACCTAAGCTTTTGGTTCACTTGAGTTTCAAGCACTCATTATCCAGAGTTCAGGTTATTTAATAAAAAAGAAAAGCTATATTTTTATCTCAAGTGTTGATTTTAAGTGCTTGATAAAAGCTTTGCTAGCATTTGAGAGTGAATGACTCTTCTTCCAAGCTAAACTCAGTTTAAATTCAATTTTAGGTTCAAAAGGAATTGAGGTCATCTGAGCTTCGTTTTGTAAAATACGCGACAAACATGTGGTTATTCCAACGTCATTACGCACTAACGATTTTTGTAATTCAATCAAGTTTGTTTCCATGCGTATATCGAGTTCAACTTGCTGCTGCTTAGCGTATTGACTTACCACTTCACGTAAAAAATACCCTTGATGAAACAATACTAAAGGCTGTTGGCAAAATTTTGCGAGTGAAACCGTATTTGCTTTCGCCAGCGGATGTAAGCTAGACATGCCCGCAACTATTTCTTCATTTATCAATTGTGTGTAACGCAGCTGCGAATGCTCTATATCGCCACGTATTAGCGCTAAATCTAATTCGCCATTCAGTAACATATTCTCTAGCGCTGCTGTGCCTTGATCTATTAATTGAATTTTAATTTTTGGGTATTGTTGCTTAAACTCAGTTAATACTGTTGGGAAATAATAAGAGCCCATCATAGCTGAAACACCAAAGCGAATAGTCCCTTGTTCAAGGTTTTTCAAATCTTCTAACGCTAACTCAACTTGGCCAACTTGGCTTAAGAGCTCAATGGCTAATTTATATAACACCTCGCCTTCTGCAGTTAATAAGGCATTTTTTTCTGCTCGATTTATTAGCTTGAGCCCAACTTCATGCTCTAGTTTTTGTATCGCAATGGTTAACGCTGGCTGAGCAATACCTATTTTTTCAGCTGTGCGAGTAAAGTTACCTAGTTGGGCTAACTGGCAAAAATATTCAAGGCGTTTTAAGTTCATAGCAGCTCAATCATAAACAAAATATATCAAACAAATATAAACTATATATTATATTTATTTATCTATTAAAGGTAGAGTGAGATCATAATTTAAAAACACGACTAAATACTCACGCAACAAGGTGTTCAAATGACAAAAACATTAGCCGCATTCAATTGGCAAGATCCTATGCTTTTAGATAACCAGCTCACTGAAGAAGAGCGTATGATCCGTGATACCGCGTATAACTATTGCCAAGAAAAATTGCTGCCACGGGTGCTTGAGGCTAATAGAGATGAACATTTCGACCGTGAAATTATGCGGGAATTAGGTCAACTAGGCTTGTTAGGTGCCACGTTACCGGCTAAATATGGCTGCAGTGAAGTTAATTATGTTAGTTATGGCTTAATTGCACGTGAAGTAGAGCGAGTAGATAGTGGTTATCGTAGTGCAATGAGTGTGCAGTCATCATTAGTTATGCACCCCATTTATGCATATGGTACTGAAGAGCAACGTATGAAATATTTGCCTAAACTTGCTTCTGGTGAATGGGTTGGTTGTTTTGGTTTAACTGAACCAAACTCAGGTAGCGATCCGGCTTCGATGACCACTCATGCCAATAAAGTCGAAGGTGGATATCGTATAACCGGCAATAAAATGTGGATCACCAATTCGCCCATTGCTGATGTTTTTGTAGTTTGGGCTAAGCTCGAAGGGAAAATCAGAGGCTTCGTACTAGAAAAAGGCATGACAGGCTTATCTGCCCCTAAAATTGAAGGTAAATTTTCTTTACGCGCCTCAGTAACTGGCGAAATCGTTATGGATAACGTATTTGTGCCAGATAAAAACATGTTCCCTGAAGTTAGCGGTTTAGCTGGCCCTTTTGGTTGTTTAAATAAAGCACGTTACGGTATTGCTTGGGGTTCATTAGGTGCAGCAGAGTTTTGCTTTAATGCCGCAAGAACTTACACGATTGATCGTCAACAATTTGGGCGTCCTTTAGCGTCAAATCAGTTAATTCAAAAAAAGCTCGCTGATATGCAAACTGAAATATCACTGGGTTTACAAGGTTGTTTGCAAATGGGCCGTTTAATGGATGCTGACCAATGTCCAGTCGAGTTAATTTCTTTATTAAAACGAAACAACTGTGGAAAATCACTTGATATAGCGCGTGTTGCCCGTGATATGCACGGTGGTAATGGTATAAGTGATGAATTCGGTGTTATTCGCCATATGATGAACCTTGAAGCCGTAAACACCTACGAAGGTACGCATGATATTCATGCACTCATTTTAGGCCGAGCTATTACTGGTTTTCAGGCTTTCTGCTAATGACAAGTGCATTAGGGAACATTAAGGTTGTCGATTTAAGTCGAATATTAGCTGGGCCTTGGGCTTCGCAAATGTTAGCTGACATGGGGGCAGAAGTAATTAAAGTTGAACGCCCTCACAAAGGTGACGATACACGGTTTTGGGGCCCCCCTTTTATAAAAACTGCCTGCGGTGACCAACCGCCACAAGCAGCTTACTTTCACTGTGTAAACCGCAATAAAAAATCGATAGCAATCGACATAACACAACAAGCTGGTCAACAAGTTATAAAAGACTTAATCATGCAGGCTGATGTACTCATTGAAAACTATAAAGTCGGTGGATTAGCAAAATACAACCTTGATTATGACAGTGTAAAAGCACTGAACCCTCGTTTAGTTTATTGCTCTATTACCGGCTTTGGTCAAAGTGGCCCAAGTGCCCATAAAGCAGGTTACGATGCCATGATACAAGGTGAAGGCGGCTTAATGAGTTTAACTGGCCAGCCTGATGGCATGCCAATGAAAGTTGGCGTTGCAGTTGTTGATGTAATGACAGGTTTATACAGTTGTAATGCAATACTGGCAGCGCTGATGGCTCGACATCAAACTAATCAAGGGCAACACATCGATATTGCCCTGCTCGATGTGCAAGTAGCAACGTTAGCCAATCAAGGGATGAATTATTTAGCAACCAGTAAAAACCCACAAAGATTAGGCAATGAACATCCTAACATAGTGCCGTATCAAACCTTTGCAACACAAGATGGCAGTCTCATTTTAGCTATTGGTAACGATAATCAATTTATCAAATTTTGTCAGGTTGCTAACTGCCCTAGCCTTGCTGAAGATGCATTATATGCTACAAATGCTCAGCGTGTGGTTAATCGAAACAAGCTTATTCCATTGTTAGCAACCAAACTTGCTTCGCATCCTACCCTTTGGTGGATAGAGCAACTTGAGTCGGTCGCGGTTCCTTGTGGGGCCGTTAACACCTTAGAGCAAGTGTTTAATCATCCGCAAATTAAACACCGTGAAATGGTAAAACAAGTTGCCAATCAACAAGGAGAGTTAATTAAAACAATTGCATCACCCATCAATTTATCAGCAACACCTCTACAGTATCACAGCGCTTCGCCTGACTTAGGACAACATAGTTATGAGGTTTTAACGAACTTACTTGCTTACACACAAGCAGATATAAAAAAATTATTTACTGATAAAATCATCAGTTAAACAAACGGATAAGGTATTTATTTTACATTATTCGTTTGTTTAACATAAAGTCGATACAACGAGTTGTTAACTCACTCGATATACTTCGATTCAATTCAAAACCTATAAAATTACAGTAAACGCTTATTTGTAACATAGGGTTGGAATAGCTAATTTCTGATAAGTCACTATCACGTGTGCTTAATTCACGTTAATATACTGAATTAATTACTCAAAATATTATTCAGAAGTTCATGGCCTTAAAATCAACCATCAATAAAGCGACTGTTCATTTATCAGATATGGATCGTAACTATTACGACACCATACAACTGACCATAGCGCAACACCCGTCTGAAACCGATCGTCGTATGATGATCCGCCTTATCGCTTATGTGTTAAACGCCAGTGAAAACCTGCAATTTGGTAAAGGTGTGAGTGATGAAGACGAAGCAGCCATTTGGCGAATTAATTACAGCGAAGTTATCGAGTTGTGGATTGAGCTGGGGCAACTCGACGATAAACGTCTTAAAAAAGCCTGTAATCGCGCACAAGAAGTAAAACTGTATTGCTATGGCAGTAGTGTAGACACTTGGTGGCAACAATCTAAAAGTAAGTTGAATCAATTTGGTAAACTTTCAATTGAATCTTTTAGTGAAGAAACAGCGCAAGCTTTAGAACTGTTAGCTGATCGCTCCATGGAATTTCAAATTAGTATTCAAGATGCTCAAGTTTGGCTGACCAGTGGCGAACAATCCTTATTAATTGAACTAACGAAACTTAAGTAACCTGAACTCTAAATAAGCAGCACTTGCTCAAAGCACACATATTCGCTTGCTGTTAGTCGCTCACTTTACCTTTTTATGCTGTTGTAAAGTTTCGCTTCAGCTATGATAACGTTATAACTAATTGAACTAGAATGACAAAAACATGATGAAAAAATTAAAGTTTATCCCTAAGAAAAAACAACATTCGACTCTAAAAACTGTTTTAGTATCTCTCTTAATTACCAGTTCATTTTGCACTACGGCTGAAATAATACCGTCTGAACAAGTTATAAAAGATATTACATATTTAGCGTCTGACGATTTAAAGGGTCGAGCAAGCTTTAGTCCTGAGATTGACAAAGCCGCAAATTATATTGCTAAACGTTTTGCTGAAATTGGTCTTCAGCCATTGCACAACGAAAGTTTTTTACAAACATTTACTGTTAGTCAAATACAACCGAATACACTGAGTGTTAATCTAAATGGCAAACAAATTAGTCCTAAAAATACGGCTATAGCTTCAACAATAGAAAAGCTTGAATGGGATAATAATGTTGCTCAAGTGCATATCATTAATAAAGATGATGATATGCGAACAGCCTTAAGTAAGTTAAATCAACAAGGTGGACAGCATTTAGTCGTTATCGATAATTCACATAAGAAAACTTTTAAAGCTTATCAGGGATATTTTAATCGCGGCTTAACTAAGCTTTTACTTGAACACTCTGGCGCACTTGTTTTGGTATTACGCGATGACAATAGCGTTGAAAGTAAAATTGAACAATATAAGGTGAGCGCCAGCGCAACAATTACGCAACAAACATTAACCAATGTTGTTGGTGTTCTTCCCGGTAAACAAAGCCCTGAAGACATTGTTTTATACTCTTCACATTATGATCATTTAGGTGTTACTGAAGATGGTAAGCAAATTTATAATGGCGCTGATGACGATGCTTCAGGCACTACAGCGGTATTAAACTTGGCACAGTTTTTTGCTAATAAAGGCGACAATAAACGCAGCTTAATGTTTAGTGCATTTACCGCTGAAGAAATTGGCGGCTTTGGTTCAAAATATTTTTCACAGCAACTTAATCCTGACCATGTTGTTGCGATGATCAATATTGAAATGATCGGTAAACCATCTAAGTTTGGAGCTGGCACGATTTGGATGACAGGTATGGAGCGCTCGAACTTAGGTGAGCTACTGAATAAAAATCTCGTAGAAATTAACACACAAATTTATCAAGACCCGTATCCAGAGCAAGGCTTATTCTATCGTTCTGACAACGCCACGCTAGCCCGATTAGGTGTGCCTGCACACAGTTTTAGCAGCACACAACTTGATAAAGATCAGCATTATCATAAGGTAACTGACGATATTAATAGCTTAGATCTTTCGTCAATGCATAAAGTAATAGAAACATTAGCCACCGCGACTCAACCATTAGTTGACGGTTTAGCAACACCAACACGTATTGATAAAGCACAGGTGCGCTCAATGGGTAAAATTTACTAACATATTGAGAATAATCGCTGAGCCATAAGCCATGATACATAATACATAATACATAATACATAATACATTATGGTTTTATGGCTTATGCGTATTAAACCTATTTTCAATGATTTATACCCTAGATTCAGCGCTGAATTTATCACTTACCTTGTTTAACCATTAAAACATTAATGTTGGCACTGCCAACGCATTTTAAACTCCAAAGCATTGCGCTCAGTTACCATAAAACCATGACGAAGATATAACGTCTTTGCAGGATTATGTAATAACACATTTAAGGTTATATCGATCTGTTTCTCTTGTGCTTTTGTCTTAACTAAATCAAGTACCCTACCGCCAATACCTAAACCTTGATAAGCCGGTAATAATTGAAATTGTCTGACATGAATTTTATCGGGAAATAAGCCTAATTTTAATAAACCAATGCTATCGTTTTCAATCAGAATAAGATGAGAGTCAGCAAAATATTCATCAATACGTTTTAAATGAGCGTTGTCATCAAGGTAAATTCCCGCCAGTTGTAAATGTTGATCCATAGCATTTTTTCGCAAGGTTAACAAAAATGCTCTATCAGCTAACGTAGCTCGGCGGAAACTAATCATTGCAGAACGCTTTGACGAATTACTTTTCTGGTTAAGAACTTGTGAAATTTTTGCCATTAAGAACCAATAACTGATTAACCCATATACTTACTATATCAAGTTGATTAATTAGGTAAACCATTTACTCCTGCAGCTAAAAATTAGTAAAAAGTATTGAAGTAACGCAAAAAAACAGCCATTGAGCGCGCGAAGCTTGATCCGATGACAAAAATAACGGCAATATAAGGTATAAACTAATATAGGAAAATAACATGAACTTCAATAAATCACTTATTGTTATCTCTATCACCGCAGTATTAAGTGTTGCTTGTAGTAATGAAACAACTACTGCAGCTTCTAAAGGGAATAACGCCCTTGCAATGGCCACTGAATCAAATATTAATAGCACAGTAAGTGCTTCTCAAGCGGCTAATGAGTTATTCGACACAATTTTTATGGAAGGTGTTAATCGCAACCCTGTTAGACAAACCTATCTTGGTATAAAAACTGATTATGATAAGTGGCAAGACCTATCAGAAGAAAACAGTGCTAAAGAACTCGCTTATGCAAAACAAGCACTTAAACGTATTCAAATTATCAAGGTAGAGAACCTTGATAAACAAACAAAGCTAAGTTATCAATTACTGACTCAGAAGCTAGAGCAACAAATTGCTGACTATCCATGGCGTCATCATAACTACCCGGTTAATCAAATGTTTGGTGTGCATTCTCAAATACCTGCATTATTGATCAACCAACATAGCATTAAAGACACCAAGCAAGCACATGACTATATTGCCCGTGTAAAGAATGCAAAAGTGTTGTTAGAGCAATTAGTTGATCAACTTAAAATCAGAGAAAGTAAAGGCATTATCGCACCAAAATTTGTTTTTGGTCATGTTATTCGTGATTCAAAAAACTTAACAGTTGGCGCACCGTTTGATAATGGTGATGACAGTACGTTATACGCTGACTTTACGGCAAAAATAGCTAAGTTAGACATTCCTGATGCAGAAAAAAAAGCATTAACTGATGAACTATCTTCGGCATTAACCACTGAGTTTCAAACTGGCTACCAAACATTAGTTAGTTACTTAACCGAACTTGAGAAAAAAGCAGATAACACTGATGGTGCTTGGAAGTTTCCAAACGGTAACAAGTTTTACAACAATGCACTAAATCGCACGACCACAACAGATTTAACTGCTGATGAAATTCATCAAATAGGTTTAGATGAAGTGGCTCGCATTCATGATGAAATGCGTGTCATTATGACTAAAGTTGGTTTTAAAGGCACATTAAATGAATTTTTCCAATTTATGCGCCACGACCCACAATTTTATTATGCCGGAGATGATGCCGGACGTCAGCGCTACTTAACTGAGGCAACAGCCTTAATTAACACCATGAAAGGTGAATTAGACCAATTATTTATTACTAAACCTAAAGCTGATTTAAAAGTTAAGAAAGTTGAAGAGTTTAGAGAAAAATCTGCCGGTAAAGCATTTTACCAACAGCCTGCACCAGATGGTTCACGTCCAGGTATTTACTACGCCAACCTATACGATATGGCCGCTATGCCAACTTACCAAATGGAAGCTTTAGCTTACCATGAAGGTATTCCTGGGCATCATATGCAAATAGCCTTAAAACAAGAGCTTGAAGGTATTCCTAAATTCAGAAAATTTGGTGGATATACAGCTTATAGCGAAGGTTGGGGCTTATATTCGGAAATGATCCCGAAAGAAATTGGCTTTTACCAAGACCCATATTCTGACTTTGGCCGTTTAGCCATGGAACTATGGCGTGCTTGTCGTTTAGTGGTTGATACCGGTATACACAATAAAAAATGGGACCGTGCACAAGGTATTGAATATTATGTAAATAATACACCTAATGCAGAGTCAGATGCTGTAAAAATGGTTGAACGTCACGTGGTAATGCCATCGCAAGCAACCGCTTATAAAATTGGTATGTTAAAAATTGTTGAGCTGCGCGGAAAAGCAAAACAAGCATTAGGCGATAAGTTTGATATTCGTGAGTTTCATGATGTAGTGCTAACCAATGGCGCTGTACCACTTAACGTACTTGAAGTTATGGTTAACGACTATATTGCCGCTAAAAGTTAAGTTTATCGAAAGTAAGTCTTTTTACGTTTTAACGAAAAAACTAAAGTTAAAGTTAAAGTTAAAGTTAAAGTTAAAGTTAACACTATAGTTAATGCTTAAATTAAAAACGCCAAATACTTTTAATATTTGGCGTTTTTGTTTTTGTGTTTTATTACATTAATCTGTATTTTATTAAGGTAAAAACTAGGATTTTAAACATCATCAAAGCTTGAACCTTTAACAAATATTGTGTCGGGCTTTAATCACTAACAAGGAATAAAAATGGAATTGAAAGTTATCCCCGTATTACAGGTAGCGATTGCGATAATATTAATGAGCCTACTGCAATACTGCTTACCTGATATAACGCTCAGCAGCTTTGTTGCTTCCTCTGTTACGATTTCCTTAGTCACATTATTAATGGTTATTGCAATAGTGATTGGCTTTCTTGCCATTTATAGTTTTCGAGTACACCAAACAACCGTAAACCCAACTAAGCCTGAAACGTCATCTCAAGTAGTAGATAGCGGTATTTACAAGTATTCTAGAAACCCAATGTATTTAGCGATGTTACTAGCATTATTTGCTTATGCAACTTATCTTGAGAACCCACTTAATTTATTAATTTGTGGACTTTTTGTTTGGTATATCACTAAATATCAAATTGTGCCTGAAGAACACATGTTAATAAAATTGTTTGGTGAAGATTATGTCACTTATAAAAACAAAGTTCGCCGTTGGCTATAGGTTTACAGAATTTTCTTTAGACAAGAAGTGTTACGTTTAGAAATGGTAAATACTGCAATATGATCTTCATACTAAGCACATGTTTAGTCGTGACTTAAATTCGATTTTCACTGGTTATTCGAGGGAATATGCTGTTAAGACACTGGACACATAATCAGAAAAAAATTGAGTTTTCCCCTTTAACAGGTGAAGCTAAAACGATACTTTTAAAAAGTTCAAAAAGTACAGATTCTATCTGTTTAGGTTTTTCTCATAGCGAAAAAAAATTGTTTGGCTCTAAAGTCAATTTTGCGACTTACATTGAAGATACAAAAATAATATTTAACGCAGGTAAAAAAAGCTGGGATACGGGTGCTGATGGAATTCAATTTAAACATTCAACACCGTATCCATTTATATCTAAATTTCAAGTTATTGAAAATGGTAATTGTACTTTTCGTATTCTCTACTCCCATTTAGGCCGAGCACTACTCTCTCTTATTGATGTTACCTACGATCAACTTGATAAAGATGCGGACTTTTATTTAGAGTATATGGCAAAAGTCTTACTTGACTCTGAATGGCGAGCTACAGCTAAAGATAGATGGGGACAACATAAAGTAGGGTCAGATACACATTAATTGATTTTGGTTATTTTGGTGGTTTTGGTAACTGTAAAGCATTTATGTTGAGCTTAAAGCTTGATCATCTTGCTCGCTTTTGGAAATATCAGGTAACTAAAGATTAATGTGTACCTGACCCTACTTTATTTGGTTGTGTTTGTTTGGGGATAGGTCAGTATCAGAATTATTCAAAAGTTATAAAACCTGACCAAAATATTAGGGAGCGTTTATTTTCCCGTAACACTTTCATCAGGCTTTATGATAATCAAGTTTGAGAATTAGGCTTTCTTTAAGTAACTGGCAACTAATACAATACGTGTACCATTTACCTTACCTTCAATATGCTCTGGGTTGTCAGTTAAACTGATGCCTCGAACCATGGTGCCTTGTTTAGCGGTAAAGTTTGCGCCTTTAACTTTTAAATCTTTAATAAGCGTAACATTATCGCCATCTTGTAATTCAGTACCATTACTGTCGCGTGTAGGGCCTTCTCGCTCGGCAGCAGCAATGCCCTGCTCAGCCCAAGTTTTAACAGCGTCTTCAAGGTAAATCATATCTAATGCATCTTGTGCCCAGCTTTCAGCTGACAATTTATGTAACAAACGATAAGCCATTACTTGAACAGCTGGCTCTTGATTCCACATAGCATCGGTTAAACAACGCATGTGGTTAACATCAAGCGCTTTTGTACCTTCAACTTGCTCTAAACAGTTGTTACATAGATAGATACTTTGTTGAGCACTTAAATCGCTAGTAGGAGGTACCGGAAATACCGATAAGTTATCTGGTGAGGTACATAATTCACAGTTGTTATTGCTGCGTGCTTTTAAAGCATTTTCAGTTGGCATAAAAGGATCTCCTAAAATTTTTGCGCTATTATGCTCCTAATTCACAATTTTAAAAAGTGTCGATTTTAAAAAGAGATAATTTATAGCTAAAGTGAGTTATTTAAAGCTGAGGGTTTTGTTGATTTTAAACTGTGGCTCTGAGAGAAAACAGCTTTGTTACTTTTAAAAATAAAGCAACAAAGCTAGAGTTTGATCACATAAATATGTAAAAGTTTACTCTAAATTTTTGGTGATATGATGAGATGCCGCCGCGGTAAATACCACATCAGTAGAGCTATTTAATGCCGTTTCAGCTGAATCTTGAATAACGCCAATAATAAATCCTATCGCAACAACTTGCATCGCAATATCGGTATTAATGCCAAACAAACCGCAAGCTAGTGGAATAAGCAGTAAAGAACCGCCAGCAACGCCTGACGCACCACAAGCTGATACCGCAGCAACTACGCTCAGGAGAATCGCGGTAGCAAAATCAACTTCAATATTTAAGGTGTTTGCCGCCGCGAGAGTTAGTACTGTAATAGTAATAGCAGCGCCCGCCATATTAATGGTGGCACCTAAAGGGATAGAGACCGAATAAGTGTCTTCATGTAAATCAAGCTTTTCACATAACTCCATATTTACGGGGATATTTGCTGCTGAACTTCGGGTAAAAAATGCCGTAATACCTGATTCCTTAATACAAGTCAGTACCAAAGGATAAGGGTTTTTACGCATAATAATATAGACAATTAATGGGTTAACTACCAAAGCAATAATTAGCATTGCGCCGATTAACACTAGTACCAAGTGGGTAAATTCACTTAAGGTTTCAAAGCCAGTTGTTGCAACAGTATTGGCTACTAGGCCCATAATACCTAGTGGCGCAAAACGTATCACTAATTTCACCACACTAGAAATAGCTTCAGCAAGGTCATCAACCATGACTTTAGTGCTGTCGCTAGCTTTTTTTAATGCAAAGCCTAAACCTAAACCCCAAGCTAAAATACCAATAAAGTTACCCGTAATAACAGCATTAAAAGGGTTATCAACAATTTTAAATGCCAGTGTTGTTAACACTTCACCTAGCCCTTGTGGCGGGTTAGCGCTAGCGCCAACAATATCTAAGGTTAACTGCACAGGAAAGAGAAAACTTAACGCAACAGCAACTAGCGCCGCACTGATAGTACCAATTAAATAAAGCCCTACTATGGGTTTTAAATTAGCATCACTGTTAGGTTTTTGATTAGCAATAGATGCCGCGACTAAAACCAGTACCAAAATGGGTGCTACTGCTTTTAAAGCATTTACAAATAAATCACCTAAAATAGAAAATGACATCGCAAGTTTAGGCGATACAACAGCTAAAATAACGCCAAAAATAATGGCTATAATGATTTGATTGACGATATTTATAGATTTGAGCTTGGTAATAAAAGAAGGGGTTTGTGTAGTATTGTCTAATGTCATAATTTATCTTATTTGAGTTATTATACATATGAACACGCAAGCGTGTAGTGCAAGATTTTTACCATTTAATGGCGGTTATTGTCTAGTTTATTCGTTGTATGGTTAGTTTAAAAAGTTGATTCACTGTTCCATGATACAAACAATGCCTCTTCCTTGTTATCGACTAAAAAAGGTTTACAAACAAAGTGCCCCGCCACCGCGACTAATTCATTATCAAAAAAGATAAACGGCAGCCTTTTTCGTTGCCAAGGTGGAATATTAAGTTCTTGTAAAACTTTTTTTAAGACACGTGAATGCTGTCTATATTGAGGTAAACATTTAGGATTTTCGTGAGAAAATCTAACAGTGACAATTTGATCAGCTGAAGGCTTTTTGATAGCGGCTTGCCAGCTGTTTATTGTTCCAAACAACGCTTTATTAGCTGAAATATTAAGCTTACCAAGCCCATCAGGCAAGGTTATATTGAGGCTTTCTTCTAATGTTAAATTTTCAAGATTAACAACTTGTTGCCATGAACTAATATCTTGATAAATTGCAGTCAAATAAAACTCATCCTTAAAACGCCTAAAACAATAATTACTCAGCTGAATAACCGGCGACTTGTCGACATTAGCATTAAGCTGTAAACATATTTGCTGCATCTGCTGACGTGAAGGCATGAGTAAGTCATGGCTGGAAATAAAATAGCGCAATAAGTTTTTAAGCCGTATCTCACTGAGCTTATTTAACATAGCGACCGAGAGTTTATTCGGCGAAACCTGACAATTAGATAAGTCTTCTTGTGCTAATTCATCCAGTAATTGCTGCGCTTCAAAACAATGTTCGGCGCTGCGAGCAATAGTATTATTAATACTAGGCCAACGCGTATTTAAGTTAGGTAAAACTTGATGACGTATGAAGTTTCGATCGTAGTGTTCATCGCTATTAGATTCATCTTCAACCCAACTGAGATTTTGTTGGTTAGCATAGTCAACAATATCAGCACGAGACACCGTTAATAACGGGCGAGCTATCGTGTGTTGAGCTAATTGGGCACTTCCGGACATAGCCGATAAACCTTTAACCCCTGCCCCGCGCTTTAATGCAAGCAAAAAAGTTTCGGCTTGGTCATTAAGGTGGTGGCCAGTTACGATAATGGATGGCTCTGTACATGTTTGAACTAATACTTTATAACGCGCATCTCTTGCCATCGCTTCAAGGCTTTGCTGAGCTTGTTTCTTTAAATAAAGTTTATGGCTAAATAATGGTAGAGAAAAACGCTCACATTGCTGTTGCGCAAATGCCTGCCATTCATCGGCATGTGAGCTTAAGCCATGATTAACATGACAAACAACAACCTTGTTGATTAACTTTTTCTGCTGCTTTAAAGTCGCTAATGCCACCAATAGCACTTGTGAATCTACACCGCCGCTATAGGCAATAACAAGTGTTTTATTTGGAGTATCTTTAAAAAATTCTATCAGTGACGCTTCAATTATATTCACAGGTTCAAAAACTATTAGGTAAAGTTACAATGGTGAGAGGTATCATATTAAAGACAATAAAAAGCGACCTATTGAGGTCGCTTATTTAATTTTAACAGTAACCGAATGACATGAGTTTGTCGTAACGACTTTCAATCAACTCGTCTTTAGACATTTTATCTAGTTCTGCCAAATCAGATTTTAACGCCTGCTTAAGAAATGCCGCCATTTGATCCATATCACGATGAGCGCCACCTAAAGGCTCTTCAACTATACTATCAATAAGCTCTAATTCTTTAATACGTTTGGCAGTAATACCCATTGCTTCTGCAGCTGCTGGTGCTTTTTCAGCCGTTTTCCACAAAATAGAAGCACAACCTTCTGGTGAAATTACAGAATAAGTTGAATACTCAAGCATATTAACTTTATCACCAACACCAATAGCTAGTGCACCACCAGAGCCACCTTCACCAATAACGGTACAAATAATTGGCACATTCAAACGTGACATTACTTTTAAGTTCATCGCTATTGCTTCACTTTGGCCACGCTCTTCTGCGCCAATACCAGGATAAGCGCCTGGTGTGTCGATAAAGGTAATGATTGGCATATTAAAACGCTCAGCCATTCTCATTAAGCGTAATGCTTTTCGGTAACCTTCAGGACGAGGCATACCAAAATTGCGTTTAACTTTTTCGTTAGTTGAACGGCCTTTTTGATGACCAATAACCATGACAGGGCGACCATCTAAACGTGCTGTTCCACCGACAATGGCTTTATCATCAGCATAAGCTCTATCACCCGCTAATTCATCAAACTCAGTAAAAATACGCGGCAAATAATCTAAAGTGTATGGGCGTTGAGGATGGCGAGCAACGCGCGCAGTTTGCCAAGGATCTAAGTTAGAAAATATTTTCTTAGTTAAGTCGCTATTTTTCTCACGCAACTGAGTAATTTGATCTTCTAAATCAAGATCCAGTTCCTGGCCATTGTTGACCAATTGCAACTCTTCAATTTTCGCTTCAAGTTCCGCAATTGGAAGCTCAAAATCTAAAAAATTTAATGACATATGATTATTCTTACCTATGTTGTCTTTGAGTAATGTTAGTAATTAACACTACCTATTTAAATTTTAACTCGACCTGCTCGTCACCCAATAGGGTTTTTAAATTATATAATAGCATGTCGCTTGGCGATACGCGCCACTGTACCCCTAACTCTAGCATACCTTGCGCTTCATCTCTTTGATAAAAAACGCGAATAGGACAAATACCATCTTTATAGGGTGTTAGCACCTGTGTAAACTGCTCGATAAACTGTCCTGACAGCTGATTTTTATCGAGTTGTAAATCTAGTGACGTAACATAATTTTCCCTTGCATCTGCAATGGTCATTATGTCGCGAGCCGTCATTGTAATACCACCGGAGTAATCATCAAAGCTGACCTGTCCACTACAGACCAAAATTGCATCAGAAACAAGCAATTCTGCGAACCTATCGTAGTCGTCAGGGAATAAACGTATGTCCATTCTGGCGCTTTTATCATCTAATGTTACTAACGCCCAACGACGGCCACGTTTATTAACCAATACCCGCACACCTAACACTAGCCCTACCGCTACGGTAGTTTTATCTTTATTGGTAGGTTGTAAGCTTACTAAGCGTCCGGTTGCATAGCGCTTAATTTCACTTAAATAACGGTTAATTGGGTGGCCCGTTAAATATAAGCCTAAAGTTTCTTTTTCACCATCAAGCCATTGTTGCTCTGGCCATTTAGGTACTTCTTTGTATGATTGTCTATTATCTTCGGGTTCTTCGTTGATTAAACCAAATAAATCATTTTGCCCTAACGCTTGCGCCTTTGCATGCTGCTCTGCAGCTTTTAATGCTTCTGTAAGTGATTCGAAGATAGCGGCTCTGTGTGGTCCATCTTTTCTCTTAGGCCCTAATGAATCCATCGCACCTGATTTAATGAGTTTTTCCAATACCCGTTTGTTAATTTTTTTCAAATCAACACGGGCACAAAAATCAAATAAATCAATAAAGTCACCACCGCTTTCACGTGCAGTTATTATAGCTTCAATAGGACCTTCACCAACGCCTTTAACAGCACCTATACCATATATAATTTGGTCTTCATCATTCACGGTAAACTTATATTGTCCTAGGTTTACATCTGGCGGTAATAGATCAATCCCCATGTTGCTACATTCATCAACTAAAGTAACAATTTTGTCGGTGTTGTCCATATCAGCAGACATAACCGCCGCCATAAATGGCGCTGGAAAATGGGTTTTCATCCATAAGGTTTGATATGAAACTAAAGCATAAGCAGCAGAGTGAGATTTGTTGAAACCATAGCCAGCGAATTTTTCAACCAAGTCAAAAATTTTCATCGCGAGTTCGCCGTCAACACCTCGGCCAACAGCACCCGCTTCAAAACCAGCTCGTTGCTTAGCCATTTCTTCCGGCTTTTTCTTACCCATGGCACGACGTAACATATCAGCGCCACCTAGCGAATAGCCTGCAAGTACCTGCGCTATTTGCATTACCTGTTCTTGATACAAAATAATACCGTAAGTCGGCTCAAGAATAGGTTTTAAATCAATGTGTTGCCATGTTTCATCAGGGTAACTAATTGCTTCACGACCATGCTTACGTTCGATAAAGTTATCAACCATGCCTGATTGCAACGGACCAGGTCTGAACAATGCTACCAAAGCGATAATATCTTCAAAACAATCGGGTTTTAGTTTTGCGATCAGTGATTTCATACCACTGGATTCAAGTTGGAAAACTGCCGTTGTTTCCGACTTTAATAACACTTTAAAACTGGCTTTATCTTCGAGATCAATCGCGGCTAAATTAATCGGTTCTTTGCCCTGCTTTAATAATTTTGCATCCGCCATTTCAATGGCCCACTGCAAAATAGTTAACGTACGTAAACCAAGAAAATCGAATTTAACTAAACCCGCATCTTCTACATCATTTTTATCGAATTGCGTTACTGGGTTTTTACCTTCTTCATCACAATACAGTGGAGCGAAGTCGGTGATTGTGGTGGGTGAAATAACAACACCACCGGCATGTTTACCTGCATTTCGTGTTGTGCCTTCTAAAATTCGGCACATATCAATTAAATCTTTTACATCACTGTCTTGAGCATAAACTTCAGGCAGTTTAGGCTCTTCTTCAAACGCTTTTGCTAAGGTCATACCCGGTGTTGGCGGAATAAGTTTTGAAATTCGGTCAACAAAGCCATAAGGATGGCCTAGTACACGGCCAACATCTCGAATAACAGCTTTGGCCGCCATAGTACCAAAAGTAATAATTTGCGATACCGCATCACGTCCATATAGCTCTGCAACATGGTCAATAACCTCATCGCGTCTGTCCATACAAAAGTCGATATCAAAATCTGGCATTGATACACGTTCTGGGTTCAAAAATCGCTCAAAGAGTAAATCGTATTCTAACGGGTCAAGATCAGTAATTTTTTGTGCGTAAGCCACCAAAGAACCAGCACCAGAACCACGGCCAGGACCGACAGGAATGTTATTATCTTTACTCCACTGAATAAACTCCATTACGATCAAGAAATAACCGGGAAACCCCATGTTATTAACAACTTCTAGCTCAATTGCTAGTCGTTCATCGTATGGCTTACGTTTTTCAGCAAAGTCAGGAGCGTCTTTATCAAATAAAAATTCTAACCGTTCCTGTAAACCTTCCTCAGAAACTTTAACTAAATAGTCTTCTATCGATAAGCCTTCAGTTGGGAAATCAGGTAATACATATTCGCCTAAACGTACAGTAACATTGCAACGTTTTGCTATTTCTACCGAGTTTGCAAGTGCTTCAGGAATGTCAGCAAACAGCGCCACCATCTCTTCTTCGGTACGCAAGTATTGCTCTTTAGAGTATTTTCTAGGGCGACGCTTATCATCTAAAGTAAAGCCGTCATGTATCGCAACACGAATTTCGTGGGCATCAAAGTCTTCTGGACTTAAGAACATAACTTCATTGGTGGCAACAACGGGCAAGTTATGACTTGCAGCAAGATCTACTGCTAGGTGAATATAATTTTCTTCATCGTTTCGTCCGGTACGAATTAGCTCAAGATAAAAACGATTTGGAAAGTATTGCTGATAGAACGAGACCATTTCATCAACAAATTCGCGATTACCTTTAAGCAGCGCTTTACCTACATCACCTTCGCGACCGCCAGAAAGAAGAATTAACCCCTCAGTGTGATCAATTAGCCAGTCTCTATCGATAACAGCTTTACCTTGAATATGACCACGTAAATAAGCTTTAGAAATTAATTCAGTTAAGTTTTTATAGCCGGCATTATTCGTTGTTAACACAACAATCCGGGATAGTTCACCTTCTAACGCATCACTTTTAACCCAAAAGTCACACCCGATAATAGGCTTTAAACCTGCACCATGTGCTGCATGATAATATTTAACTAAACCACATAAATTTGTTTGGTCTGTCAGGGCTATCGCTGGCATTTTTAGCTCTGCAGCACGAGCAACAATAGGCTTAACTTTTTTTAAGCCATCTGACATAGAGTAATCACTGTGTATTCTTAAATGAATAAACGCGGGATCATTGCCGTATTCTGCCACGATAACATCAGGGGCAGTGGTATTAATTGTTGCTAACTCGGTTTCAGACATTTGCTGCTCTAATTATTTTTATTATGTGTTTCTGCATTTGCTAGTACATTAGCGACCGGTTTAAAACTTCTTCGATAGCAATCCAGTACACCATGCTCAATAATTTTTTCTAAGTGAGCTTTAGTAGGATAACCTTTATGCTGGGCAAATCCATAATAAGGATACAGCTTATCTAATGCTATCATCTCATCATCTCTCGCCACTTTCGCTAATATTGACGCCGCACTGATTTCTGATACACGAGCATCACCTTTAACAACACTTTGGCTCGCTATATCACCATTTTCATGAGCAAATGTCGGACAACGATTACCGTCAACTAACACAAAATCTGGTGTAACACTTAAACCTTGAACTGCTCGCTGCATTGCCAACATAGTTGCATGCAGAATATTAAGGGTATCAATTTCTTCTGGGGAAGCGCGACCAATCGACCAAGCGATAGCACCTTGCTTAATTTCTATTGATAATTGCTGTCTTTTCTTTTCTGATAGCTTTTTTGAATCCATTAACCCTGCAATAGGGTTATCGGGATCTAATATAACTGCTGCAGTTACTACGTCACCTACCAATGGACCTCGTCCAACTTCGTCAACACCTGCAATACAATAAGCAACGGGGTACTCAAAAGGAGGAAAAACTTTCTTAATTGCCGGCATAATAACTCTGCTTAAAGATTATAATAAATTGGTAACAGCGATAGCCGCTTGTTCACTTGCGTTTTGCTTAAGTGCTAAATGAATATCTGTAAACGCCTGATTTAAAGCAGATTGGTCTTCAAACAAACGCTCTTCAACTAAAGGTAATATATTTTCTACTGTTACTTTAGCTTGAAGTAGCTCTGGCACTAAACTTTTATTGGCCAGCAAATTAGGTAATGAAAACCACTTCAATTTAACAAAACCTTTAAACATATGATAAGTTAGCGGATTGAATTTATAACAGATCACCATAGGGCGTTTTATCAAAGCAGCTTCAAGCGTTACCGTGCCAGACGCGGTTAATAAACAATCGCTAGCCGCCATGACTTGCTGTGTTTTACCGACAATAACTTTTACTGAAAGTTCAGGCGCTATTTGTTGGTGTAGTTGGTTAAATTGCTCTGCCCTTTTATCACTAACCATAGGTACAACGAATGTTAGCTCATCGGCTTTCTCTGGATACTTGCTGAGTAATTTTTGGGCACTACGTAAGAATGGCTCAACTAAGCGCGACAGCTCACCACCTCGGCTACCGGGCATGAGGGCTAAAATTTTTGCAGAATCAAGTAAACCTAGTGCTTGTCTCGCCGATTGCTTATCAGAAACTAACGGAATATCGTCAGCTAACGAATGCCCAACAAAAGTACAGGGGATCTGGTGTTTGTCATAAAAAGCTTTTTCAAAAGGTAATAATGACAACACCATATTGGTTGCTTTAGCAATTTTAAACACCCGCTTCTCGCGCCACGCCCAAACTGAAGGGCTGACGTAATGAACCGTTTTAATACCCTCTACTTTTAATTTACCTTCAAGGGTAATATTAAAATCAGGAGCATCTATACCAATAAACACATTAGGCTTGTTGGCAATAAAGTAATCTACTAAAGATTTACGAACATGAAGTAGTCGGCGTAATCTACCCAGTACTTCAAAAACTCCCATTACGGATAGCTCTTCCATATCAAATAGTGATTCGAAGCCTAACGCTAGCATTTTAGGGCCACCAATACCGATAAACTTAGCGTTTGGGTATCTTAACTGTAGCTGTTGCATTAAACCTGCGCCTAAAGTATCGCCGGAGTGCTCTCCAACGACCATAGCAAAAGTAATAGTGTCATCATTTGATGCTTTGATTGACGAAATATCGGTGGAATTAGTTGCCATCACCATAAATTATCGAACAATGCCGCGACTAGAGTTTTTAATAAAGTCGGTAAACGTATCGAGTTCAACTAACTTGTGTTCTGAATCGTTAATTTTTGCTATCGCTTCATCGACTGTTAATCCTTGGCGGTATACCGCTTTGTATGCACGTTTGATTTGCAAAATTACATCAGCATCAAAGCCTCGACGTTTTAAGCCTTCACTATTTAAACCAAATGGTTTTGCTGGCTGTCCAGACGCCATAACGAAAGGCGGCACATCTTTAAGAATCAAAGAGTTTGCAGCAACAAAACAATGATCGCCAATATGGCAAAATTGATGAACGCCTGCCATTCCACCAATAATAGCGTGATCACCGACATGAACATGACCAGCAATTGAGGCACCGTTCGCTAAAATACAATGACTTCCTACCATGCAATCATGAGCAATATGGGTATAAGCCATAAATAAATTATTGCTGCCAATTTGGGTTAAACTATTGTCTTGAACAGTACCACGGTGAACAGTACAGTTTTCACGAAATGTATTGTTATCACCTATCACTAGTTCAGTTAATTCACCCGCATACTTTAAATCTTGGCAATCTTCGCCAATAGAAGCAAACTGAAATATGCGGTTACCTTTACCAATAGTAGTGGGACCATTAATAACAACATGTGAGCTGATATGACAATCGTCTCCAATAACTACATTTGCAGTTATATGTGTCCAAGGGCCAATTTTCACATTTTTGCCGATAACTGCGCCATCTTCGATAATCGCTTGCGGGTGGATCATTGCCGTTGAATCAATCATATTACAATGCCTTTCTTGCGCACATTAAGTCTGCAGAACAGACAACTTTGCCGTCAACTTTAGCTTCACCATAAAACTTCCACATTCCGCGACGCTCTTTTATCAGCTCTAGATGTAAATGCATAGTATCACCAGGATGTACTGGTTTTTTAAACTTTGCTTTGTCAATTGAAGCAAATAGAAATAACTCACCTTCAGTTTGATCTTTAACAGACTTAAAGCCAAGTATGCCACTTGCTTGTGCTAAAGCTTCAAGAATTAAAACACCTGGGAAAATAGAATAATTTGGAAAATGTCCCATAAATGCAGGTTCGTTAACGGTAACGTTTTTAATTGCATGAATCGACTTACCAGGCGTGTAATCGAGTACACGGTCAACTAATAAAAACGGGTAACGATGGGGAATAAGTGTTTTTATCTCTTCGACATCAATAATATTTTTTTGCGATTCCAAAATTATTTCCTCTTTTTACTTATCTAAGACGTCAGATTACTAGATTTTTCTAAAATACTTAACCGCTTAGTTAAGGATTCTAGTTTACGGATCCTAGCATTATTTTTGTGCCATTCTTTATTAGGTTGGCATGGCATACCCGATGAATAAACACCCGGTTCTTTTAAGGATTTGGTAACCATTGTCATGCCAGTAAAAACACAGCCATCTGCAATGTTAATATGGCCATTGATGCCAACCAGACCAGCAATAATACAATTTTTTCCAACTTCAGTGCTGCCAGCGATAACACTGCACGCTGCTATAGCGGTATTCTCACCGATCACAACGTTATGAGCAATCTGTATTTGGTTATCTAAAATAACGCCATTTTTAATGATAGTGTTACCTAAGGCACCTCGGTCAATGGTAGTACTGGCACCAATTTCAACATTGTCCCCAATAACGACTGTACCCAACTGCGGTATTTTTACCCAAGTGCCTTTATGATTTGCATAACCAAAGCCGTCAGCACCGATAACCGTGTTGGCATGTACAGCACAATTTTCGCCAATAATCACGCCATGATAAATACTAACATTAGACCAAATAGTAGAATTAACGCCAATGGTTGCACCAATACCGATAAAACTACCTGCTCCTACGCTAACGCCCTCGCTAAGGTTAACCCCAGCTTCAATAACAGCATTAGCGCCAATTGAAACGTCATTACCTATAATAGCACTTTCATCAATCACAGCTGATGCATGTATAAGGTTTGCAGGTTTAGGCGTTGTATCAAGTAATTGTGCTACCAAAGCATAACCAACGTATGGGTTGTCCATAACTAAGGCATTACACTGACATTTTGAGGCTTCCGCTTGAGTTACAATAACCGCACTAGCATTGGTTGTGGCTAATTGATCACTATATTTACTATTTGCTAAAAAGGCGATCTGTCCGCTAGTGGCTGATGCTAAAGTTGCTAGACTGACAATATTGCATTGTTCATCACCTTGAACAACAGCGCCAATTTTTTCTGCGATTTCTGCAAGAGTGTAACTCATAAGAATAAACTTCTTTTATATGTGCTCTAAAGTATTATTTTAAAGTATAGGCTTAAAGGAAGCGTTAACCAGCATAGGGCTAAACGCAATATTCCGAATCAACTTGATTCGGAATATTAAAGAGTCGAGAAGCGATGAATAAAAATCGAAATGACTTTTATTCGAACAGCTTAAAACTAATGATTAGTTTAATTTGCTAACTTGTTTAACAACTTCTTCGGTAATTGCTGTTTGTGGTTTTGAATAAACAACAGCACTTTGTTCAAGTACTAAATCATAATCGCCTTTGGCTGCAATGTTATCAATTGCTTGACGAACTAACGCAATAATTTTGTTAGTTTCTTCATTTTTTCTAGCGCCTGAGCTCTGCTGAAAAGCTTTACCTTTAGTTTGGTAGTCTTGGTAAAGCTTACCAATTTTACCTTCTAACTCTTCAATTTCTTTAGCGCTCATTAAAGCACCATCACGCTTACGTTTTTCTTGAAGGTATTTAAAGTCTTGCTCAAGTTGCGCAAGCACAGCTTTTTCATCTTTAAACTCTTCTTCTAAGCTTTTCATTATTGCCGCAGTTTGTGGGATTTTACCCATAACTTCTTGGAAGTTAACTACACCAATTTTTTGGTCTGCAGCCATTGCTGAACTAGCTAAAATATATCCTGATGCTGCTGTAGCGAATGCAATAGATTTAATCAATTTTTTCAAACTTTACTCCTAAAATATCTTCTAATATTTTTTATATAATTTTGTTATGCGGTAGTTATACCGCCTCAGTTAACTTGGTTCAAGCCTATTTATTTAAAGCGCACACATTTTGCGCAAATATTAGCCTTTATCTACTTAAAACCTAAATAAATTTAAAACGTTTGCCCAATATTAAAGCTAAAGAATTCGGTATCATCACCCTCTTCTTCTTTCAATGTTTTAGCAAAACTAAAAATCATCGGTCCCATTGGAGATAACCATTGAACAGATAAACCAGCAGATGCCCTATAACGCCCAACATCTGAATAGTCTGCTATTTTGTCAAACTCAACGCCATTTAAGTCTTTATAATCACTTAAACTGAACTCAGTATCCCAAACATTACCTGCATCAACAAATATACTTGAGCGAACGCTATTACTAAAACCTTCGTCTAAAAATGGTGTTGGTACAATCAATTCAACACCAGCAATGGCGATGGCATTACCACCCACCGAGCGTCGTGATGTTTGAATAAAGTCGTGATCAGGACCTAAACAACAACCACCTGCTGAGCCAACGGCATCTGGTGTGCCAGGGATTGTTGATGAACGGCGGTAAATAGCACGAGGGCCAACTATATTAGATTCGAAACCACGTAACGTGCCTGAGCCACCTGCTCTAAAGTTTTCCCAAAATGGTAATATTTGATCATTACCTTCAACTGAACCATAACCGTTACCGTAGCCTAATTGAAACTTAGCTAAAACTGTCCAACGTTGGTCACGTGTTAATGGGAAGTACCATTTTGTATCCAAATTAATTTTGAAGTAATTTACATCAGAATTAGGCGTTGTCATCTTATAAGATAAACTTTGTTGCGAGCCATCTGTTGGGAAAGTACCACGGTTTAGTGTTGAACGAGATATAGCCGCGTTAATATCAAAACTTTCAAAGCTTAAGCCACCATCTGGATCGTTTGGATCTGAATATAATTCATAAAACTGTTGAATTTGTTCATAAGTTTCTAAACGTGTAATACCGTTGTTTTTATATCCTAAACCAAAGCTTAATCTTACATATTCGTTAATCGGAAAACCTAAAGTAACACCAGCACCATAAGTTTTGTTGTTATATTCAACAAGGTTGGCGTTACCAGCATCAAATTCTTGATAGAAAATATTTCCGCCTAATGAGACACCATCAACCGTAAAATATGGGTCGGTGAATGAAATATTTGCACTTCTTGAGTAACTAGAAGTGTTTATACTAAAACCTAAACGGTTACCTGTACCTAAAAAGTTATTTTGTTGTACACCAGCGTTTAAGCTCAATTGTGTTTGTGAACCGTAACCAATACCTGCGGTAAACGAGCCAGAAGGTTGCTCTTTAACTTCAAAGTCAATATCAACAAGGTCGTCTTCGCCCGGAAGCTGATTAGTTTCAAATTCAACGGTTTCCATATAAGGTAAACGTTGTACCCAAGCTTTTGAACCTTCAACTAGGTTATTAGATAACCACGCACCTTCCATTTGACGCATTTCGCGGCGTAGAACATGCTCAGCCGTAACATGATTACCCTTAAAGTTAATGCGGTTAACATAAACACGCTTACCAGGATCTACTGATAAAACTAATTTTACGGTTTTGTTTTCTTCATCAATTTCTGGAATTGTCACTACTTTTGGATAAGCGTAGCCATAACGACCAAGAAATTTACTGACCAATTCTTCAGAATAAGTGACTAACGCACCGTTATAAAGCGTATCTGTTTGAATGGGAGTGATGGCACGAATAGTTTTTTCAAAACCGGCCATATCGCCAATAAAGTCTACTTCACTAACGGTATAAAGATCACCTTCAGTTACGTTAAGAGTAATATATACCGCTTCTTTATCTGGCGTCATTGAAACTTGTGTAGAATCAACTTTATATTGTAAATAACCACGGTCAAGATAGTAACTTTGGATAGTTTCCATATCACCTTGTAAGGTTTGTTTTTGATAGCGATCTTGCGCCATAAAATCCCACCAAGGTGAATCGTAGGTTAATTCAATGCGCTCTAAAAGCTCAGCATCTGAAAACTTTTCATTACCAACAATGTTAATTTGCTCTATCGCTGCTGCGTCGCCTTCTTTGAAAACGAAATCAATATTTACACGGTTACGTGGTAAGTGAGTAACATTGGCTTTAACATCAGCGTTGTATTTACCTACACTGTGGTAAAAATCTTCTAAGCCAACTTCAATACCAGAAATTACGGTCATATCAAGTGTTTCACCAACACGAATATCACTACCATCAAGACTTTCAGTTAGCTGCTCTTCTTTTAAGTCTTTGTTACCATCAAAAGTAATCGCACTTATCGTGGCTCTTTCTCGTACACGATAGATAACTGTATTAGCATCTCTAGACACCACAACATCACTAAAGTGACCAGACTTGTAAAGTGCTTTAATTGACTGAGAAACACGAAACTCGTTTAAGTTATCGCCAACGTTGAATGGAATATGTGTTAATGCTGCTCCCAACGCTACGCGTTGCAAACCTTTAACTTGAATATCTTCCACTTGAAAGTCATCAGCAGCTTGTGCTGTTGCTCCCAAACTACCTAATAATACCGCCAGGGCAAGTTTTTTAATAATCATAAAATATTAACTTTATACTTCTTTTAGTTATAATCGCGATAAATCGTTAAATATGGCGATACTCATTAAGCTTAGTAGCGCTATAGTACCAAATTTAAAACCTATTTCTTGTATTTTTTCTGGTACGGGTTTCCCCGTTAAAAGCTCGATAAAATAATAAAATAAGTGTCCTCCGTCTAATACGGGTAAAGGTAAAAGGTTAATTATGCCCAAGTTAATACTAATTAATGCTAAAAAGCCTAAAAAGTACACTAAACCATAATCAGCACTACTACCGGCACCTTGTGCTATCGATATTGGCCCACTTAGATTTTTCACTGATACATCACCGGTAAATAGCTTACCGATCATATCAAAACTTAATACTACTAAATTCCATGTTTTTTGAACGCTTTGCTCAATTGCAGCAATAGGTCCATATTGGTGATCAAACAAATACTCTTGAGGGTATGGTGCTGAAATTGGCTGTACACCTAAATACCCAACAACTTTATTCTGAATTTTTTTTGCTTCAGGAAAAACATCGAGCGTAATTGTTTCTCCGTTACGTAACACTTCGACTAAAACATTTTGCTCTGGGTATAATTTAATTTGTTCTGAAAACCTTAACCATTGACCCTCAATGTTTTCATTGGCAATCGACAATAATTCATCGCCAGCCTTTAAGCCTGCTTTTTCTGCTGGGCTACCCTTGGCCACTAAGGCTAACTTTGTCTGTGTTTCAGCTCGAAAAGGCATAAAACCTAAACTCGCCATTGCTGATTCTTTTTCTGGAGCAAATGACCAATTGTCAGTATTTAAAGTAAATTCTTGGCTTGTTGTTCTATTCGCCTGTTTTACTGTAAAGGTAATTTCTTTATCGCCAATAGAACTCACTAAGGCTAAATTTACATCTTGCCAATCAACCGTTTTCTGTCCTGAAATAGCAATGATTTCACCTTGTTTTGGTAACTTGGCTTTAGCCGCAATTGAGCCAACCTCCACTTCACCAATAATAGGCTTAACACTCGGCACACCAATTAAAAACATGATGTAGAAAGCGACAATCGCAAAAGCAAAATTAGCAAAAGGTCCGGCAGCTATAATAGCAATTCGTTGATAAACCGACTTAGCATTAAATGTACGGCTTATTTGTTCTTCGCTAACTTCGTCGACACGGCTATCAAGCATTTTAACATAGCCCCCTAGCGGTATCATCGCAATAACAAACTCAGTGCCATGACGATCCACTTTTCGCCAAATAGCCTTACCAAAACCAATAGAGAACTTATCTACTTGCACCCCATTTTTGCGTGCAATCCAAAAGTGGCCGTATTCATGAACAGTGATCAAAATACCCAGTGCAACGACAAAAGATGCAAGATTCCAAATAAACTCTATCATGCTACTACTCTATTTATGCTCGGGTTCAGTTATTAATGATTGCGCAAATACTCTGACACTTTTATCAAGTGCAACAACTTCTTCAATTGAAGTTACCTTTTCTGAGACAAATTTTTTCACAGAAGTTTCATTTATTTTTGCAATATCAGTGAATTTAATTTTTTCGTTTAAAAAAGCATCAACCGCAATCTCATTAGCAGCATTAAGTGCAGTACATGCACCTTGACCACTTTTACACGCATCAATGGCTAATTTTAAATTTGGGTATTTGATGAAATCAACAGCTTCAAATTCAAAAGATTTAGCGTTAAAAAAATCAAAGGGTTCAACACCAGATTCAATACGCTGTGGGAAACTTAACGCATGTGCAATGGGCGTTCGCATATCAGGATTACCCATTTGCGCAATTACAGAGCCATCTTTATATTGCACCATTGAATGAATGGTACTTTGCGGATGTAGCACTACTTGAATATCTTCTGGCTCAAGGTTGAACAGCCATTTTGCTTCAATAAACTCTAAGCCTTTATTCATCATGGTGGCAGAATCTACTGAAATTTTACGCCCCATATCCCAATTAGGATGAGCACAAGCTTGTGCAGGAGTTACCGTTTCAAGTTCATTAAGTGCCCACGTTCGAAAAGGCCCGCCAGAACCAGTGAGTAAGACTTTACTAACACCTTCATGCGATAAATCGCAATAACCTGGTTGTTGCTGGGCGTTTAGTGGTAAACATTGAAATATAGCATTGTGTTCACTATCAATAGGTAAAAGCTGTGCTCCTGAGTGCTTAACAGCTTCAATAAAAATAGCACCAGAGGTTACTAACGCTTCTTTATTAGCTAATAATACTTTCTTACCCGCTTTTACCGCGGCTAATGTAGGTAGTAATCCAGAAGCTCCTACGATAGCAGCCATTACCGTATTTGTTGAATCGTCTTGAGCAATAACATCAAGCTCTAACGTGCCGGAAGTTACGATAATATCGCTAAGGTTTGCTTGCTTTAGTTTATCAGCGAGTATCTCAGCATGTTGTTTAGAAACCATCACCACTTTTTGTGGCTTAAACTCTACACACTGCTCAAACATAAGATCAACACTCGCATGTGCTGATAAACTCACAACATTAAATTTTTCAGGATGTAGACGCACAACATCCAAAGTACTTTTACCGATTGAACCGGTAGAGCCTAAAATACACAGTGTTTGCATTTACTCTACCAACCCAAATATGCGTAACATAAGGCATATATTGGAGCAGTTGCCGTTAAACTATCTATTCTATCCAAAATACCGCCATGCCCGGGTAGTATTGTGCCGCTGTCTTTCACGCCTGCTTGACGCTTAAACATGCTTTCGTTTAGATCACCAAGCACCGAAATAGTAGTAATTAGAATGGTTACTGGAATAACTATGCGATATTGCGCCATGGTCCAATCGATAAAATAACCCGCAACTACCACCATAACACAAGCAAAAACAACACCACCTAAAAAGCCTTCTAGTGTTTTCCCAGGGCTTACATTTGGCAGTAATTTATGTTTACCAATTGATTTACCGACAAAATATGCACCAACATCAGCGCTCCAAACCATTAAGAATAAGAACATTAATAATTGTGCACCGTGGTAGGGATCAACTTGATAGTCGCTGCTTCTTAGTGCCATAAAAGCAAGCCAAGTAGGTACTAAAGTTAACCAGCCAAATAGTCCCCGAACTGAACGATGACTTGACCAAAACTTGCTGAATCTTGGGTATAAAAACGTTAAGCCTGCTGAAAGTAACCACCAAGCAACCGCTAGCCACAGCACTATGTTAGCTTCGTCGACTAAATGCTTAGGTGCATCCCATAATGTGTCTAAAGGTAAGAAATACCACAATGTGGCTATTAAAATGCTGGTAACACTAACAAATGCAATACGATAACGTTTATTAGCACAGCCCATTAAAGGCCCCCACTCCCAAGCTCCTATTGCCATAACAACCAGCATTGCTGCCGCGAAGTTAATGAGAGATAAGTAAAAAATAGCCAGAATCGCGGCTGGCGCGAGAATTAATGCAGTTATAATACGTTGTTTTAACAAACGATATTCCTTAATTTGTGTTAAGTATTTTTAATTTTTATTATTTACTTGTTCACCAGTTTTCCCAAATCGTCGTTCACGTTGGTCAAACACAGTTATTGCTTTAGTTAATTCTTCTTCATCAAAATCAGGCCATAAAACATCAGTAAAATATAACTCGGCATAAGCGGCTTGCCAAAGTAAGAAGTTACTTATGCGATAATCGCCACCGGTTCTAATAAGTAAATCTAACGCAGGTAATTCAGACAAACTTGTATGAGAATTTAATGATGCTTCAGTAATATCATCAACAGATATTTCTTGATTTGATACCTGCTCTGCCAACTTTTTAGCTGCGTGGGTTATATCCCAACGTCCACCATAATTAGCTGCAACAGATAATACCATGCCGGTATTATTTGCGGTTAACGCCTCTGACTGTTTAATCATTTTCTGTAATTTATCAGAAAACTTACTCAAGTCCCCAATAACATTAAATTTTATGCCATTTTTATGTAAGCGCTTAACCTCACGTGTTAAGACAAACATGAATAAGTCCATTAAAACGCTAACTTCACTAGCAGGACGCTGCCAGTTTTCACTACTAAACGCGAACAAGGTTAATGCTTTTACACCATGCTTTGCTGCAGATGCAACGGTAGTTTTCACTGATTCAACACCAGCCTTATGACCTGCCACACGCTTTTTACCAATTAACTGAGCCCAGCGACCATTACCATCCATAATAATAGCTATATGCTGTGGTATCTTCACTTCAGCTGCTAACAGTTGATTAGTTTGATTTTCTGTTGTACTCACATACTCTCCATTTGTAAGCTTAACGCTGAGTAATAAGTTAGATAAAGGTATATATTCGCATTTTAGCATTAACGCCAAAAATCAAACTATGCTAGGGCATGTAGATAATAGTTTGGCTTTATATGCAAAAACGCCGTAGTCATTATCTACGGCGCTATAGATTAAGCAATGAAAACTTTAGATTTCCATTAATTCAGTTTCTTTTGCGGATAAAACTTCATCTACTTGCTTAATAAATGTATCAGTAATTTTTTGCACTTCATCTTCTGCTTGGTGCATTTCATCATCACTGATCTCTTTCTCTTTGTTTAAAGATTTGATATCAGTATTAGCATCACGACGTATATTGCGAATAGCAACTTTACCGCCTTCGGCTTCACCACGAACAACTTTAACTAAGTCTTTACGACGTTCTTCTGTTAACGGAGGTAAAGGAATACGAATTAACGTACCTTGTGATGAAGGGTTAAGACCTAAATCTGATTTTAAAATTGCTTTTTCAACAGCACCAATCATGCCTTTGTCAAATACGGTAATGGCTAAAGTACGCGCGTCAGGCACTGAAATATTGCCGACTTGGTTTAGTGGAGTATCCATGCCGTAATATTCAACAACAATGTTATCCAGTAATGAACGATGTGCTCGTCCAGTACGTACTTTGTTCAAACTAATTTTTAATGAATCGATACTTTTCGCCATTCTTTCTTGAGCGTCTTGTTTTATTTCGTTTATCACTATGTTATTCCTGCACTAATTAATTTAAGTTTTCAGCGTGATCAATTGTTGTACCTTCTTGTCCACCCATAATGACAGATTTTAACGCACCGGGTTTATTCATGTTAAAAACACGAAGCGTCATGCTGTGATCACGAGCAAGTGTGAAGGCAGCTAAATCCATCACTTGTAATTCTTTCTCTAATACTTCTTGGTAGCTTAAATGGCTATATAAGGTAGCATCTGGATTAGCCACTGGATCTTCTGAGTAAATACCATCAACTTTAGTGGCCTTAAGAACTACATCAGCTTCTATTTCAATACCGCGCAAACATGCAGCAGAGTCAGTGGTAAAAAATGGATTGCCTGTACCAGCACTAAAGATAACTACACGGCCAGATTTTAATAAGCTAATAGCGTCAGCCCAATTATAACGGTCACAAACACCGGCTAGATCAATTGCTGACATTAAGCGAGTATTAACAAATGCACGATGTAAAGCATCACGCATAGCTAAACCATTCATTACGGTAGCTAGCATACCCATTTGGTCGCCAACAACACGATTCATACCTGCTTCTGCCAGGCCTTTACCTCGAAATAAATTGCCGCCACCAATAACAAGGCCGACCTGAATGCCCATTTCGATTAATTCTTTGATCTCTTGCGCCATACGATCCAGTACTTTTGGGTCGATGCCAAAACCTTCTTCGCCCATTAAGGCTTCACCACTAAGTTTTAAAAGGATTCGACGATACATTGGTTTGGGATTGATGCTCATGTAATAAACATTCCTTAAGAATTATAAATTAAAATAGTCTAGGCCGGATCGACCGCGGCTATTTTAATACGTTTAGCCACGGTTCGAAAGTCAAATATGAAAAAAGTCTAAAGTAGAAGCTATTTATCGTTTTTTATCAACAGATCTGTTTGATTTTTAATCAACAATTATATTGAGTCGAATTTTTTATGAATCAGTAATAAAGTTCGCCGTTAGATTTTAGGTATAAAAAAAGCGCCAATCGGCGCTTTTCTATTTGAGCTAATAACTAATTCAGTTTTGAATTAACCTTTAGCTGCTGCGATTTGTGCTTCAACTTCAGCAGCAAAATCTTCTTCTTTTTTCTCAATACCTTCGCCAACTTCTAAACGAACGAATGAAGAAATTGTTAAACCTTTTTCTTTTAAAACAGCGCCAACAGTTTTCTTAGGCTCCATGATAAAAGCTTGACCTGTTAAAGAAATTTCACCCGTAAATTTCTTCATGCGACCAATGATGATTTTTTCAAGTAAATCAACTGGTTTTTTCTTGCTTTCTTCAAGCGCATCGTTTTCAGCTTTTAAGATATCTAACTGAATACGTTGTTCATTTTCAACTACGCTAGCAGGAACATCTTCAGGGTTGATGAACTCTGGCTTGCTTGCAGCAACGTGCATAGCAATGTGCTTAAGTGCTTCTGCATCGCCTTCACCAGCAACAACAACACCAATAGTAGCACCGTGCTTGTAAGAAGCTAGTGCAGCACCTTCAACATAAGCTACACGACGAACATTGATGTTTTCACCAATTTTAGTCACTAAAGCAACACGTTCTTCTTCAAATTTTGCTTGTAACTCTTCAATAGAAAGTTTTTCAGCAGCAGCAACATCAGCAACTTTGTTAGCAAATGCTAAGAAGTTGTCATCTTTTGCTACGAAATCAGTTTGACAGTTAACTTCAACTAATGTGCCATCTTTAATGATGATTTGACCTTCAGCAGCAATGTTACCTGCTTTTTTAGCCGCTTTCGCTTGGCCAGACTTACGCATGTTCTCAATCGCAAGTTCCATATCGCCATCAGCTTCTTGTAAAGCTTTTTTACAATCCATCATGCCCGCAGCTGTGCGTTCACGTAATTCTTTAACTTGTGCAGCAGTAATTGCCATCGATTTTTCCTCAATATAAATAGTAGTAATTAATTACCACAACAACTTTAGTTGCTGTGGTAACTATAAGCATAAAACGTTAGGTAAAACTGAAATTATTCAGTTTCAACAAAACCGTCTTTTTCTGCTTGTACTGCGATGTTTTGCTCACGACCAGAAAGAACAGCGTTAGCAGCTGAATCTAAGTATAAGGTCACAGCGCGAATCGCATCATCGTTACCTGGAACGATGTAGTCAACGCCATCTGGGTTTGAGTTAGTATCAACAACAGAAATTACTGGAATACCTAAGTTGTTAGCTTCTTTAATAGAGATGTGCTCGTGATCAGCATCGATGATGAATAAAACATCAGGTAAACCACCCATGTTTTTGATACCACCAAGACTTTTCTCAAGTTTTTCCATTTCACGTGTACGCATTAAAGCTTCTTTTTTAGTAAGTGCTTCAAAAGTACCGTCTGAAGATTGAGCTTCAAGATCTTTTAAACGTTTGATTGATTGACGAACTGTTTTCCAGTTAGTCAACATACCACCTAACCAACGGTGATTTACGTAGAATTGATCACATTTAATCGCTGCATCTTTTATAGCATCGCTTGCTGCGCGTTTAGTACCAACAAATAAAACTTTACCTTTCTTAGAAGAAACGTTGCTTAGTACAGCAAGTGCTTCGTTAAACATAGGTACAGTTTGTTCAAGGTTGATGATATGAACTTTATCGCGAGCACCAAAAATGTAAGTTTTCATTTTTGGGTTCCAGTAACGGGTTTTGTGACCGAAGTGAACACCGGCTTTAAGCATATCGCGCATAGAAACGTTTGGCATGTTTTTTCCTTTGTGGGGTTAAGCGTTCATACATCCAATATACACGACTCTTATTGCGTTTTACTTAATGTAAATTCGCTGAGCACCCCGGTATATCTTCGTTAGATGTATGTGAGTTTAGTTTTAATGTATTGAATTTTTCAATACCGTTTAAAGTTAAAAAGGCTTGGTAAATCTTATGGTGGGCCTTAGTGTAAACACTAATGACAACCTCGCTGATTTAGACAAACAATTTAACGGCGCACTTTATACCATAAACACACACATTTAACTAGTATTTTGCACTAAAACTCTGCTTAAAATATTTTATTTTCTTAAGGACTAGGATCTTTAATAGTGGCGAGTTAAAATTGCTGCACTTTTTTATACCAAGTTAGTTAAATCATGTCATTGAAAACACCAAACGCAGATCTTTTTTATATTTACGATAGTCATTGCCCTTGGAGCTATGCTTCAGCTGTTTTAGTTGAAAAAGTATTAAGTGCCTTTCCAACAATTACCCTAAGAGCAATGCACGTAGGGTATTACGATGGTGACAATAAAGTGTCTCCTCTAACATTAACTGCTGTTGGCGAATTCAGTAAGGTTAAGTTTGGCGCTAACTATGTTGATACACTTAACTACCCAAAAGACTCTACATTAGTCGCTAATTTAATGGCATGGGTGCAAAATAAGTCAGCAAAGTCTGCCTTTGAGTTGCTAACAAAACTACAACACGCGCATTTTGTTTTAGGTAACGAATTAACAGATAAAGAAAGCGTGATTGATATTATTGACGAACTTAAGCTTTCACCACCTGCCAAGTGTTTGCAATCAAATAAGCTTACCAAAGATGCAGAGTTTGCTATCCACGACATCATCGAAATTCAAGAGATTATTGGCACGCAAGCTATTCCGGCTCTTTTATTAGCCTGTAATGAAAGCTTAGTTTTACTTAATCATAATCTGTATTTAGAAAATCCTGATGCAATAATTGATGCAGTGAGACTTGAATTAGAAAATTTATCCTAAACATTTAACTACGATGCTTTATTGTCGTGTTTAATAAATTTTACTGCACACAATTAAAGGTGTTGCATAGACTGAACTTTATTTTTACAAAAGTTCAGTTAGCAACACCGTAAAACAACTTTTTTATGCCGAAAAATGTACATTAGTTTTTTGGCTTGGGCAAAGGTTAAAAAACAGGTAAAATCGATAACAATTATGATTTATCTTTGCCTAAAGTAATAGTTTCAATCAGAGACATTTTTACAAGATAGCTCATGCATCCCCTTAGGCGGCTTATTAAATACAATTAAGCTACTAGGTATTACACAATTTAATTATTTACAGCGTTACATTTGAGGTTTTATGACAATTACGATTAAAGATCAGCAAGAAATAGAGAAGATGAGAGTTGCGGGAAAACTTGCTGCAGATGTATTGGAAATGATCGAGCCTCATGTAAAGGCTGGCGTAACAACAGATGAATTAAACACTATCTGTGCAGAATATACCGAAAAAGTACAAGGTGCTATCTCAGCGCCGTTAAATTATCACGGTTTTCCAAAGTCAATTTGTACTTCCGTTAATCATGTTGTTTGTCATGGAATTCCAAATGACACCCCTTTAGTTGATGGCGATATTATCAACATCGATATTACCGTTATTAAAGACGGTTATCACGGTGATACAAGTAAAATGTTTTTCATTGGTGAAACCTCTGCAGAAGATAATCGTCTTTGTCGCATTACCCAAGAAGCACTTTATATTGGTCTTAAGAAAGTTAAACCTGGCAACTCTTTTGGAGAAATCGGTACAGCAATTCAAAAGTTTATTAAAAAATCAGGTCGTTACTCGATAGTAAAAGAGTATTGTGGTCATGGTATTGGTCAAGTATTTCATGAAGAGCCTCAAATTGTTCATTATAAAAATAATGACAGTGAAAAAATGCAAGAAGGTATGTGTTTTACAGTAGAGCCTATGATTAACTTAGGTCGAGCAAACACCCTGCTTGATAAAGAAGATAATTGGACAGTTTACACGCTAGATGGGAAAAAATCGGCACAGTGGGAACATACCGTTGTCGTCACTAAAACAGGTTGCGAAGTGCTAACCCTTCGTAAAGACGATACTATTCCAAGAATTTTGCACAATTAAATTTGCTAATACTCGGAAAATCATTAGGGTTGTACATTACTGACTAACTGCATACTGATCTAACATGAGAGCTTATTGTTGAATACTTCATCATTGATACCGGAAAAATATACCGAAGCATTAGCTATTAGTGCGCCTTCACTTAGCAGTGCAGAAATATGCGCGCTCGGGACTGATTTTTTTCAGTGGCAAAAAGAGCAGTTCCCAATTAGCGAAGTAACCTCACTGGTTGCAGCACGAGCCTTTTATGTAGATCTAATTTTAACCAAGCTATGGTGTCAGCATCATTTAGACGAATTTCAAATCAGCTTAGCCGCTGTAGGGGGTTATGGCCGTAAAGAGCTTCACCCTTATTCTGATGTTGACATACTATTAATTACGCAAGAAGTAATCGATGATGATCTAGCCGAGAAAATATCAGCTTTTATCACTCAGCTTTGGGATGTAAAACTTGATATTGGACACAGCGTTCGTAGTATTAAAGAGTGTTTAAACCAAGCAATAGACGACGTAACCATTGCAACAAACCTGATGGAAATGCGAAAAATTTGTGGTAATGATGCACTCATTTCACAACTTGAGCCGCTTTTAGTAGAAGATATATTCTGGACCTCGGAAAAGTTTTTTATCGCTAAACGTGATGAACAATATAATCGTCATCAACAATTTCATGGTGCTTCTTATACCCTAGAACCAAACTTAAAGGCTAACCCCGGTGGTTTGCGTGATATACAAACTATTGGCTGGGTGGCTAAACGCCACTTTATGGCTGACACTCTTGAACAATTAATTGATCATAACTACTTAACCACCAATGAATTTTTCGAACTAATCGAATGTCAAGATTACCTCTGGCGTATGCGTTGTGCGTTGCACTTTATTGCTGGGCGAAACGAAAACCGATTATTATTCGACTATCAAGCCGATGTAGCTGAACTTATGGGTTTTGGTGATGGTGGTAAGCTTGCCATTGAACGAATGATGAAACGCTTTTTCCGTATTATTTCTCGCGTTTCAGAGCTAAATGGCATGTTATTGCACCATTTCGAATATGCAATTTTAAACGACAAAAAACACAGTAAAGAAATTGTCCTAAACGACGACTTTGTTATTATCGACGGTCAAATCAAGGTTTGTAATAAGCGCGTATTTACTCGCTCAACCATGATCATGGAAATGTTTTTACTGATCGCACAGCACGAAGAAATAACCGACTTACACCCCGAAACTCTGCGCTTAATGCGTAATGCTAGACGTCGTTTAGTTTCAGGTATGATTGATTACGAACGTTGTCGACAAATTTTTGTAGCGCTTATTAGACACCCTCGTGGATTAGGCTTAGCATTTACATTAATGCATCGTCATTCGATTATTGGCGCTTATTTACCCTTATGGCGCAATATTGTAGGTCAAATGCAATTTGACTTATTTCACGCCTATTCGGTTGATGAACACAGCTACCGCTTAATTAAGAATTTATACCGCTTTAGTCAACCCGAACATACTAGCGAATACCCATTGTGCAGTAAAATAGTGCAGCGTGTACGTAAACCCGAATTATTATACTTTGCTGGTATATTCCACGATATTGCTAAAGGTCGTGGTGGAGATCATGCAAAACTTGGCGCAATTGACGCACTAGAGTTTGCTAAAATTCATAAACTGGGTGATCACGATGGCCGATTAATCGCATGGCTGGTAGAAAAACATTTATTAATGTCAGTTACCGCTCAGCGCAGAGATATATCGGATCCTGAAGTCATAAAAACTTTCGCTGAAATTGTTCGCGATGAAGTGCACCTTGATTATTTATATTGTTTAACCGTAGCTGATATGCGTGCTACCAACGAAAGTTTATGGAATAGTTGGAAAGCTAATTTACTGGAAGATTTATACAATAGTACTAAGCGCGCCTTCAGACGCGGACTAGAAAAACCAGTAGACTTACGAGCTAAAATTAGAGAAAACCAACAACAAGCTATTGAAATACTTAAAGCTGAAACCATAGATCAAGACCGATTAAAGCAGTTATGGAAAGAATTTAAAGCGGATTACTTTCTGCGTTACACTCCAGAGCAAATTGCCTGGCATTTTAAGCATATATTAGAACATAACAAAGAAAAGCCTATGGTTATTATCAGCCCGAAACCTTATCGCGGCGGTACAGAGGTCTTTGTTTACACGAAAGATAAACCGAATATATTTTATAATATTGTCTCATTACTGGGCGCTAAAAAGTTATCGATTCTTGATGCAAAAATTACCACCAATAAGTCAGGTTATACCGCCAATACATTTGTGGTGTTAGATAATCGCAACAAAGCTATTAACGACAGCGCTAGAGCGTTAACTATCGCACGCTCTTTAAGTGTAAAATTAGCCTCAAAACAAATTAAAATCAAACCGAAACCTTTGGCAAAAAGGTTTCGACAATTTAAGGTACCTACACATGTAAGTTACCTTAAAGGTGCAGCTAAAAATCGTACGATGATTGAAATTGTCGCACTCGACCACCCAGGTTTATTAGCCAACATAGCGGCAATTTTTCAACGCTGTAAAGTACAAATTCATTCAGCAAAAATCACCACTTTTGGTGAAAAAGCTGAAGATGTATTTACCGTTTCAAATATTGATAATCAGCCATTAACTGATACACAAAAAGCCACTTTAAAAGCTATGCTCAGCAATGAAAGCCAAAAACAAATTTTACCAAATTAATACTAGGAATTTGAGATGTTAGAATTACAAACAATTATTGAACAAGCGTTCGAAGATCGCATGAACATTAGCCCAGCTAGTGTAACTTCAGAAGTAAAAGATGCGGTTTTAGAAGCATTAGCGGCATTAAATAATGGTTCAGCGCGTGTTGCAGAAAAAATTGCCGGTGAATGGGTTGTACACCAATGGCTTAAAAAGGCGGTTTTACTTTCATTTAGAATTTGGGATAACGAGGTTATAGACGGAGCTGAAAGTAAGTATTTTGATAAAGTTCCAATGAAATACACTGATTACACTCATGAAGACTTCGTTGCCGATGGCGTTAGAGTTGTGCCTGGTGCATCTGTTCGAACTGGTAGTTTTATAGGTAAAAATGTTGTTGTTATGCCTAGTTTTGTTAACATTGGCGCCTATGTTGATGAAGGCTGTATGGTTGATGGCTGGGCTACCGTAGGCTCATGTGCACAAATTGGTAAAAACGTACATTTATCAGGGGGCGTTGGTATTGGTGGCGTACTTGAGCCACTACAAGCTGGCCCTACTATTATTGAAGATAACTGTTTTATTGGTGCTCGCTCTGAGATTGTTGAAGGTGTAGTCGTTGAAGAAGGCGCTGTTATTTCAATGGGTGTTTATATTGGTCAAAGCACACGCATTTTCGACAGAGAAACAGGCGAAGTTCATTACGGTCGCGTACCCGCAGGCTCTGTTGTAGTTCCAGGGAACTTACCTTCTAAATGTGGAACTTATAGCTTATATGCTGCTATTATCGTTAAAAAAGTAGATGCTAAAACACGAGCTAAAGTAGGAATTAACGCACTACTTCGTTCGGTATCTGAAGAGTAATTTATTACTTTTTTTACATAAATTCACACAGTATTATTATACTTTTTCTTATTCGTAATATTGTGTGAATTCTTAAAATGATATTTTTTTGACACTTCATTAAAAACATAATCATCAATAAATAATTCGACTAAAAACTGCTGTTAATATTAATTATACAAATAACGCCATCTCAACAAATATTAATACATTTCAATTTAAAATCAGCAACTTGGCTTTAAACCTCACAATATTTATCTATTAGAAAGTGCTATCAAACTGTGTCAAAATAATAATTGGCATAACCTTTGCGATAGAGGCTATAAGTACTCTTAACTAGCATAAGTATTATGAAAAAATTCCCTCTACTGATTACTGTTTTAATTGTTACATTATTATCGGCTTGTAATTCAACACCGCAAATGGTTATGGAAAAGAAACCCTTGGTTTCAGATCATTATTTACTGCTGAGTTTATTGAATCGAGAAATGACACAAGATCAACAAATGATGCTATCGTTTGCCGATCAGCGTGATAATTATCAATCAATATACTTTGTTAATGCGGTAGAGATCAGAGGTCCAAATGATGATAGCGATTACAGCAGCCAAAGACCAACAAACGGCTACAGCAAATTAATTTCTCAAGACTTTAATTCTGTACAAATTAGTGGCCCAAATTAATAACACGGCCACTGACTTATTTAGCACTGATTTATTTAGCAAAGACTTACTAAGCTAGAATTTATAAAATACAAGCGCTTAACAGTGATTAAAGTTAAAGCACAACAAGGCGTATTTAATAAACTACAACTCGCCCTTTAAAGTTAAATACCTTACCATTGAAACTCTTTGAATACCTGCTGCCATTGCGCGTCAAATTCTGCTTCAATTTTCACTGCTTGCTCTGTAACAGGGTGTATAAATTCAACTTGCTTTGCTATTAACATTAAACGTTTAAAACCAAAGTACTCACCAAAGAATGGATTTTGTTTATTATCGCCGTAGTTTATGTCACCAATAATCGGATGACGTAAATGCGCTAAATGCCGTCTTATTTGATGACGTCTGCCCGTATGAGGCTGACATTGAATTAACGAATACCTAACACTAGAGTACTTCCCTAACGGTACATCTAATGTGGCGATAGCTGCTGATTTATAGAACGTTGTTGCACTTTGTGGCGCTTTGTCGCGACTCACATCTTTATCACCTAAGTCATCTAGCTTTTCTTTTAATGGATGTTCAATAACACCTTCATCGACTAAGTGGCCACGCGTTAGCGCATAATAAGTTTTCTGAATTTTTCGATCAGTAAATGCCTGGCCCATTAAGCGAGCAGCATCTTGAGTTAATGCAAAAAGTAATACACCTGAAGTAGGTCTATCTAAGCGATGTAAAGGGTAAACATATTGCCCGATTTGATCGCGAACAAGCTGCAAAGCAAAATAAATTTCATCTTTGTCCATAAAGCTTCGATGAACAAAAAGCCCTGCAGGTTTATCTACAGCCACTATGTACTCATCTTGATATAAAATTTTTAATACAGGTTTATCTACAATTACTGAACCGGCATTTTCAATTGTCATGTTAGGGAATTCTTCTTTTATTAATCATGGTTTCTAACGACTGTATATACAGAGTTATAAATTTAAGTGCTTTGATAAATCAAATATTTTAATTTACCGCGAATCAAGAAAAAGATTAACGGTGGAGTTAAAGCGCTATTATCTCTATAATATTGCGCCATAACAACTTGTACCTACTTTTATCAATTTATATCAACCTTTATAGCGACAGTATTATTCTATGAGTTCATCTTCAGACACTATTTCTTCAATTTCAGCATTACTGAGCTTATCAGATTCTCAATACCGTATTTTTGATATTGGCCGAAGAGTAGATAAAATTTCAAAAGAGCAATTTGCAAAAATTGAAGCGGCAGAACTACCATATCCTTATCCTATTCAAGGGCATGCCCTACTCGCCATAGCGTTTTGGCAAAAACAATCAACCAGTCCTTATTTATGGTTTATCAAACTGCCGTTAGACGAAAGAGGTTTATTAAACCAAGGTGCAAGAAACCACTTTATAGCAATTATTATTGAAGCTTTAGGTGATGATCTCTCTGTTAATCCTACCGAGCAACAAGAAGCCTTATTAAAGAAAAACCCCTACCATTTTACTCCTGCTCAATATAAATTGGCGGCAGTAAATAGTGTTGTATCTGCATCACTGAAACAAGTGGCAAGCAAATTTTATGCGCCAGCCCAACACTATTTATCGGGTGTTAACGGTTGGGAAGCTTGGCAATCAGTTGGCGTACAAGGCTTATCAGACTTTGCCTTTAGATTAGGCGAAGCTCAAAATAGTGAAACCTTAACTAATGCTTTGGCACATCTTCCCGAAGAAGTGTTAGTGCCTTTATGCTCTGCGCTTGAAAATATTAGCTTAGCCCCAGCAGTAATAAAACAATTAACAACACGTTATCATCAAGAAGAACAGAAAACAGACGCTAACAATACCATTTTGATAGCCTTGCTACGTGCTTTAGCGTCGAGTACTCAGCACCCTTACAGCCAAAAATTTATTGCTAATTTAATCGAAAATACTAATTTAGCTGAAGATATACTTATTATTATCGCAGGTCGATTATGGCCAACATTAATTGATGAGAAGTTATTGTTTAACTACTTAGAGCAATTAATAAAAGATAACGACAACGCATTATTTTCGGCAATATTTAAAGATTTAGTTGCAATACCTATGATTCGCCCCGTACTATTGCAAGCCATTCGTTCACCAAAACGCAGCCCAGAATTGGCCACAGCCATTGGCATGCTTTTTAAACCTTAGGCATTTCATGGAAAACATTTATTACCTACTCTTTATTGGCTTACTCTTCTGGTATTTTGTCTATTTACGCAAAGTATCTGAGCACGCGCGCTCGCACGCTGACCAATATTGTAAACAAGAAAACTTACAATTTTTAGCAATAGCTCGCCAATCAAGTCGATTTAGATTTTCTAAACGCTTAGGGCCACACTGGTTGAGTAGTTTTGACTTTGAATTTAGTGGTGATGGTGAATCAACGTACCATGGCACAATGACATTACGTGGCTATAAGCTCGATAATATAGATACACCTCCTTATCGAGTGAATTAATAAAAGAGTTATTACGGGGGACGTAAAAAAAAGACAAAAAAAAAGCGACATAATGTCGCTTGTTTTTTGATTATTCAACTATTTCCGTGGTTTACATCCATTTGTGCTTATTCCATAAGCGCTCTTTTCAATCCTTGAAAAAAGTTGCATCGTGCATAACATCCGTATTTACCTTAAGCTAAATAACCTTAATTCCGTTTACAAATTCATAAATCCCTTTAATCCATAAATACTGACCGCAGTCGGTAAATACTTGGTTTCCCTAACGCTTTGTCTCCTAGACGAAATTAATTATACTTCAAGCATTGTTTTATAATAGAAGGTGCAAACTAAAAGAATTGAAGTTTTTTTCATTGCTGACAAAGAACACACCAATAAACATTAAAAATCAGTGATTTAATAATTTAATAGGTCAATAAACTAAAATTTATTGCTATAAACTAACAATATTTGCAGACATGTCTTACGTACTGTTAGCCAAATTAGGATGATAAGTTACATAGTTAATTATCGTTTCACGAGAACATCAAATAAAATATGAGCTGCTTGAAAGTATTTCGTTGTTAAAGTTAGATAAAAAATTCAAGCAAATTCTAAACTTCTATTTTCAATAAACCCAACCATCCATACAGTTAGTTGGCATACCCAGTTCATCTATTTCAGCATAAATATCATCAATATAGTCTGGATCTTTAGCATCTTCTTTGGCGATATTTAACCAATATATAGCCTTTAAACTGTCTTTATTACACGCATAGTAAGTACCTAACCAGAGTTCACCATATTTATATCCTTGCTTGGCCGATTGCTCAAATGCATCGAATGCATCATCTCTAGAGCTTTTTTGAAGTAACAAACCAATATAGTAATAGGCTTCAGGATTGTTAAACTTTTCAATAGAGTACTTCCATAACTCTATCGCTTTACTTTTATCTAGGGTTAATGGTTGTGATAAGCCAAACATTGAATAGCTATATGAACCATGCTCAAGAGCAGATGCTAAATCGAATAACTCTTGATAAGGTAAATGCTTATAATCTTTTAACTTATTCTTAAATGCTTGCTTAATTTCAAGCTCGGATCTAATGATCTTTGGTAAACCAAACAAAATGTCGTTTTGTCTCAAAAAATTGAGGTTATTCACTTCACTATTGTTTTTAACAAACTTAGCCCAATGCTCAAGAGATACTGTGTTACAGCCACCATTTTCTTGTATTAGTTCATTCACTAATTTATTAGCAAAATTTTCAGTTTCGGCTTCATAACCCATGAATTCTATAAATTCATTGATGGTATATCCGGTATTTTTTCTCAGGTAATAGTCTGTTTCTAAAAGAAGCTCCGATGAGTTTTCAAATGTTGTTTTACATCGTTCATTCATTATTGAAAAAGCCACATTTCCTAACGCTATATCACCAATAACTTCGGCATAAGCTATGGAAGTTTTTTCGAATTGATTTAATTCTTTTGCGTTTATTTCAAATTGCCATAAACCAGCTAATATTATAAAAAGTAAAATTCGAGTCATTATCTGATCCTTGAAAAATATTTGACGCTTTTGATAAGTTATCAATAACAGAATAACAATCATCGATAAAGTAAGTAAAAAGATGCCCCTTCTGTTTCAGTGTGGTAAGTGGCTAATTATTCATTCATAACGTATTTTTCTATAGCTATAGGCTACGTCATTAGGTAACTAAAATGAAAATAAGATGTGCATAGAAGTTTGGATTAAAGCAAGGCCAACAACTTCTACACTTGTTTGATTGGTTTACAGTTGCCAAACTCTGTAACGTGCCAAAGTTCACCTGATGGCCCCCACAAATAAACAACTTTACCCCAATGTTCTGCTTTAATAGGCTTGTACTTAATATCGAAGTCATCTAGATTTGAAATAATATCAAAAGCCTCGTTTATGTCTAAAACCGACAGCTGAAACATTAAATTTCTGGCCAATTCTTCGTTATAAAACCTTTGTAAGTAAAATGTACACTCCCCGCTTTCAAATAAAGATAAGTCATCACTCACATATTCCATTTTAAAGCCCAATGCTTGATAAAATGATTGCGATATTTCGTAATTCTTACTGGGAATAAAAACCCTAATGTCATCTATTTTCATCTGATTGTCCTTTGGCAACTAACACGCCTTTATATCAGTAAAATAACCAAGAAATACAAGAGTAACTATGAAAAAAAATGTTATTTATTCCGAATAGTCCCAAACTAAGTACAACATGTCATTAACTGCTTTTGCAATTTTGTATTTTCACAGCCGATAATATTTAGACCAATAACTTTATTTTTAGTCGAGTACGTTAGCATGACCTTATATTTATCATTTCCTGTTGGAAATGTATCTTCAATTTCTTTCGAATGATAGCCCGAAAATTCATTGGTAAATGCTGAATTATCTGATGAAAATGAAGCACAAGCAAATATTACACAGCTATCGAGTTGTTCGGCAAAGCCATTCTCACCTTCTGCAATTAAAGAAGACTTAACCTCGTTAAATAGATCAGCTAATTTTTCTTTAAACACTAAAGTTTCCAATGTAGCTAACATTTTTTAAAATACTTAGTATTTTCACAACAGTAGCATGGCTAAAATATTTATTAAAATCTCAAATGTAGACAAAATTTACTTAGAAAATAACAACGAGATTAATAACATTTAAACAGCCTGTTCTCTTGCCACTTTAAATAAAAAATAAAATTAAAAATCTTCGAGATAAACTGACTTTACGACTCAAATTAGTTAACCTTGCCCACTCTTATGGTTTTATTATTTTAGTGTTTTTTTAAGTTCGCTATTTTCGTACTTTAGCTAACGTATTTTGTGGAGATTTTATGCAATTTATTCAGTCATTATTTTGCTGGCAAGGTTTTGATAATCGACAACGCTTTATACTTATCGTACTGGCTTCATTATTCTTTTTTAGTACATTAAGCGCAATTTTTAGTAATTCTATATTATTCAGCACTATCACCTTATTTTTATGCTCTGTTATATGTTTCGCTACGACAAAACGCCGACAAAATGATGCACAGTTTGATAAAAAATGGCTTATGGCTCCTACTGGTAGTCTAATTGTTACCGGCTTAATCATTGTGCTGCTTGGGAATGGCATGAGCTATTGGTTGCTATTGTTACCCATCGGCTTGAGCGCACTATTGTTAACTTACCCGAGCAAAAATAGCAGGCAATATGTGCTAGGTTATAGTGGACCGATAAATTTATCTGAGTTCAAAAAAACGGTGAAGAAGAGCCCTTCACGCAATAGCCAACGTGTTGAGCCTACCATTAACAGTATTGATGTTAACCCTTCTAACGCATTTTCATATGCAAATAATGTTGAAAACTCTACCACAACAACCTATGAAGACAATACTAACTCAAACAGCAATAATTCAAATAAAGAACAGGGGCTTGAGTTTGCAGAGTCGCTACGATTAACACTGTTTAGTAAAATAAATACCCGCTTAACTATTGCGGTGATCTTTTCATTTTTCGTGCTAGTTTTACTTATATTTGCCTTATTCTCTAACAATACTGAAAATGAAAATTTAGTAGAAGAAAAAGCGCTTCCTGAAAAAATCACGACCTTTGAGCATAAACTTACATTACCCGATAACTTCTCTATAATGTTTAATGATCAAAAAGCCCTTGTTGTTCACTGGCAAGCTGATGTTGTAGATAATGATAAGTTTTGGACATTAAGCACAGCCCTTGGCGATAAAAGCTGTAAGGCTATTGAATTTAATAATGAGTTACCAATAAGAACACTTAAAGTTAGCACTGAAAACAATGGCTTTTATGCCACTTTTTCGCCATTAGATACTAAAGCGCTAATTAAAAATATTGCTTTTAAAAACAATTTTGCATTATGTGGGTATAAGTTTTCTTTAAAAGGTAGCCAAGCAGCATTAGGAAAGTCTGCATTTTATTCACCGTTAGTTGAATATTAACTCGGCAAAATAAGTCAGTAATACACGGCTATAATATGCCTATCGGCGCTGTTTGAATTTGTTAACAGTTTTAGTACTTCTAATATCGGTGACTAGAATAAGCGACTAATATAAGCGTCTAAGGCAAGTGATTAAGACTAATGAGTTGAAGGAAATCACTTGTCTTTATGTAAAATATTGCTTGAGAAATTACACTAGGAATAACCTTAATTATCCCTAATGTCGTGATTTAAATTTCTGTTTAAGTTCTTATTTAAGAGTTCTTATTTAAGTTCTGAAGGACAAACTAAACTCAATTAAAGTGAATAACACTTTATAAATACATGTCAAGGAAGCGAATTAAACCCTTGAATTTTATGTGCTTTAGTGGGTATTTATCCATTAACTCAACTATTGTTAATTTTTAAATCGTCAGGTTATTTTACTTTTTGGTAACCCGAACGTAAATGTAAGTCGATAGCGCGCAATACATCATTACGAGATATTGTACCCAATAAGTTTTCATCGTCATCAACAACTGGGTAAACCTTAGGTTTATTTTTTAACATTTGCTGACCTAACTCAATAACGCTGTCGTATGGCTTAACAGTTAACACATCTTTACGCATTAAATCGGCCACATCTGCAATATGCTCGTTATAATAAATGGTTTCTATCATTTTTGATAAAACATCACTTTCAGATAAAAAACCAATTAATTGATTATTTTTATCAATAACGGGCCCACCAATTTGTTTGGTTTTTAAAAACCTCAATGCTGCTTCTTCAACCACCATTTCTGGCGCGAAAGTCACTGGATAATGGTTCATATATTCTTTTACTTGTAATGATTCCATACTCGATCCCTAAAATTTAATTAACACTCATAGCCAAATATTGATCAGACTTTTTTTATTTATTTACTTTCCATTATTAACTGTAGACTCATTTGCAGATAAATCATCCATTTACAGAGTTTTTCTTACTTTTTTGCTTACTTTTATCTACTTTTTATTTAGTTTTTATTTAGTTAACTGGCTAAAGCTAGTAACGCGGGTTGTGTTGTTGCGCCAATTGACTGTGCAATCGACTTATAAGCATTAACAAAATCTTTCCTTAAGTGTGATTTTAAATGCCCTTTCACTTGCTTTATTGGCTCTTTTTTCAAAACACAAAATAATGCCAATGCATAAACAGTTTCAGGCTCAGTCAATGCCGCCTGACGATTTAAACTGGCATTATTACATGAGCCACAGCCGCCCTTAAACTGATAAGCAGTATTAGCAAAAATAACCCCAAAGCCCATAAAACAAGCAACTAAATCTATTGCTTGTGGCAGATACTCTTTACCACCAGGCGGCAACACTTTATTAGAAATCACCAAAATACTAGCGAGTGCTTGGCTTATACCAGCGATTAAATCTTGTGGCTGGTTTACTTGGTTTGGATTAAAACCCAGCATTAACGGTGCATTAGTCAAATTCATATTAACTTCAGCGTTTTCTCCCCGAATAACAGCTCCTAATCTTAAGTCTTCAATCGCTGTAGTGGTGGTTGGTGAGCTAGAGGTAATATCTATCGGCCAGTTTTGCATTCCAGCGTATTTCTTTGTATTAGTAAACATCGCTTGCGCCATTTCATCAATACTGCTGACTTTTCCTGGATAAAAATCATTATTAGGAAGGATCAATCGTGCGTCATTTTTAAGCACATTAATATCAAAATTCTCAATCGCCCAGGCAAAAGTATCCCAGATCCAGTTTTTGGTGTTTTCATCAATTATTTCTTTTGGGCCAAACAGTTTTGCTAACATAATTTTACTACTTCTAATTTATTACTTTCAGTTCTAGTTTTTAACATTCTGATCCAATGCCCATTGCCAAGCTTTGGTATTGTACAAAGGCACCGTTGATAATGAGTGATGATGACTACCTGATGACTCTTTCGTTGAATAAGACAGGTAAATCAGGGTTTTATTTTCAGCATCATATATACGTCTGACTTTTAAGCTCTTAAATAAAATACTTTTCGATTCTTTAAAAACCACTTCACCATTTTTTGAGCGATCTATTTTCGCTAAATGCTCTGCAGTTATTTCACCGGTTTGTCGACAAGCTATGCTCATATCTGAAGGATCAGAGAAGTCTAAATCAGCCTCTACATGGCTAATATGGCAAGTTACCCCAGTAACAATAGGGTCTTGCTGAGCTCTTATTACAACATCTTTTGTAGTAAATAATCCTAAGCTAACTTTCCCTACATCTTCTGAACACCCTACAATAGCGAAACCACAAATTAAGCCTAAAGATGTGTTACGCGCTATTTTTAATATGTTGTTATTTATCATCTTTAAATATTCCTACAAACTCTTTACCGTTCGACGATTTACTTGCACGATACATACCTGAGCTATTAAATGGCATGGTTATATTACCTTGCGTATCAATGGCAATAACACCACCTGAGCCGCCAGCTTTGACTAACACATCATTAATGACCACATCTGCCGCTTTTTCAAGACTTAAACCTTGATATTGCATACGCGCACAAATATCTGCCGCAACATGGTAGCGAATAAAGTATTCACCATGACCCGTTGCCGAAACCGCACAGCTATCATTATTAGCGTAAGTTCCCGCACCAATAATAGGGGCATCGCCAATGCGACCAAAGCGTTTAGCGGTCATACCCCCGGTACTTGTGCCTGCGCTTATCGTGCCTGACTTATCAAGCGCCACTGCACCAACGGTACCAAATTTATATTCATTATCAAGTGTTTGGTGTGCGGCCTGGAAATCTTTTAGCTCTTTTTCTTGCTCAGCTAACTGTTTTTTTGCTTTTAATAACGATTGAAATCTCGCATCAGTATTAAAGTAACTATTTTCAACCAGTGCTAAGCCCTGCTGATTAGCAAAAACTTCTGCACCTTCACCGCTGAGCATCACGTGCACAGATTTTTCCATTATCACTTCAGCTAGCGCTATTGGGCTTTTTACGGTTTTTACACCGGAAACGGCTCCAGCATTTAAGGTTTTACCGTTCATAATTGACGCGTCAAGTTCATGCTCGCCATCAAAAGTATAAACGGCGCCTTTACCCGCATTAAATAATGGCGAATCCTCTAGTATTTGAATTGCGGCAATCACTGCTACTTGGCTAGACTTACCATCAGCTAAAAGTGCATAGCCGGTGTCACGTGCTTTTTTTAATGCCGACTCATAAGCTTGACGTTTCTCTTGAGTCATTTTACTTTTATCTATTGTACCTGCGCCGCCATGTATCGCTATGGCAAATGCTTGCTCTGCTTGTGCCTTATCAACGAACCATAAGGGTGATGTCGTTAAGGTTAAAGCCAGTGCTAAAAATAGTTTATTTTTCATTGAGTTTCGCCATCATGTTTAATCTTGTTTTACCGCACTTGTTTTGCTGCACTTTTTTCGAAGCTATGTTTAGCTGTTTTGTTTAGCCGCAACAATTACACGGTAAAAGTATAGTGTAACAATGTGCGATAAATTCTCCATATTTACAAGTACCCAGCTTGTGTAAAAGCCCGTGGCTGTAAAAACTAATTCACAGTAGACATAAATACGCACTTTAGTTATTGTACTGGTCATACCATTTTTGTTTTTATAAGCTAGCACTTATATCGATAAGGACTTTCATGACAGAACAACGCGTAATTGTAGAGATCGCCAACAACATAGCCCACGTTAAACTCAATCGCCCAGACAAGCTTAATGCACTAGATATGGCTATGTTTATGGCCATTCGTAATACCATTAAAACATTACGTAAAAACCGCGACATTAGAGCCATTATCGTTTCAGGTAATGGAGACGATTTTTGTTCAGGTTTAGATGTTAAATCGATCATGAAGTCACCTAAAAACATGATAAAACTACTTTTTAAAGCCTCACCTTGGCGATCAAATCTAGCACAAGTAGTTTCTACAGGCTGGCAAGATATTGCTGTTCCGGTTATTTGTGTTATCCAAGGACGTTGCTGGGGAGGAGGTTTACAAATTGCCTTGGGGGCAGATTTTAGGTTTGCTACACCCGACAGTTCGCTATCAATTCTAGAAGGTAAATGGGGCTTAATACCTGATATGGGTGGCACAGTAGCATTACGTGACCTCATCGCGATTGATCAAGCAAAAAAACTCGCCATGACAGCAGAAATGTTTACTGGTGAGCAGGCACACGCTTTAAATTTAGTGACTGAAGTAACCAACACGCCAATGGCTGATGCCCAGGCATTTGCGCTGTCTTTAATGTCACAATCGCCAGACGCAGTAGCGGCCAATAAACGTTTATACAACAAAAGCTGGAACAGCAGTAAAGGCTGGGCGTTGTTTAGAGAGTCTTACTATCAACTGAGAATATTAATGGGTAAGAATGTTCACCGTAAAATTTATAATCAAACTCATGACGCTAAGCAACATAAGCCATTTTTAACGCGCAAGAAGTGGTAATTTCAGAGCATTAAAAGCCATTTCTAAATTTAAATGATGCTTGTAAAGGCATCATTATTTATAAATATATCCAAGCTTAAATCATTGCTTGAATAATTGAACATACTGATAAGTCGGACCTTAAATAATTATGTCAAATCTATGAAATAGCTGTGACATAACTCTGAAATAACTATGAAAAAGTGCTGTCTAACTTAGTGTTGCTTACTCAAACAGTGACCTGGTCAACTAAATTCAGACACCCCAGTTAAGTTCGTTAAGCTACCTTTTTCAATTCTCTTTCTTCATATTCAAATACATTTGGACTTTGGTAGCCCAGATATGAGTGCAATCGTTTGCTGTTGTACCACCTTTCTTAATTAAGCCACCCATAATAACTTGTTCATATTTTTATCAGTAAACTACACTTAGTTCATAACTTTAAATGTGGTGTTTATTATGCCTAAACCTCGTTCTCAACAAATCAGTTTAACCGATACGCCAAATTATCATATATGCAGTCGCACCGTTCGCAAGGCCTTTTTGTGTGGTGTTGATAAAGAAACCGGCGTGAGTTATGAGCACAGGCGAAGTTGGATTGAAAAGCGTATTTTTCAATTATCTCAAGTGTTTTCCATTGATATCTGTGCTCATGCTGTGATGAATAATCACTTACACCTCGTTCTTCATGTTGAAAGTGAACAAGTGGAAAACTGGACAACACGAGAGGTGCTTACGCGTTGGCATAAACTGTTTAAAGGTACCCACCTCACTGTTAAATTTCAACAAA
>NZ_BAAJLU010000020.1:0-57266 GCF_057550865.1 Colwellia sp. NW0002-52-1 | reverse complement strand
TATTGTCATAAATTACTTATTTCAGCGGTCATATAACTAGCAAAAAGTTTTATAAATAAATGGTATTAAATTTTTAAGCGGCTTAACTTAGTATTTATGATAACCTGTACGGTAAGTTAAGTACCCGAAGTTGATAGGAAGGATTTATGTTAAAAAATAAACTAATCATAGTGTTAACACTTTTAGTCATTGCTGGTTGTGCATCAACACAAAACGCTAGAGTTAATTTTGACCGTAATAGTGAGATATCAACATCGCATTATAAAACATTTGCATGGTTAGATGAAAACAAGGTTTTAGCTGAGTCTATTGATGCAAACCCCGTTATGAAAGTTAGAATTGATAATGCAATTGAACAAGCTTTTATTGCGAAAGGTTATACATTAGTCAGTGATGCAGAGACAGCCGACTTTACTATTTCATACACTATGGGCAGTAGAGATAAAGTAAAAGTTGATGCTTTACCTATGATGTATCGCACCAGTTTCTTATGGGGTCACCGTTATTATGGTGGTATAGGCATTGGTTCTGATACGCATGTGCGTAACTATACTGAAGGCAAGCTAGCCATAGATGTTTACGATGTTAAAAGTCATCAGCCAGTATGGCATGGATGGGCTGTAAAACGCATTAAAGCCTCAGAGCAAGATAACCCGAGCAAAGCTATAAAAATTGTTGTTGAAGAAGTTGTAGCTCAGTTTTAACTATAGTTTGTAGCAATGATATAATTTAGAAAGCGCAGATCATCTGCGCTTTTTTGTTTTTAAATTATGATGGCAAACTTGACTGTAAATTTCTCTTTATGTATTACTTTGAGTTTGGGGTATAAGCAAATTCGATACGGTTACCACTAGGTTCACGAATAATCATGTGTATTGTTGGCCCTTCGCCATTGAGTTCAGGGGAGAACTCAATAACGATATTGGGTAATAATAGAAAGCGTTGATGTAATTCATTAAGGATATTTTCACTATTAACCGTTAGCGCTAAATGATGTAAGCCAACATTATTTGCTCTGTCAAAGGTGACAACCTTATCTTTATTTTTAGTTTGCCATAAAGTGACAAAAATTTTGCCATCGGTAACAAAAACTGATGGGTAATCAGGATACCCACCTGCAATCTTCCACCCTAAGGTGTCAATAAAGAAATCTTTTGATGCAGTTAAATCTTTAACCGTTAAGCCCAAATGATTCAATCCTGAAGTCATCACCTTGTCATCATAATTGTTTGCGTTAATTGTGAATGACAATAATGAAAAAAATAATATATTGATTAAAGGTATGCGAAGGAACATAGATTTCTCGTTAAATTAAGGTTGATTGCTTATGTGTATTGACCGGTAAGGGGGGAAAAGGCATTCATGCTAAATGAATAAATCTTTAATAAATTCGTTTAGCAAACTTTTTTGATAATTCAGGCTAAGCTTATTAAATCATGAATTCTTAATTAAGCGTGTATCTATGAAATTATTTTGCCAACTGTTTATTTTTTTACTACTGATAAATGTAAGTCTTTTTGTACCTCAAAGTTATGCTGTTAATCTCGCACAAAATATTTGTGAATATATCGCTGTTGATGACAAGGGAAGGTTAAGGAAGTTACTCAAATCGAAGCGATTAAAGTTAAGAACTGTATTTAAAGATGTTAGCTGTGACAATAACAATATTTTAGTTTTTGCTGCGAAAAATAATGCCATTGAAATCGGTGAACTTTTGATAAAGAAGTTGCCTAGAAGTGTTGTAGAAAAAGAAATAGAGAATTTATCTGGATTATCCGCACCCTTAACTGAGGTTGCAATAGCACGCACTAGAGGGTGATACATCGTACAAGTATCAATACGCGTAATAATTGGTAGTAAGCCAGAAAGGACTCATCTGTAACGATATTTTAATCTTCTATTGCCAGTAATTAGCCAGAGAATGTTCATGAAAAGTCGAACAGTTAAATTGGTATTATTTATTTAACCATAAATTAAAAGCTCGCTTTACGGCGGCAATCATTTCCGGCGACGAGCTTTTACTCAAGGCCATACAATGCTCAGTATTCTTGTTTTGGTGCAACTCAAAGCCAACGTCAAAATCATCGATAGTAAATCTAGTATTTTGTAATCGATAAATTAAACTCTCTTTAGACTGAATAATGGCATCTATTCTTTTATTGAGTAAATTTCTAATGTTACTTTCTTCGCTGGAAGAAACTATTAAACTCTCTCCTTCGACAAAATTATGCTTTAACATGAAGGTGTGGCTGTTATCACTTCTTAGCACGCCTATAATGCTGTTACCTAAGGTTGATAGCGAAGAAATATCACTTTTGTTGCTTTTTAATTTATAAATATTTATCGGCGTTTTTTCATGAACAGGACAAAACCATTCAAAGTGCGGTGTTCGTTCTTTAGTTTTATAAATCGAATAAATAAGTACGTTAGGCTTGTTCAAAGCTACATAATAACTTCGAGCCCAAGGGTAAGTTTTAATTGTGTAATTAATATTAGAAGTGCTTAAAATATGGTGAATCTTTTCGGTTACTATACCTGAGACTTTTTGCGCTGAAATATCATTTTTTTTATCAAAATTTTGAATAATAAAAGGTGGCCAATGTTCACTTACCACCTCTAAGGATAGTTCTTTAGCTTGAATACTCGATATAAAAAACAAGGTTAATAGGCTAGGGATAAATTTTAACAACAGGATTCTCAACAAATAAGACTTAAATTCTAAAACATGAAATAACTATAATTGTATAGATCCTTTAAAGAGCAACTATCGTTCAGCTAGGCGTATGATATCAACTTCTCGCGCTAATAACATCAGTAAGCTTCTTTGCTGTATCAATTGGCTCTTCCATGGGAAAACAATGATTGTTACCAAAGGTTTGCCATTGAATATTTTTATTGAGTTTTGCTGCTCTCTTTACCGCTTTAGGTATAAAAAAATAACTATTATTGGCGATTAATATGTCTACCGGTATATTCACTTTATAGATTGCCCGCCAAAGCCCCCTTGGATAGGAACCAAAAATAGAAGCTTCCCAACTAGGCTTGCAACTTAGCTGAACTGTATTATCTAAGCCTGCGGTTGAAGAATATTTACAGTAATCGCTAATAACTTGAGGATGCCATTTTTTATAAAAAGGCTTGCTGGCAATATTTTCGTTCATCGCCACTAAGTTTGGCCATATATGGGTACGATTCGCAACCGACCTTACTAAAGCACTTCGTTTCCAAGCACCGGTAAAGCGCATAAGTTGCTGGGCGATTATCATTTCATTTTGGAATAAAACAGGGTCAAGTAAAATAACTTCGCTAAATAAATCAGGGTATTTAACCGCAGCAAATAAGGTTAGAACACCGCCCATAGAGTGTCCAACACCGATCAACGGACCATTTTCTTTAACATTTGCCTGCTGATATATAGCATCTGCAACACTATTAGCCATTTTTTGCCAATCAGGCATGCGGGTTGAAGGCTGTGTAGAGTTGCCGTGACCCGGCACATCAGTTAACCATACCGACCAATCTGTGGGTAATTGAGATGCCATTGCCGCTAAGGTCATGGCAGAAAACCCAGTACCATGCAAAAAGTGAATGCGTTTAGCGTTTTTAGCGCCAGCGCGATAGTAGCCGTTGATTGTATTGCCGCTCTTAGACTTTTGTTGCCATTGCTTTAAATTATCCAGCGAAAGTATGTTGGCATTAGCACTGTTATTATTATTCATATGGGTATTTACATTAGAAGATGAACATTGAGACATTTTAGTTGTTCAAGTAAATGGGAAAGTATAAATAACATATCAATATACTGGTCTGATGTGAATGGTTATTTTGATATCTAAAAGTATTTTAATAAGATGAAACCTTACTTGGTATAAGGGCAACTAATAAATGCAATTTGCATTTGAATACAATAAATTGAATTAAATTTCGCTTTAATGACAGAATTTATATTCTTTAGGTGCGCTTGAGTTAATTCTATTGATATAATATCTCTAATTATATTTTTACATTTTTATTATTTTAGGGGCTTTGTGGATGTCGGAAGTAGAAAACCGTCCTACCAATTTTATTCGTCAAATTATTGATGCTGATTTAGCTAGTGGCAAGCATAACCAAATACAAACACGTTTTCCGCCTGAGCCGAATGGTTTTTTACATATCGGTCATGCTAAATCTATTTGCTTAAACTTTGGTATTGCTCAAGATTATCAGGGTTTATGTAATTTACGTTTTGATGATACTAACCCTGAAAAAGAAGATATTGACTACGTAAATTCTATTCAAGCTGATGTAAAATGGTTGGGTTTTGAGTGGGCCGGTGATATTCATTATTCTTCTGACTACTTTGACCGCCTATACGGCTATGCCGTTGAGTTGATCGAAAAAGGTTTAGCGTACGTTTGTTTTTTAAACGCTGAAGAAACTCGCGAGTATCGTGGCACATTAAAACAGCCGGGTAAAAATAGCCCTTATCGAGATACTTCTGTTGAAGAAAACTTGGCATTATTTGCAAAAATGAAAGCAGGTGACTTTAAAGAAGGTGAGTGTGCTCTGCGCGCTAAAATCGATATGGCGTCGAGCTTTATGTGTATGCGTGACCCGATTATTTATCGTGTTAAGTTTGCTCATCATCATCAAACCGGCGATAAATGGTGCATTTATCCAATGTATGATTTTACTCACTGTATTTCAGATGCGATTGAAGGCGTTACGCATTCATTATGTACATTAGAGTTTCAGGATAATCGTCGTTTATATGATTGGGTTATCGACAATATTTCAATTGAAACCACTCCGCATCAATACGAGTTTTCGCGTTTAAACTTAGAATATACCGTAATGAGCAAGCGTAAATTAAATAACCTTGTTGAAGACAAGTTAGTTAATGGTTGGGATGACCCGCGCATGCCTACGATTGCAGGCTTTCGTCGTAAAGGTTTTACACCCGCTTCATTACGTGAGTTTACTAAACGTATTGGTGTAACTAAAATGGATAATACCGTTGAAATGAGCGTGTTAGAGGCTTGTATTCGCGAAGATTTAAATGATAATGCACCGCGCGCTATGGCCGTGTTAGATCCAATTAAATTAGTGATTGAAAACTACCCTAGCGATAACGTTGAAAACCTTGATGTTAAAAATCACCCAAGTGATGAAAGCCAAGGCTCACGTATTGTGCCTTTTTCAAAAGAGCTCTACATTGAAGCCGAAGACTTTCGTGAAGAAGCGAATAAAAAGTATAAACGCTTAGTTTTAGACAAAGCTGTACGCTTACGTGGCGCCTATGTGGTAACAGCTACGCGTTGTGATAAAGATGCAGATGGTAATGTTACTACGGTTTATTGTCAGTATGATCCTGAAACATTAGGCAAAAACCCTACTGATGGCACTAAACCTAAAGGTGTAATTCACTGGGTGAGTGCTGAACAAAGTCTTGATGCTGAAGTTCGCTTATATGAGCGTTTATTCACTGTGCCAAACCCAGGTGCAGCAGAAGACTTTCATTCGGTAATTAACCCGGATTCATTAACTATTATTAGTCATGCGAAAGTTGAACCTTACTTAGCGAACGCCAAACCAGAACAAGCTTTTCAGTTTGAACGCCAAGGTTACTTTTGTTTAGATAATAAAATAACTGCAGAAGACACCGCCGCTGGCAAGTTAGTATTTAACCGCACAGTGGGTTTACGTGATACCTGGGAAAAGAAGTCAGCCTAGGCATTTCATGAAAGTCATTTATGAAAAGCGATGCGTGATTAGTTATAAGCTGTTAATTAACTAAGCCGCAATAAAAAAGCTCATAAGTATTATCTTATGAGCTTTTTTTATAAACTATTTCTTTGAACTAAAAGCTATTATTCATTTACTGATAGCACAAAACTTAAAGCTGACAGCTAATAGTTGTCTTGCTTGTTAAAGCTTAGTAGCCAATTTCATCGCGCTAACAAATTCGGTTAATTCACGCAACATATTGTCATTGTCATCAAGATTGTTTTCAATAATTTTAACCACAGCAGAGCCACTAATTGCGCCTTTTGCTCCGGTAGCTAATGCGGCAGTAACTTGTGCTGGCTTTGAAATACCAAAACCAATAACAGAAGGTGCTGCTTGGTATTTGTCTAAAATATCAATTAGCTTATGGCCGGTCATTTCAGCTTCAGTTTCAGTACCGGTAACACCAACGCGGCTTAGAACATAAGTATAACCCGAACCATAATCAGCGACTTTTTGTAAGGTTGTTTCACTGGCATTAGGCGGGGCGATAAAGATAGGCGCAACGCCATTAGCCTCTGCCGCTTTTCTAAAAGCTTCACTCTCACGAATAGGCAAATCAGCAATAAGCACTGAATCAACACCTGCAGTAGCTACATCACGATAAAAATTATTAATACCGCGAGCAAAGACTAAGTTACCGTAAAGTAATAAGCCAATGGGCATGTCAGGAGCATAAGCACGAATTCTAGCTAAAATATCTAAGCAAATATCAGTATTAGTATTGGCTTTGAGTGCGCGCAGTGCCGCCATTTGAATGGTTACGCCATCAGCACTAGGATCTGAAAATGGAATGCCTAGCTCTAAGGCGTCAGCACCTGCATCAATCAAGGTTTTAATAACTTCAAAAGACTGCTCAGGATTTGGATCGCCGATGATCACAAAAGGAATAAATGCCCCTTCTTTTTTTGCTGCCAATTTCTCAAACGCCTGGTCATAACGAGTTTTTATATTAGTTACTTGGCTCATTATGCTTCTCCTCTGTGCTTAACATCGCTTTTCTCTGCTGTTTCTGGCGATATAATCGCGTTTACATGCGCTAAATCTTTATCTCCTCTGCCTGATAAGTTCACTAAAAATATAGTTTCTTCAGTGACTTTATCTGCCATTTTTAACGCATGTGCTAACGCGTGAGACGACTCTAACGCAGGAATTATACCTTCATTACGCGCAAGTAATTGAAACGCTTCTAATGCTTCATCATCGTTAATTGGCACATATTGCGCTCTACCAGAATCTTTTAATTGTGCATGTTGAGGACCAACAGCAGGGTAATCTAGACCCGCTGATACAGAGTATGACTCTTCAATTTGGCCAACCTTGTCTTGCATAATATAGGTGTAGTTGCCGTGCAGCATTCCTTTAGTACCTGCGACTAACGTTGCGCCGTGATGTATAGTATCAATACCTTTACCACCGGCTTCAACACCAATAAGTTTTACACCATCGTCGCCAATAAAGTCGTTAAACATACCAATGGCATTTGAACCGCCACCAACACAAGCTATAACATAGTCAGGTAAGCGACCTTCTTCTGCGAGTAACTGTTGTTTAGCTTCTTCGCCGATCATTTTTTGAAACTCACGAACAATCGTCGGGAAAGGGTGAGGACCTGCAGCCGTGCCTAATAAATAATGTGCGTTCTCATAATTAGCAGACCAATCACGTAGCGCTTCATTCACCGCATCTTTAAGTGTGCCGCTACCCGCGGTAACTGGAATAACTTCCGCGCCCATTAGTTGCATACGAAACACGTTAGGTTGCTGACGCTGGCAATCAACCGCGCCCATATAAACTTTACATTTCAAACCCAATAATGAACATGCGATAGCAGTAGCAACACCATGTTGACCAGCACCTGTTTCTGCTATTATTTCAGTTTTACCCATGCGTTTAGCCAGTAAAGCTTGGCCCAAAACCTGATTGGTTTTATGCGCGCCACCGTGCAGTAAATCTTCACGCTTTAAATAAATTTTAGCTAATGGGTTTTTAACAATATTACGACACAGTGTTAGTGGTGTTGGTCGGCCAGCATAACTGGTCAGCAATTTATTAAACTCAGCTAAAAAAGCTTCATCAGTTTGAGATTCAATAAACGCTTGTTCTAACTGCTCTAAAGCAGGTACTAACAATTCACCAACATACATACCACCAAACTCACCAAAGTAGGCAGGTAAAGTTTTCTTAGCTTGATTTTCAGTTGTAGATTTTAACATCTTAATAATTCCGTATTTGGGCGAAAACTGCATTGAGTTTTTCGCGACATTTAATGCCTGGGCTAGATTCAACGCCAGAGTTGATATCTAAGCCAAATAATTCATGGTTGTTCATTTGCCCGCAAGCTTGGTTTATATTGTCTAATTGCAAACCACCAGCTAAAAAGCAACGAGATAAGTCTTGCTCACTTTCAGCTAACGCTTGCCAACTAAAAGCTTGGCCACTGCCTGCATTTTTACCATCTAGTACGATATGGTCGACATTATTAGGTAAAGCTAACACTTTGTCTTCAACAGGTAGTGCTTTAAATATTTGACAATCCTGTGACAGTTTTTCTCTTAAACTATTAATGTACGCTTGGTTTTCTTGACCGTGTAATTGTACTGCCGATAGTTGTAAGTCATGTGCTATTTCAAGCACAGTGTCTTGTGAATGATTAACAAAAACGCCAACATATTTTAAACTTGGGTTTTCACTGACAATAGATTTTGCCTGGGTTTTGTTAGCACAGCGTGGTGATTTTTCAGCAAAAATAAGTCCGCCAAACTCGGCACCTGCTTTAATGGCAAATTCAGCATGTTCAGGCTTTGTTAAACCACACACTTTATTGTGACCGAATATTAATTGTCGACACGCTAAGTCGATATCTGGCTCTGCCATGACTGAGCTACCGACTAAAAATCCGTCTACAGCAGGGGCTAGCTCTCTAACCTGTGCGTTATTATAAATGCCTGATTCAGAAATAACGATTCGGTCATCAGGTAGTGTCGGTGCTAAATCAAAGGTACGTGAAATATCGGTTGAAAGATCACGTAAATTACGATTATTAATACCAATAAGCTTGGCATTTAAGCTGATTGCACGGTCGCGTTCTTCTTCATTAGAAATTTCAGTTAAAATCGCTAAATTTAAAGAGTTAGCAACCGCCGCTAATTCGTTATATTCATTATCGTTGAGTACGCTCAGCATAAGTAATATGGCGTCAGCACCATAATGTCTGGCCAAATAAACTTGGTAGGTATCAAAAAAGAAATCTTTATTTAATACCGGACATTTTACAGAATCACTCACCGTTTTAAGGTAATTAAAATCGCCTTGAAAATACTTATGTTCAGTCAGTACCGATATTGCCGCCGCGTAGTTATCATAAATACCGGCTATCTCTGCAACATTAAAGTCAGCTCTGATCAAACCTTTTGATGGTGATGCTTTTTTACATTCTAAAATAAAACCAGCGTAAGGCTTTTCAGCGGTACGTGTTAGCGCTTGATACATGTCTTTTTTTGATGGTGTTAAGTCATCAATAAAGCTTGCTAACGGTAATGCTAGTTTTAATTGTTCTATCTCAATACGTCGATTGGCAACGATTTGCTCAAGAATGTTGGCCATTATACTGATACTCCCGAATGTGAAACTTGTACTAAATCTGCTAAGGTTTTGCTTGCCACGCCTGAAGCAAGAACCGATTTAGCATGTTGAGCCGCTAACAATAAGGTATCGGCTTTGCCATTTAATTGTTCGCGATGAAGATATAACAGCGCTGCACAGTTAATAATAACCGCGCTATTGTGAGCCGCTTGGCCCTTACCTGCTAAAATAGCTTTAATAAATTCGGCATTTTCTTCAGGCGTTCCACCTTTGATATCTTCTAAGGTATAACTGTCTATACCAAAGTCGGCTGGCGTTACTTCTTTCTTAATTAATTCGCCATTATCGATTTCAGTCACTAGTGTTTTACCGTGTAAGGCGATTTCATCTAAACCACTACCATGTACTACCCAAGCTTGTTTGACGCCGGTTAGCATTAAGGCTTGCGCGATTGGGGTAATTAATTCTGGTATATAAACACCTAACAACATAATGTCGGGTTTTGCTGGGTTAACTAATGGTCCTAAAATATTGAATAAAGTTCTAATGGCCATGGCTTTTCGAACCGGCGCAGCATGTTTAAAGCCAGTATGGTAGGCCGGAGCGTATAAGAAGCAAATGTTAGCTTTTGCTAAACATTCACTGGCTACTTCGGGCGACATAGTTAAATTTACCCCTAGCGCTTCAAGTAAATCGGCAGAGCCTGACATACTAGAAACACTTCTATTACCATGCTTTGCCATTTTTAAACCACATGCTGCCGCTAAAATAGCCGCGGTAGTCGAAATATTAATGGTATTTGCGCCGTCACCACCGGTACCTACACAATCAGCGACAGTAAATGTTTGCTCTGGAAATGCTTTAGCATTGGCGCGAATAGCAATGGCGGCACCGGCTATTTCAGCTGGCGTTTCACCTTTAATTTTTAAGGCGGTAAGGATTGCTGCTAAGCGCTCTGGCGCAACAAAGCCGTTGATCACTTGTTCAAAAACATCATGGCTTTGTTGTTGAGTTAATGAGTGTCCATCCACTAGAGTATTTAGTGCGCTGTGAGTAATGTCATCATTTTTCACTGGCTGGTGTTGTGCTGAACTGTTGCTATTAATTTCAGTGCTGTTCATGAGCATGCCCTTGATCTTTATAAATAGTCTGACTAGCTAAAGCGGATAAATGTTTAAGGCTTTGCGCTAATAAATTGGTGCCGTATGTGGTTAATATCGATTCAGGGTGAAACTGAAACCCAATAGCAGCATCGCTACTGTGCTCAATGGCCATAGGCAAGGTTATTTCTTCGCTATCAGTGTTTAAGTTTACATAAGCGGTCATAGTTAATGCTTGTGGCATTGAGCTAGCAACAAGTGAATGATATCGAGCAACAGGCAACGGACTCGCAATATGAGTGAAAGCACCTTGCTCGTTATGGGTAATATTCGATGACTTTCCATGCACAACTTCAGGCGCGCGAGCAATTACACCACCATAATGTTGAATTAATGCTTGGTGACCCAAACAAATGCCTAAAATAGGAAATTGTCCTGCGCACAAGGTAATTAATGGCATTAAACACCCTGCATGCGTTGGGTCGCCTGGTCCAGGAGAAAGCACTAAAATAACGCCTGCCATGTTATTCTGCTGTTTTTCTCGAAGTTTATTATAAACAAACTCAGCACTGAGCGTATTACGGTAAATGGTTAGTTGGTAGCCTAAACAACGAAATTCATCAACTAAATTGTAGGTAAACGAGTCAAGATTATCTAGCATAACTATTTCGGGTAATGCGTTTTGTGCTTGTTGAGATAAGTCTTTAGATAAAGCATTAGCTGATGTCATTATTTCGTCTCCTTTTCTAATTCGCTACTCGGGTTAATATCTTGACTTTCCTGATGAGCAATCACCAGTACTTTACCTTCAGCTTCTTTAATGGCGTTGATCACGGCTTGGGCTTTTTGTCGAGTTTCGTTGGCTTCAGATTGCGGATCAGAGTCAAATACCACCCCTGCACCTGCTTGAATTTGTGCTCGGTTGTTTTGTACGAAGGCAGAGCGGATAACAATACAGGTATCCATATCGCCATTGCCGGTTAAATAACCCACTGCGCCGCCATAACTGCCACGACGTTTCCCTTCAACTTGGCGAATAAGTGTGGTTGCTTTTACTTTTGGTGCGCCTGATAACGTGCCCATATTCATACAGGCTTGATAAGCGTGCAGGGCATCTAACTCTAGCTCTAACGTGCCGCATACCCGAGAAACCAAGTGCATAACATGAGAATATCGGTCAACTTTTAATAAGTCAGCCACATGGCGAGTACCCGGTTGGCTAACTCGTGCGATGTCATTACGCGCTAAATCAACCAACATAATATGTTCGGCCAATTCTTTTTTGTCTAAGCGTAAATCTAATTCTATCCGGCTATCTAAATCAGGCGATAAGGTACCATCAGCGTTAAAACCACGAGGCCGTGTTCCTGCAATGGGGTAAATTTCGACTTGTCGATTACTTTGCTGATATTTTAGTGCCGACTCTGGAGAAGCACCGAAAATGCAAAAATCACTGTCTTGCAGATAAAACATATAAGGGCTTGGATTGCTCTGCTTTAAAGCTTTATAAGCGTTAAGGTTATTTGAACACGCTAAGCTAAAAGTACGAGAGGGTACTACTTGAAAAATATCTCCGGCCAATATGTTTTCTTTTAAATCATTAACTATCTGACAAAATGCTTCATCGCTAATATCACAAGTTAAAGTCGATAGAGTCTTTTCTTCTGAAGGTGTCTTAGTATCTGAGCTTGCTTTTTTCGGTTCGAATGAAGCGGTTATATCGGCGCTTAAACGGCTTTTAATGGCGTTAATGTTTGCCAGTGCGGCTGTTTTAGCTTCAGCATAACCTGGGCCAGTAAATTGGTTGGTTATTACTTCACTAGATTGTTGTTCATGGTCAATAATAATCAAGGTTTCAGCGAGATAGTAAACAAAGTCAGGGCAAGTATTCTCACCATCAGCAACGTCGGGTAATGTTTCACTCATCGACATCATATCGAACGCAAAAGCACCACCTAAAAATACCGCAAACGGATGTTGGCTTGTGTTAGTTAATTGGCTAAATAAACGTAAACTTTGAAAAGGATTAATAGCAAGTAATCTAGAGCGCTCATCTAATTGTTCAACAATGTCTGAAAATGTCGCAGTAAACGCTTTATTAGGGCTAGTTACGTCATCAGTTATTTCAGCATGTGCAGCTAACGCTTGTTTAGCAAAGGCAAGTGCATTTTCACCATTTTTAGTTAAAGCGCTAAATTTTACGGTATTACCATAACAGACAATTTTAACGGCGGTATCGCTAAGCAGTAAACTTTTAAGTTGGTGCTTTTTGTCGACTTCTGCTGATTCTAGTAACAGGGTGTTTTCTTTATCTGCGCAGAGGGAATGAAAAACAGCAAGCGGATCACTTTGATAACGTAAAGTATCAGTTATAGTAACTACTGCGCCTATTTCTTGAGTGTTTAGTGCAGCGTCTGGTTGCTTTTTTTCGTTGTTATTTTTAGTGCTATTTTCTTGAGTATTGCTCATGGGTATTCCTACATAAATTCTATTTAAAAACGGTCATCCAGCGTAAATAGGCAAAAGCCACCATAAGAACCAACGTTTAACTTTAATGCGTAACATATTTATTCTCTTGTTCGATTATTCAAAATTTTAAAACCAAAAAACCCGCAATATTGTGCGGGTTTTCGACGTTTTTACATACAAGTAAACAACACAACCCACTTATGTAGAGTTATGCCACCACCAAATCATAGAAATAGTTTGTTTTACTTGTATCATTATCTGTTTTATCTCAGTAAAATTGTTTTATTCACTTGCCTAAATAGCGACTTGCATTTGTGTCAGGCAGTTTTAAGTCCCTATAGAAGAACCGATTCACGTAATGATGTCAACCACTGATTTTACTATTGATAAAGATTTTTCAAACTTACGGGTTGATCTGCACAGCCACACCAATTGCTCGGACGGTGCATTAACGCCTAAAGAGCTGATAGAACGGGCGGTTAACTTCCAAATTGACGTTTTAGCTATTACCGATCACGACAGTGTTAAAGGTCTTGATATTGCTAAACAAACTATTTTAGATCAAAACATTCCATTAACCTTGATTAATGGCATTGAAATATCAACCCAATGGCAAGGCTTTGAAATTCATATTGTCGGCTTAAATATTGATCCCGAGCATGCGCAATTACAAAGTTTAATATCGGCACAACAACAACGCCGCGAAGATCGCGCAACTAGCATGGGTGACAAACTCGAAAAATGCGGTTTTAACGATGTTTACAGCGATGCTAAAGCAATGGCAGGCGAGGGTTCTATTACTCGTGCTCATTTTGCCAGAGTACTGTTACAACGTGGTGTTGTTAGTAAAATGCAGTCAGCCTTCGATAAATATATCGGTAAAGGTAAACGTGCTTATGTAAACCCTAATTGGTGTAGCATTGAAGAAGCGGTAACAACAATACATGCTGCCGGCGGCGTCGCCGTTATGGCACACCCTATTCGTTACGACTTAACGGCAAAATGGTTAAGACGCTTGATTGTTGATTTTAAAGACGCGCAAGGCGACGGTTTAGAAGTTGTTTTACCGCAGATGAACAACGAACAACGTAAAATCATGCTAAACTATTGTTCAGAATACGATTTATATGCCTCAATGGGATCTGACTTTCATCAGCCAAGCCGTTGGAGTGATCTAGGCAGGAACTTAGTTATGCCTGAGCAAGCCAACCCTATTTGGCAACTTTGGCAAGCTAACGGTATTCGTTAAGCCTTCGGTTTTATTTTTGCTGCCAAAAGTGTCTTATTGAATAATTACATTAAGATGACAAACTTGACATTCACTTGGAGTTTTTTATGAGCCAGTTTTTTTATGTTCACCCAGATAATCCGCAAGGTCGCTTAATGAAACAAGCGGCTGCTATTATTAGTCAAGGTGGTGTTATTGTTTACCCAACCGACTCTGGCTATGCGTTAGGTTGCCACATTGGTGACAAAAAAGCCTTGGAACGTATTTGTAATATTCGAGATATTACAAAAGAGCATAACTTTACGCTAATGTGCAGCGACTTGTCTGAGCTGTCTGAATATACGCGCGTCGATAATAGTGCTTTTCGTTTATTAAAAAACAACACGCCCGGGCCTTACACCTTTATTTTCAAAGGCTCTAAAGAAGTACCAAAACGCTTATTAAATCCAAAGCGTAAAACTATCGGTATTCGTGTCCCTGATAACAATATTGCTCAAGCTTTATTAGCGGAGCTTGGTGAGCCCATTATGTCGACAACGTTAATTATGCCTGGGGCAGAAACTGCAGAGTTTGACCCAGAGCATATTCGCGATATTTTAGAACATCAGGTTGATTTGATCATAAATGGTGGACATTTAGGCGAGCGCCCAACCACGGTTATAGATTTTTCAAATGATGATGTAGAAATTATACGCGTAGGCGAGGGTGATCCAACACCTTTTCAATAATCCTTTGTGTTTGGCGAATGACTAAATAGTTACAATAGCTTATCTATAATTTATGAAACAAAGTATGCAAATATTGACGAAAGCCCATGTCTGAAAATAGGGCTAGTTCATCTAAAATTACGCTAGCAGAGAATAGCGCTGACTCAGGGGTAATGCTTCAACAAGTATTACCCTTTGCTTTACTGCACGGCGAAGCTATTGTGGAAAAGCCACAAGATTTATTTATTCCGCCTGACGCACTAGAAGTTATTCTGGAAATGTTCGAAGGGCCCCTCGATCTTTTATTGTATTTAATTCGCAAACAAAAATTTGATATTTTAGACCTACCTATTTCGCCTATTACCACGCAATACATGGCTTATGTTGATTTAATGAAAGATATTAAATTAGAGTTAGCGGCTGAATATTTAGTGATGGCATCAATTTTAGCGGAAATTAAATCGCGCCTGTTATTACCTAAACAAGCCGTAGAAGAAGACGAAGGCGACCCGAGAGCGGAATTAGTCAGAAAGCTGCAAGAATATGAAGTGATTAAAAAAGCCGCTGAGAACATTGACGAATTACCTCGATTAGACCGCGATAATTTTATTGCAAAAGTTGAGCTAGCCGAAAACTTTGTCCCTAAAATTCTCAATAGCCAGGTAGATCTAGCTGAGCTTGTTAGCGCACTGCATGGCATAATAAAACGTACTAAAGCGTATGAGCATCATCATATTCAAAAAGAGTCGTTATCAACCAGAGAAAGAATGGCGCATATATTAGCAAAATTAAAAAATGCCGATAAAAAGCAACCTTATTGTGATTTCAGTGACTTATTTACTATAAAAGAAGGTAAGTCAGGCGTTGTTGTAACATTTTTAGCTATATTAGAGCTTATTAAAGAGTCATTAATTGAATGTGTGCAAACAAAAGTTTATGGCGAAATACGGGTTTGTCTGCCTAAACAGGTTTAAAAAAGCTTAAACAAGTTTACGTTTATAAAAGTTAAAAAATATAAAAAATTACTACATGTAAAAAGGTTAAAACAGTAACAATGAATCCCGATAAAATACGCCACAAAGATATTGATGACGCCAAACTAAAACGTTTAGTAGAAGCGGCATTATTTATTGCAGAGAAGCCGTTATCGGTACAATTACTTAAACGTGATTTTTTAATTGAATATCGTGTCAGTAATCTGCGTATTCGTGATATCATTATCGCCATTCAGGCTGACTATAAAGGTCGTGGTGTTGAACTCAATAAAGTCGCTTCTGGCTATCGTTTTCAAACACCTGCCGAGCTGAGTGAAGATTTAGCCCATTTATACAAAGAAAAGGCACCAAAATATTCTCGTGCCATTTTAGAAACGCTTGCGCTAATAGCATACAAGCAACCGATAACCCGTGGTGAAATTGAAGATATACGTGGGGTTGCGGTTAGCAGTAATATTATCAAAACGCTAAGCGACAGAAATTGGATAAAAACAGTCGGTCAAAAGGAAGTGCCCGGTCGACCGGTATTATATGCGAGTACGCAAGAGTTTCTTGACTACTTTTCGCTAACATCACTCGACCAACTGCCGGCATTAATGCCGATGGAAGATTTTAGCGGTTAATTGTTTTTGCAAAAACACGCTAAACTAAAAAACTACAGGGTATTTTACCCTAAACTTAAAGAGACAGAGACGTAAAAGTGAAGCCAAATTATCAACTTGGTATGAGTTAGGATTCACTGTGAAGTTACTGACGTAAGAGAGTTAAGACCAATGTCTGAAAAATTACAAAAAGTATTAGCACGAGCGGGTGCCGGTTCACGCCGAGAAATGGAAACTTATATTAGTGCAGGGCGTGTTAGCGTTGAAGGTAAAACTGCTTATTTAGGCGACCGTGTCGAAGGCAACGAACTTATTCGTGTTGATGGCCACCAAATTAAGCTAAAGCCTTTAACCGACGACTTATGTCGTGTTTTGATGTACAACAAGCCAGAAGGCGAAATGTGTACACGTAAAGATCCTGAAGGCCGACCAACTGTTTTTGATCGTTTACCTAAGTTAGAAGGTAGTCGATGGGTTGCTGTAGGGCGCTTAGATATTAACACCTCTGGTATGTTACTTTTTACTACCGATGGTGAACTGGCTAATCGTTTAATGCACCCTTCTAAACAAGTTGAGCGTGAGTATGCCGTGCGCATATTCGGTGAAGTTAATGAAGCTATGTTGCAAACATTGCGTCATGGCGTAAAGCTTGAAGATGGGCCAGCAAAGTTTCAAAAAATCACTTACAAAGGTGGTGAAGGCCGTAACCATTGGTTCCATGTGGTGCTGTCTGAAGGACGTAACCGCGAAGTTCGTCGTCTGTGGGAAAGCCAAGATGTACAGGTAAGTCGCTTAATTCGTGTACGCTACGGCGATATGGAAATGAAACGCCAGTTGCCGCTAGGTGGTTGGACGGAATTAAACTTACAAGATGTAAACTATTATCGAAAGCTTGTTGATTTAGCGCCAGAAACACAAAGTAAGGTTAAAGTTGACGAGAAAGCGATGGATAACGCGAAAAGTCGCAGAATTCGTCGGTCAGTGAAAAAGCATCAACATCGCAGCCAACAAGCAACCAGACGTAGACGCCCATAAACCATTAATATTTACATACAAGTAATGACAAGTTCCTATTTTTAACGAACTTGTCATTTTTATTTGTATTAAGCATTAAATTACATTTTGGTATTGGTTAAAAAATAATATAGGGTTATGCCTAAGTTTGAATTTATAACGGCTTCAAGCTAGATATTACTTTACTACCTTTAGTCGCAATAGTTAGGTTAGTTAACGCTATTAAATTAGTTATTTGTTTTATATAGGACATTACGTGCAAGCAACTCTTGAAAAAATTTATATCGAAGATCCCGAGCAATTAGAACTAGTTTGTCAACGCTACGCCCAAGCAAGTATTCTTGCTATCGATACTGAATTTGTTCGAACGCGAACACTTTACCCTAAGTTAGGTCTTATACAGATAAACGACGGAAAAACCTTAGCGTTAATTGATCCGGTTGCCGTAGCAAACTTAAGCCCATTTTGGCAATTATTAGAAAACCCAAAAATTCAGAAAGTGTTACATGCATGCTCTGAAGATTTAGAAGTTTTTCTTACGGCGGGCAATTGTCGTCCAGTGAACCTTATTGATAGCCAAATTATCATGGGGTTTTTAGGGCACGGCATTTCCATGGGCTATGCCGCCATGATTGCGCATTACACCAATATTGAGTTAGATAAGTCTGAGTCGCGAACCGACTGGATGAAAAGACCGTTAACTCAAAAGCAATTAGATTATGCTGCCGCTGATGTTGAACATTTGTTTAATATTCTGCCGTTATTGTTTGCTGACATTGAAAAGGCTGGTTGGCTAGCCGCAGCACAAGAAGAAAGTGATATTATGGTTGAGCGCAAGTTCGCTGCTATTGACGAAAGTCAGTTATACCTGAATCTAAAAATGGCTTGGCGTTTAAATCCAGTACAACTTTATCGACTGCAACAGTTAACCATTTGGCGTTTCCAACAAGCGAAATTAAAAGATAGACCTATTGGCTTTATTGCCAAAGATCATACCCTTTTCGCGCTCGCTCAAGTAAACCCAACCAGTGTCGGTGCAATGAATAGCATTGAAGGTGTTGAACTGCTTGATATTCGCCATAAAGGTAATGTTATGCTTACCGTACTAAAACGTTCGGCTGAAGCAAAAAATCCTCTATTGCCTGAGCCTATTATTCGCCTTGACGAATACCCAGGTTACAAACAAAACTTCAAAAAAGTGAAAAATATTCTTATTCAGTACAGTGAGAAAACTAATTTACAACCAGAAAATTTTGCCTCTAAAAAGCAAATAAATCAATTTCTGTCTTGGCACTTCAAAATAAACGGTGCTGAAAATCAGCCGCAACTGGTTGATATTATGCGCGGTTGGCGCCAACAATTATTCGGTGATAAATTGTTGGCATTTGTTAAAAATGACTTTGCATAAAGCATTTAATTTACTGGTATGTTAACAATCAAATCATCCATATTCGATAAACTCATTTATTCATAGGTCTGCATTATGCTGTGTAGTGTTTATAAAAGTTCTAAAAAAGTTCAAACTTATCTTTATGTTAATAACAGAGATGACTTTTCTGATGTACCTGAAGCGTTAATGAAAATGTTCGGTACACCCATCATGGTTACTGTACTTAATCTCTCATCAAAAGTTAAATTGGGCTTTGCTGATCTTGAAAAAGTAAAAGCTAGCTTGTCAGAGCAAGGTTATTACTTACAGTTAACGCCAAAAGAAGAAGATATGTTAAAAGCGCATAAAGCAAGTATGAACAGTGCTGCTGGTAAGGCAGATTCAGGAGAAACGTTATAATGGGTTATATCAAATCGATTAAGTTAATGGCACTCACCTTATCGCTTGGATTATTGTCACAACCTACGATAGCAAACGATACGAAAACAACTGCAGATGCTAAGCCTAGCTTTGAGCAATATATTGTTAAGATAAAACAAGAAGCGCTTGCTAAAGGTTTTGAACAAGCGCTAATTGACACCTCATTCGCGAATGTGGTTTTTCATCAACGTGCAGTCAAGGCTGATCGTAACCAACCTGAAACCGTTGAAACACTCGATACCTATTTACCAAAACGTTTACCTGATTGGAAAATAAAACGTGCTCGTGCGAAATATAAAGAGCATGAAGCTCTGCTGAATAAAGTCGCAGAAGAATATGGTGTACAACCACGCTTTATCGTTGCGCTTTGGGGGCTTGAAACTAATTTTGGCAAAATTATGGGTAACTATAATGTTGTCTCTGCGTTATCAACAATGGCTTATGAAGGACGCCGTGAAGCATTCTTTAAAAAGGAACTTTGGGCTGCGTTAAATATATTAAAAGCAGGCCATATAAGTATAGATAAGATGAAAGGCTCTTGGGCTGGCGCTATGGGACAAAATCAATTTATGCCGACTTCATTTGTGGCTTATGCTGTTGATGGCGATGGCGACGGTAAAAAAGATATTTGGACTAACCAAGCTGACGTTTTTGCCTCTATGGCAAACTACCTGAAAAAAGAAGGCTGGAGCGATGAAATAACTTGGGGTCGACAAGTAACACTTCCCAGCGACTTTGATACCTCATTAGCTATTCCAAACAATACCGGTGGTCGTAAAAACTGGTTAAAAGCTTGGGCCAAAACTGAAAAAACGTTAGCGCAATGGCAAGCTTTAGGTGTAAGGCGCACCGATGGCAGCAATCTTCCTAACGTTGATATTAAAGCTGCATTAGTATTTCCCGATGGCAAAAAAGGCCGTGCCTACTTAGCCTACGATAATTATAAAAGTTTAATGCAATGGAATTTATCTTATTATTTTGTCAGTTCAGTTGGCCATTTATCTGATCACATTAAATATCCAGCATTACAATAAATAGCCTTAGATAATAAAGCGCATTAAGTTGCGAAAAGAAGCCTTATGAGTAAAAAAAATAGTCGCACTAGCGCAAAACCCAAAAAAGTAAATGTAGAGCGTTTTTGGGAAACTAAGTCACTTAATGAAATGACTCGCACAGAGTGGGAGTCGTTGTGTGATGGTTGTGCTAAATGCTGTCTGAATAAATTTATTGATGACGACAGCACGACTGACGAAACTGAGTTAATGCCGACCACACATATTGCTGAAGGTGAGCAAATGAGTTACTCGAATATTGCCTGTCATCTGCTTAATGATAAAACCTGCCAGTGTTCTAAATACGAGCAGCGTACTGTGCTCGTACCAGACTGCGTGCAGTTAACCCAAGAGAATTTAGATGATGTGTTTTTTATGCCACCCAGTTGCACTTACCGTCGTTTAAAAGAAGGTAGAGGCATGCCGTCTTGGCACCCATTACTGCACAATGGTAAAAAATCAGCTATGCATCAAGCAGGCATGTCAGTGCGTGGAAAAATTATTAAAGATAACGATGTTGAACTAGACGATTTTGAAGACTATATCGTACTTTGGCCGCTGAACGATATTGATTAAGTTAGAAAAATAAAACGCAGTACTATTAGGGCATTGTTCTGCGTTATTTTTAGTCATCAGTAACGATGATAAGCTAAATGTGATGCAGCCCACCAAACCGTACACATCGAATTTCATCCTTTCGTAATTTCCTAGAAAGTAAGTCTTAATAACGCAATTTTCAGTGCCTAAATATGGCAGATTTTACTGTCTAGCATCCGCTTTGTTTTATCTCATTGAGAGCTTTATTCAAACAGCTCTGGTTTTATTACTATAAACTTGCTAGCTTTTATCTATATGCTAATCAATGTAGTAGTACTATGAGCAGTATTTCATTTACATGGCAATGCGACAGTAGTTCAATTGACGACCTAGAAAAAGGTTTGAAATTGGCATATGCAAGTGCTGCAAAAAGTTTGTTAATTCTTGTCTGTAATGATAATAATTTTACCGCTCAGCAAGTAAATCCACTCATAATGTGTGCTACCGTACCTATTTTTGGTGGCATTTACCCTAAATTAATATTTAAAAATCAACTCATGGAACAAGGCTGTATTATTATCGGCTTTGAGCAAAGTGTTGAAATTAATTTGATCACGCAGTTATCTACCTTAGTAACAGATGAACAATTAGAACAAGTTATCGATCAAGCTTTACTTGTACACAGCCCAATCACAAATAATTGCAGTTTTCTAATGTTTTACGATTCTCTTGTTAGCAATGTTGAAGATTTTATTGCTTACCTTTTTGAATGTTTAGATTATCAAGTGGGTATTATAGGTGGAGGGGCAGGTAACTTAGAGTTTAAACAAAAACCCTGTATTTTTACTAATCAAGGACTAGTGTTTGATGCAATTCAATTAGTTAACTTACAAAAGAAAATAACCTCTTCGGCAACACACGGTTGGCAAATATTACAGGGACCAATTCTTGTTTCTGAAGCTGAACAGCAAAATATCATAAGTTTAGATTACCAACCGGCATCAAACCTCTACAAAGCATTAATAGAAAGTAGCAGTGAATACCGGTTTAATGAAGGTAACTTCTTTGAAATCGCTAAAAACTTTCCATTAGGTATCGAGCGAATTAACAGTAAACTTGTTGTCCGTGATCCCATTTTAATAAACCAAGGCAACATACAGTGTGTCGGAAATATACCGGTTAACTCCATGGTTTATTTACTGCAAGGCAGTGTAGACTCATTACTCTGTTCTGCAGAGCAAGCAGCGATATTGGCCACAAAGAAAATTGATGATAATGATTTTTCTGCTACCATGGTATTTGACTGTATTAGTAGAGTTTTATATCTAGAAGATAACTTTAGCAAAGAACTGAACTTAATTGCCAAGCATTGCAAAGAACAAACATTATTTGGCGTACTTTCTTTTGGTGAAATTGTGAATAGTGAGAGCGGAGCTATCAGGTTACTGAATAAATCAACCGTAATAGGATCGTGGTAATTTAACAAGTCAAGGAAGGCAATGAACAACGCACTTTTTATTATATCGGTACAACATGAACTTGCCATGGCCATTGGTAATAAATTAGACCTTAAAGATATGTTGAAGGTATTTTTAAAGGTGTGTTTTAATCGATTAAACCTTACAAGTGCACATATATATACCTATTGCGACAGTAATGGTTTACCTATAAAGCTTGCAACACAGCAAAGCGCCAATTACCAACATTTACTCAGTATGCCCAAAATGAAATCAGGGCTGCATTGGTCTGACGATGAAATGTTAATTCAATTTGTTAAAACCTTAGATACAGTGCAGAAAAACCATTCATTTCAATCTGATGAAAACAAATATCTATTCGGTTTTATTATTCCACAACATGGTCTATTGGTATTTGAAACCAATTATTTACTTGAAGAGTCGGTACAAAGAGCCCTCACACCTATTTTACAAAAGCTCTCCATTAGTTATTACACCTCTATTGTGCACGATTCTTTAGTACAAGAAGTTGAGTCACGCCGAATTGCTGAAGAAAAAATTATTTTTCAGGCTCAACACGATGAGTTAACTAAACTTTATAATCGACAGCATTTAAATGTGCTTTTAGCTGAAGACATTGATGACTCGATTAGAAATAACCATTTTGGTTGCGTTATCTTTATTGATTTGAACCGCTTCAAACCAATAAATGATGCTATGGGGCATGCGGTTGGCGATCAAATATTAATGTCATTATCGACCAGGTTACTCACGTTGAGTGACGACAACCAAGTAGTCGCTCGTTTTGGTGGTGATGAGTTTATTTTGTTGTTGAAAAAACTTCCGCTAAATTACCAAGTCATTATTGAACAGAGCATTACACAAATTAATCGACTATTGTCGCGTCCATTTGAAGTAAATAGTGCGTCTTATAAATTAAATTGCAGCATAGGCTATGCAATATATCCAGAACAAAGCATAAACGTAAACGATACGATTAAGTATGCTGATATAGCAATGTATGAAGCTAAAAACGCGAAAACATTACTTGGATTAAAATATCATGAAAATATGTCGGATAAAATTAATAAGCGTATAGCTTATGTTGAAGAAATAAAGCATGCCTTAATTAACAATGATTTTAAATTATATTATCAAGCACAATATAATCATAATGGTGACATTGTCGGAGCTGAAGCTTTGTTACGTTGGTTACATCCCGTAAATGGAATGGAATCGCCCAGTGTTTATATCCCTATTGCAGAAGAAAGCGATTTAATTTTATTTATTGGCGAGTGGGTGCTAGAGCAAGCATGCCGAGATATTTATGCATTAGAGCAAATTGGCCTACCAACACATTTTAAAAATATCGCTATAAATGTTAGTGCTAAACAGCTAATTCAGCATGACTTTGAAAACATAGTACTCAATACAATTGAAGAAAATAACATTTCCCCAAGTCATTTAGTTTTAGAATTAACCGAAAGTTTATTGGTTGAAAATATTGAACACTCGATTGAATTACTGCTTAACTTTAAATCATTTAATATTGATTGTGCAATCGACGACTTTGGCACAGGCTATTCGTCATTAACCTACCTACAACGTATTCCTGCAAGTGTATTAAAAATAGATAGATCGTTTGTCACTAATATCGACAAAAGCAAAGATAGCGCAGCAATTGCAAGTATGATCATAGGTTTAGCAAAAACGTTAAACATGAAAGTGCTTGCCGAAGGTGTAGAAACGCTAGAAGAGTTAGCCTGTTTAAAGTCACTAGGCTGTTATAACTATCAAGGTTTTTACTTTAGCAAACCTATGCCATTTAATGACTTTGTCGAACTGTTAGATGGCAGAAATAGCTCAATTAACACACTATTCTAGCCTATTACCGTTCAGATAGTAGATTAAAATATTAACCGAAAGCTTTTATTTTCGCTTATTCACTAGCACTCGATTGCCAAAAATAATAAATAATACCAATTGACTTAATGAATCGATCAATTTTAAACGAGGATAAATTTTCAGTAGCAAGGCGCTTGATTGATTCTTACATGGATGTAAGTCATTAGAGCAATGCAGGAGCATATTGTCGAGCAATAGCAGGCTATTAGGATTGAAAGCAACGTAGATACTGGATATTTAAACCGCTTTAGAATGATCGATTGTTTATATCAATTGGTATTTAATAGATCTTTTAAATTAATTAATAGCCACCAATAACTTAAGTGCTTTGTTGCTTCAATTTTTACAGGTGTACCTTGGCTTCTAATATGGCTTTGATGCAAAGTACGTTTAACTTTTTCTGCTTTTTTAATATGATCTCTGCGCTCTTGAGCAACATTGGCTCGCTCTGTAAAGCGTTGCCTAGATTCAGCAGACATACTTGATAATATACTGGCACTGGAATTGCTTTTACCTTTTGCTTTCATTCTTGGCTTGGGAGAACTGCACATATTAACCTCAAAAATAACCTTATAGCTAACTAGACCGGCTATTTAAGAAAAATATTCAAACAGAGCTATTAAATTAGGATTTTAAAAGAGAACTGCAAAGAGAGCTGAAAGATAAATTAAATAAGCGTAAAAAGTATAAAAAGCATTACTGTCAGTTATATGTATTTTTATTCATAGGATTTAAACCATCAACTCTAACTAACATTAACTGAATTCATTTATGATTAAATGAATTCAGTTAAAGCGCACAGATTTAATCTACTTGCACTAACTCTTGCAAATAGCGTTGGCCATTTTCAACATAATGCATAGCCGACTTGGTAAACATTGCTCGGGTTGACTCATCAAGCGGTTTAATAATTTTAGCTGGCGAACCCATCACTAAGTGTCCGTCAGGTACTTGCATATTTTCAGTGACTAAACTGTTGGCACCAATTAAACAATTTTTGCCAATGTTAGCACCATTTAGCACTACCGCATTCATACCAATTAAAGTGTTATCTCCTATCGTACAACCATGTAACATAACTTTATGACCCACAGTAACCTTATTACCAATAGTCATGGGAAACTGTGCATCAACATGCAAGATTGAACCGTCTTGAATATTCGTTTGTTCACCAATATTAATACTGGCAACGTCGGCACGAATAACAACATTAAACCAAATGCTAGTTTGTTTACCTAGTGAAACGTCTGCTATTAGCGTGGCATTAGGGGCAATAAAGTTACTTTCATTTACCTTTGGGGTTAAATCAGCTAAACGATAAATCATCGAATGTTCCTTCCATTAAATTTATAGCTCATATTAATCTATTTACGACACAGCGCAAACTAGACCTTAGGGCTATAGTACTTAAAACTATATTAACTATCTTATAGTGAAAATAACCAAGCTTGATGTATGAAAATCATACATTTAATGGTAGAACATTAATCTAGTTAGTCATTCTAATTAGTAATAATAATAATTTTTAACGTTCAGTCGAATCAAACTCTTACCTACAGTTAACAGAATTATGTGTACGCGTGTGCTGTTTAGTAAAGGGTTGAGATGAAATAAAGGTGATTTATGATTATTGGTATACCCAAAGAAGCATTGTCAGGAGAAAACCGAGTGGCAAGTGCGCCAACAGCGGTAACTTCACTGCTCAAACTTGGTTTTGAAGTACAAATACAAAAAGGTTGTGGTACGAAAGCAAGTTTCACGGATCAACAGTTTATTGATGCAGGAGCAAGTGTTACAACGAAAAAAAATGTTTGGCTATCCGATATCATCTTTAAAGTTAACCCTCCAACACTTGAAGAAATAGCACTAATGAAAGACGGTGCTTATCTCATCGGCTTTATTGCTCCAGCTCAAAATGATGATGTTTTGCAGGCATTAAAAGAAAAATCCATCACCTCATTAGCCATGGAAATGGTGCCAAGAATGACCCGTAGCCAATCTATGGATGCTTTAAGTTCTATGGCTAACATTGCTGGCTATCGCGCTGTTATTGAAGCAACCCATCATTTTGGTCGCTTTTTAACGGGGCAAATAACGGCGGCAGGTAAAATGCCACCAGCAAAAGTTATGATTATTGGTGCTGGTGTTGCAGGCTTAGCCGCAATTGGCACGGCAAGTAGCTTAGGGGCGATTGTTCGCGCGTTTGATACTCGCCCTGAAGTAAAAGAACAAATTGAAAGTATGGGCGCTGAGTTTTTAGAGCTTGACTATGAAGAGCCTGAAGACACTGGCTCGGGTGATGGTTACGCTAAAGAAATGAGTAAAGCCTTTATTGATGCAGAAATGGCATTATTTGCTGAGCAAGCTAAAGATGTTGATATTATTATAACCACCGCGATGATCCCCGGAAAACCAGCGCCTAAGCTTATAACAACGGCCATGGTTGAATCGATGAAAACCGGCAGTATTGTTGTTGATTTAGCGGCTGCAGGTGGCGGTAACTGTGAATTAACAGAAGCAGGTAAAGTCGTTAATGCCAATGGCGTAAAAATCATAGGTTACACAGATTTAGTCTCTCGATTACCTAATCAATCATCACAACTCTATGCTAATAACTTAGTCAGTTTGGCGAAACTACTGTGCAAAGAAAAAGACGGTACGATAAATATTGATTTTGACGATGTCGTTATTCGCAATATGACCGTAGTTAATCAAAACGAAATTACTTTCCCACCACCACCAATTCAGGTAAGTGCAGCACCCGCTAAACCGAAAGCAGCACCGGTTAAAACAGCAGAAGTTAAACCGGAAGAGCCAATGAATCCGGCTAAAAAATACGGCATGATGGCTGCAGGGGCTTTACTGTTTGGTTGGGTGGCGAGTGTTGCTCCAGCTGATTTCCTCTCGCACTTTACTGTGTTTGTTTTAGCCTGTGTTATTGGCTACAACGTAGTTTGGAATGTTAGCCACTCGCTGCACACTCCATTAATGAGTGTAACTAATGCCATTTCAGGCATTATTATCGTTGGCGCAATTTTACAGGTAGGCAATAGTAGTGTGTTAATACAATTGCTTGCTGGTGTCGCAATACTTATTGCCACTATCAACATTGTTGGTGGCTTTGTTGTCACTAAACGTATGTTAAAAATGTTTAGAAAATAAGGGACACTGTAATGGAATTTTCTCAAGGTTTTATTAGTGCAGCATATATTGTTGCCGCGTTATTATTTATTTTCAGCTTAGCTGGTTTAAGCAAGCAACAAACGGCCGAAACAGGCAATTGGTATGGCATTGTTGGTATGGCAATAGCGCTAATTGCTACGATTGCTGATCCACGTGTAGACAACGTTTGGATTATTTTAGTTTCTATGGTTATTGGGGCTGTTATTGGTTTAAGGCTAGCCAAGCAGGTAGAAATGACCCAAATGCCAGAGCTAGTGGCCATATTGCACAGCTTTGTTGGTTTGGCTGCTGTATTGGTAGGCTTTAATAGCTACTTTGAAATGGATCATTCAATGGGCGCTTTGTTCACTAAAAGCGAGCTTATGGCGGTTAATATTCATTTAGTTGAAGTTTTTCTTGGTGTATTTATTGGCGCGGTAACTTTTACAGGTTCCATTGTTGCCTTTGGTAAATTGCGTGGTGTAATTAACTCAGCGGCCTTAATGTTGCCTCACCGTCACAAGTTAAATTTAGCAGCGGGTGTAATTGCATTTATCTTACTGGTTATCTTTGTTAAGCAGGGCGGTGGCGACAGTATTTTATACATTATGGCACTTATTGCTTTTGCTTTCGGTTGGCACTTAGTTGCATCAATTGGTGGTGCCGATATGCCAGTGGTTGTATCTATGCTTAACTCTTATTCTGGTTGGGCAGCAGCTGCAGCTGGTTTTATGCTAAACAATGATTTACTGATAGTGACCGGCGCATTGGTCGGTTCTTCGGGTGCCATTCTTTCTTATATTATGTGTAAAGCGATGAACCGCTCTTTTATTAGCGTAATTGCTGGTGGTTTTGGCACTAATGTTGTTATCGATACCGACACAGATTACGGCGATCATGTTGAAATTAAGGCTGAAGCGGTTGCTGATATGCTAAAAGGTGCTAAGTCGGTTATTATTACGCCAGGCTACGGTATGGCTGTAGCACAAGCGCAATACCCTGTTTATAAATTAACGCAAGCGCTTAAAGATAAAGGCGTTGAAGTTCGTTTTGCTATTCATCCTGTCGCAGGGCGCTTACCAGGCCATATGAATGTGTTACTAGCTGAGGCCAAAGTGCCTTACGACATAGTTTTAGGTATGGAAGAAATCAACGACGACTTTCCTGAAACCGATGTTGTATTGGTTATCGGCGCAAACGATACTGTAAACCCAGCCGCAGCTGAAGACCCAACAAGCCCTATTGCAGGTATGCCCGTGTTAGAAGTTTGGCAGGCTAAAAACGTAATTGTATTTAAACGTTCAATGAGCACAGGTTATGCTGGCGTACAAAACCCATTGTTTTTTAAAGACAATACACAAATGTTATTTGGTGATGCAAAAGACTCGGTTGAAGAAATATTTAAAGCCTTATAGTTTTTCAACTTAGTTTGGTTCACCTGCTGCAAGACCAGTTTTAAAGTGAACGTTAAAGAGCCGACAATTATTGTCGGCTTTTTTATGCCTAACGCTATAGTGCTAATGGGCAGTGATAACGTAAAGTGCTACAAATTGTTATTGATTTTGTTCGCTATTTTTCTTTGAACAATTGAAAAAAATTATATATAACATCGCTAATTTTGTTAAGGTGTTGAGCATAAAACTATAAGCAGTTAACCCATCGGAGAGTAACGTGGTAGAACCCAGTGTAATTGAACCCAGTATCATTGAATTGTGGGTAGGAACTATTAATGGTTATTTATGGGGCAGTATTTTAATTTATCTCCTTAGTGCCTGTGGTATCTGGTTTACTTTTCGATTGAAAGGTCTGCAAATTAGACGATTTTTTCATATGTTCAGCTTGTTAAAAAACAGTCGTAAAAGCTCTAGCCAAGGTATATCTTCTTTTCAAGCGCTTTGTACTTCCTTAGCTGCGCGTGTAGGCACTGGTAATTTAATGGGGGTTGCTGTCGCTATTTCATTAGGTGGAGCAGGCGCTGTATTTTGGATGTGGTTAATTGCGCTTGTAGGTATGGCAACGGCATTTGCAGAAAGTAGCTTAGGCCAGCTATACAAAGAACGTGACAGCAAGGGCAACTTCCGCGGTGGCCCAGCGTATTATATGAGCAAAGGTTTAAAAAATAAAAAATTAGCGATAACCTTTTCGTTATGTCTGTTTTTTGGTTATGGCTTTGTTTTTAGCGCGGTCCAAGCTAACTCGATCACCAGTGCTTTTAATGGCTCATACGGTTTTGATCCTATGTATACAGGTATCATTATTACAATACTTGCAGGCTTAATTATTTTCGGTGGTCTTAAAAATATTGCCCGATTTGCTGAGTTAACCGTACCATTTATGGGCTTACTTTATTTACTGGTTTGCTTTGCGGTAATTTGGATCAATATTGAAAGAGTACCGATGGTGATCAGTGATATTTTCGCTTCTGCCTTCGGTTTAAAAGAAGCAGGGAGTGGACTTGTTGGGGCGGCGATTGTGCAAGGTATTAAGCGCGGCTTATATTCTAACGAAGCAGGAATGGGTAGCGCACCTAATGCTGCAGCTGCAGCGGAGCCTTTTCCACCACATCCTGTTTCTCAGGGCTATATTCAAATGTTTGCGGTGTTTTTTGACACTATCGTGATCTGTTCTTGCACGGCAATTTTGATTTTACTCTTTAAAGATACCGGTGGTGAAGCACAAGGAATTCAATTAACTCAACAAGCGCTTGCTTATCAAGTAGGATCTTGGGGCAGTGATTTTATTACTATCGCTATTTTATTATTTGCTTTTACCTCTATCGTGGCAAATTATGCCTATGCTGATAATAATTTAAAATACTTAAACATGGACAACTTTGTAGGGCGCTGGTTTTTACGAACAGGCTTTTTATTAATGTTAGTGTTTGGCTCTGTAGCAACATTACCTGAAGTTATCGCCTTAGCTGATTTATCAACGGGTTTAATGACTATTTTTAACGTTACTGCCTTATTCATGCTTTCAAAAGTGGTAGTTAAAATAACTAAAGATTATCATAACCAACATGATAAAGGCTTGCTGCCAACTTACGAGCCAGATGCAGCCGAAGAACAACGTCTCAATTTAACCAAAGGCATTTGGCTTAAGAAGTAGACGTTAAACAGCTAATATTTAATACAAGCAACTACTGACAAAGCTGCTATAATGCGCGCCTTAATATTTTGGCGTGCTACTTTTAGGTAAGTGCGTTGTTTACGATAATACAGAAATGGTGATGTAATGAGTGTGGATTCAATAGGTTTATCGGCTAACTTACTAAAAGCGGTTAAAGCCTGCGGGTATAAAAATTTAACCCCGATTCAACAAATAGCTATTCCTGTTATTCGTACCGGTGTTGATGTTTTAGCAAGTGCTCAAACAGGTACCGGTAAAACAGCGGCTTTTACTTTGCCTATTTTAGATAGCTTAGCCAATAAAGTTAGGCCTAACGCCGATGGTTTTGACACCACAACTACTATTAAAGCGCTGATTTTAACACCAACGCGTGAGCTAGCAGCACAAGTTGAAAAAAACGTTAAAGCCTACAGTGAATTTTTGCCATTACGCTCGGGTGTTATTTTTGGTGGTGTAAATATGCCGCCACAAACCAAAATGTTAAAGAGTGGCGTGGATGTTTTAGTGGCAACCCCAGGTCGCTTAATTGAGCACCTTGAACAACGTAACTTAGATTTATCGCAAGTACAGTTTTTAGTGCTAGACGAAGCTGATCGCATGTTAGATATGGGCTTTTATAACGATATTGAGCGTATAGCAGCGATGATCAAAGCAAAGCATCAAACCTTAATGTTCTCTGCTACTTTTTCAAACAAAGTAAAAACTTTAGCTAAAAAAGTGCTTAAAACACCTAAAACTATTGAAGTTGCACGTCAAAACTCTACTTCAGGTAAAGTAAAGCAATCTGTTTATTGGGTGTCTGAAACTCGTAAAGCAGAGCTATTGTCTGAGTTAATTGGTGTAAATAACTGGCGACAAGTACTGGTGTTTGCTGGCACTAAAGAAAGTGCCAATATTTTAGCAAAAGAGCTAAAACTCGACGGTATAAAAACTGCCTTATGTCACGGTGATAAAACACAAGGCGCACGTAATAAAGCGCTTGAGCAATTTGTTGACGGCAGCGTTCGTGTATTAGTGGCAACTGATGTTGCAGCACGTGGACTCGATATTGCTGACCTACCTTACGTGGTTAACTTTCATTTACCTTTTCTTGCTGAAGATTACGTTCACCGTATTGGCCGTACAGGCCGAGCTGGCAAGACAGGCACAGCTATTTCATTAGTAAGTCCGAAAGATGAGCAGTTTCTTGATAACATTGAAGCCTTAATTGAGCGTAAGTTTGAGCGAATTGTAGTGCCAGGTTACGAATTAAGTCGACCTTTGCCAGCGCATTACGATGCTAAAGAAGACGCCCCTTTAAAGAAAAGTCGTTACAAAGCTACGCAAGAAAAAAATCAATTAATTGCCCGTAAAAAAGCGGATGCAACACCTGCAGCACAGCGTAGAGCAAAAGCAAACAAAAAGAATAAACCGGCAAGCAAAACCGTTAATAAAAAACGTAAATAGATTTTCTCGAATATAAGCGCTTAGGTTATTTAGGTTATTTATGTTTGATGAAAGTTACATCGATGTTCCTTTTAATTTTAGACATCACTGTTGGTTCTGTTCAGAGCCAGCAGGACACTCTTTTACTTTTCCACATTCAGCACATCTAATATTTGATTGTCCGCATGAAGTACTCACTATACCCAGTTGTTTAGAGTGCTCTCGTGCGGCCAACAAAGCGACAGTACGTTCAATTTGGCAAGTAGAGCAAAGTGTTAAAACTTACTTAATTAAAAAATACCGCAAAGACTTAGCCATTGGATTAAATTGGACAGAAGAAGAATTAGCAAATTCTGGCTTTGAAGGCGGCAGTTTTGCCGGCTTTCAAAAAAGCGCTTGGTTTATGTACCAAGTTGCAAAAGACCGAGTTAACTTTCGAGGCTGGCCATTAGTGCTTAACGGCGTTGAGATCATTAATGAAGAGGTAGACCGAGAGTTTTGTTTTGACGGCGTAAGCTACCCAAATATCGACCAAGCAATTGAACACTACAGCCTTAACTTTTCATTAGATAGTGATTTTCTTCGCCGAGTACTGGCAAAAATTGGTCTACAACAATTTGCAAAAGCGGTAAGGTTTTGCCGCTTGTATGTTGGGGCAACACCCAATGAAAAATCAAAGGCTTTGCGTGAATTTAATTAAATAGATTAAGCCATAAGTTTGAAGTTCAAGAAACCTTAGATATGAGCTAACTAGTTTTTTTAAATCACCCTAGCGGGTGTTAGTTTAGTTAGCTTATTCGGTTGATAACGTTCTGCTGAAATTATATTTAGCACTTATTAATACTGTTCAATATAACCTTACTTTTTTTACTTATCGCCAATTAAGTCAAATCAAATTAACTTTGAGAAACAATACTCAACTTACGTGGCATATTCATCTTCTGAGAATATAATGCTTTATCTGCACGTTTAAAAAAGCTGCTAGCATTGTCAGCTCTGTTCATAAAAGCTAAGCCTAAGCTACTGGTAACATTATACTTTGCTAGCAAAGCATCTTTCGACATTGCTAGGTAAACCCGATGTTCTATAACCGCTAAGGACTGCTCTGAAGCATCCGCTACTATAATCGCAAATTCGTCACCACCAAAACGAAATACCGAATCTGTATCTCGCACGCTTTTACGTAATGCTTTGGCAAATTGTATTAATACATTGTCGCCGATGTCGTGACCAAAAGTGTCATTTATAGCCTTGAACTTGTTAAGATCACACAAAATGAGTCCCGCTCGCGCATGTCGGCGACTCGCTTGAGCCATAGTGCGTTTTATTTGTTCGTCAAAACTTCGTCGATTTCCAAGTTTGGTTAAACTATCTTGCATGGCTAACTGCATAGCTTGATGGAATTGAACGGCATTGTTTAATGGGTTAATCAATAAATCATGCAGTTCAGTTAATACTTTAAAGTTTGCAATACTAATCGGCATATTCACAGCATAAGTAATAATGCCAAAGAATTGACCGTTAAGTTTCAATTCAAATTGTCGCTCAGATTTTGCTTGTCGACTACCTCTTGCTGTAGCGCTTACATCTGCATGTTTAAAATATAAGCCAGTAAAATCAAGGTACTTAGCAGCCTCAATTGCAAATATGTTGATCAGCTCGTTTACATCTAATGTAGTTTGTAATTGCTCAAGCAAAGCCAAATTACGTTGGCTTTGTTGTTCACTATGTTGAAACAAAGTGAAAGCATTAAATTTTGAGTTAGGGTGATTAACAACATTGACTGTTCGCATAAATTTTTCCCAGCTAATTTTGACGTTTAAACTTTCTGAGCTAACTAAAGCAATAACCGTACCTAAATAAAAAGAAAACCACAGATTTTACTAATTTAAATAGAAAACACTGAAATTCGATGATCGAATAACTGGGAAGTAATTATATTTGAATACCTTAAGTCTACGTTTTTATGTGTTTTTTCCTAAATAAAATAGAAATAACTTAGACAAAAGGGGGGCTAGAAGGCTACACTGATATTAAAAATATTTTTCAACAAAGCTCAAAAGTCTGCCTTTATTTATTCATCGTTTTGTAAGGAATATACGTGACAAGTCATCTTGAATTACTCGCCATATTGTCTAGTGCTGTACTGATAGTGTGGTTATTTCGTCGCTTACAATTGCCAGCCATTTTAGCTTACCTCGTTGCCGGCGTTTTGGTGGGTGAGCATGGCTTAGCTTTAGCGCATGAACATGTAGATTACGACCATTTCGCAGAACTTGGCATCGTGTTTTTGTTATTTACCCTCGGGCTTGAGTTTTCATTACCCAAACTACTCGCCATGCGACACTTAGTAGTAACAGTAGGTAGCTTGCAAGTTATAATTTCACTTGTGCTATTTATGGTTGTCGCGATGTTTTTTGGCCAAAGCTTTGCAGCGGCAATCACCATAGGTGGCATTTTAGCGCTCTCTTCAACGGCTATCGTAATACGGCAGTTAAGTGAAAGTGGCGGCATGAAGAAAAAATCAGGGCAACTCTCTGTAGCCGTATTGTTATTTCAAGATGTAGCTGTTGTACCTTTATTAATTGTAATTCCGTTATTAGCGCAGGGTGGCGACTCATCTTTTATTATGGCGTTGTTATTTGCCTTAGTTAAAGGCGTGTTTGTTGTTTCACTATTATTATTAGCCGGTAAATGGTTACTACCAAGATTATTTAATTTGGTGGCACAAGTAAGAACCGACGAATTATTTGTATTAACCACCTTACTCGTAACACTTGTTGCCTCAGCGTTAACACAGTGGTTTGGTCTTTCAATGGCCTTAGGCGCATTTTTAGCCGGTATGATGCTAGGTGAAAGCCAATATAAACATCAACTTGAAGCCGATATTAGACCTTATCGAGATATTCTACTGGGTTTGTTTTTTGTAACCGTTGGCATGAAACTCAATATTGGTGTGGTTTTCTCGTCACCTTTCATTATTATTTCGTTATTAATTTGCTTTATGCTGGTTAAAGTAGCCGTAGTTGTATTACTGGCTAAACGGGCAGGAGAATCTTCAAAAGATGCTTGGGCGGCCGGTATTATGTTGGCACAAATGGGTGAGTTTGGCTTTGTATTAATTGCTTTAGCGAGTCAGGTAGAAGTGCTATCTGCTACTACAGCTTCAATTTTATTAGGCACAGGTGTATTAAGTATGGCAATAACGCCATATATGATCAGCAACGCCAGAAAATGGGCACTATGGCTTAGTAAAGAAAAGCAAATCGATACTCAAGCGTTAGAAGAGTTGCCACAAAATACCTCTTTACATGATCACGTTATTATCTGTGGCTTTGGTCGAATTGGACAAACAGTGAGTCGATTCTTAAAACAAGAATCAATTGATTTTGTTGCCATAGATATTGACCCATTGCGAACAACAAAAGCGCGAGAAGCTGGTGAAAACGTGCTTTTTGGCTCATCTCGACAAGCAGAGCTATTACATGCAGCGAAACTATCAAAAGCTAAACTGGTGGTTATTGCCTTTGGCGAAGACAAACAGTCACTCGACGTTATTCAAAAGGTTCGTTCATTAGCGCCAAACGTACCTATTTTAGTTCGCACCCGAAACGACGATCAATTAGATGAATTACATGCTGCAGGGGCAAACGAGGTAGTACCAGAGAGCTTAGAAGGAAGCTTAATGCTAGTTTCACAAGTGTTGTCATTATCTGGTGTACCTTTTTCACGTATTGTTCGACGCGTTCAAAAAGAGCGTAAAAACCATTACAACCACCTGCATGGTTTCTTCCAGGGCGAGCATACCGATCTGAGCCCCGACAAGATTGACCGCATAGAATTTGCTCATGCAATTATATTGACTGACGACTCTTTCGCCGTAGGTAAAACGATTAGTGCGTTAAAATTAGATGAACGTCGCGTGTTTGTTATAGCGCTTAGACGTAACAATATTGAAAGCGAAGAGCCTGACGTAGAGACCGTGCTTTTACCACAAGACACTTTAATTGTACGTGGTAAGCCTAGAAGAGTAGAGCGCGCAGAACGTTTTGTGCAAGAAGGGCATTAAATATAAATGGGATATCATACCCAATATTTAAATTAATAAAAGTATTTTACTTATTGAAAGATTGGGTAATTATTATTCCAACAAAGCTAAATATTAAGAAATTCTCGTATTTGAGTTTCTTGTTCTAGTGCATCATTAAAGCCTAGGTTGATTAACTCTTTACAGTAGGTTTTCTCAAATAATAAATAACTAAGTAAGCTTGATTCTGCATCATTGCTTATACCAATGCCGCGTAATAATAAGCGAATCGACATCGGTAGTTTATCGTAATACTTTACGGCAATTCTGTTGAAGTTATGGCTTGGGTTTATTACATAAGATTCAATATTCTTTAAACCTGATGTATTCTTTTTATTTTCATCTGGAATTAAAGATAAGGTATGATTTACGCGCTCCATTCGCTCTATATCACTTTGCAAGGTATCTGAAAATATTGAATCGAGTAAATGGCCCGCAATAGCTGCTGTTGTTGGTGGGTGAGGGTTATTCTCTTGCGCATGCAAAGGCTCTTTAGGTTGTTCTACACCAACGATAAATATTTTTTCAGCGCCCAGATGAATAGCAGGGCTTAATGGCGACAATTGATGCACTGAGCCATCACCTAAATGGTGTCTTCTTACTTTTTCAGAGGGAAATACCAGCGGAATGGCGGCAGATGCCATTAAATGTTGGCTGTTTAATTGTGTTGGTTCGCCACGTCGTTTAGATCTAAACCAAGGTGAAATGGAATCTTCAGATTGAAAGAAGCTAATAGAGTCGCCGCTTGTATAGCTTGAAGCTGTTACAGATACCGCCGAAAGGTAACGGCGCCTAATATTTGTGTCGATGCGGTTAAAATCTACTACGTTCTCTAATAGTTGCCTAAGTGGGGCATTGTTTAATAAGCTGCGGGCATTTTTATTTGCATAGTCAGCCTGAAAGCCTCCTAAAAAACCACCAATAATGTGGCTATACACACGAAACGGATCCGTATGGTAAATTCTGCATGGGTCCAAGTTCTTCCAAACCCATTCCAACTTTTTAACCGCCAATTGAAAACATGAAGCATAGCAAGCTAATGCGGTTGAATTGATAGCACCAGCAGAAGTACCACAAATAATTGGAAAGGGTACTCCATGGTTTCGTGGCATAAACTTAGCTATGGCAGACAATACACCTACTTGATAAGCAGCTCGCGCACCGCCTCCGGTTAAAACTAAGGCATTATTACTGTCAATATAGCTGCGTTTGTTGGACATTCAGGAAACCGATTTTATTGAGGAAAAAAGCATTGAGGTGATTTTAATCAGTTTTCATTAGTGTTGCTAGCGGTAATTAATATTTGAGGATTGGTAGATGAAAAAAAGGCCAGCTAATGCTGGCCTTTTTAATGACACAAGAATTATTAACTAATAAAACATACAACTTTGAGCAGTCTAACGTCTATCAGGAAATAAATTTCTAGCTGCTAACGCGTTCGTTTGCAGCGTCGATTAATGGTTGCGATCCATTTTGAATAAGTGCCAGGTTAGCTGTAACTGTTTTCTTTGGTAATTTACTAATCATCAAAGAACCCGTTTTAACTGAACCTTTATTAGCAGCGAATTCTAACAAGTTTTGGCCATTACACTGAATACCAGTAAAAATATTGCGAATTTTTAATTTATTCGTCTTTAAGAATGAGCGCATACGCTTTTTGTCGTCAGCAGCAACATACTCACATACACTTTGTGCAATGTTAGCAGCTTGCGCTTTCGGGGCAGAAATAATAGACGTCATCGTTAAAGCAGTAATGGTTGTAACTAGTAATAATTTTTTCATTTTAATAACCTTTTTAATAATTAATTAGAGTTAGTAAAAGAAAAAACCACAGGATGTACCTAATAACACGGTAACTCCGCTGTCATAGATAAATAGTATATTTACCCTTAGACCGGTGGTTTTGCGTAACACGTTTTCGCGTGTTTTGCCTTTTCTTTGTCAATGCTTAGTATCTCTAAAATATACTGAAATTGCAACCCAACTGTAATTTTTTGTATGAGTTTTGTAGAGTTTTTAATTGGTTCGTTAAAATTTAAGGTATAAAAAAGGGGCCTGCGCCCCTAGTTATATTATTGATTTAGTTATAATTAAAGTTTTTATAATTGCATCTCAGGCACATCGCCTTCAACGACTAACTCACCTTCAGTTAATGAAATGATTTCTTCAACTGTTACACCGGGTGCACGTTCTAATAAATAAAATTTACCATTTTTAATTTCGATAAAAGCAAGGTCAGTTAGTACTTTTTTAATACAACCTTTACCGGTTAATGGCAGAGTACAGTTAGTTAATAATTTAGATACACCGTGTTTTGAAGCGTGTGTCATGGTAACAATAATATTGTCTGCACCGGCAACTAAATCCATTGCGCCACCCATACCTTTAATTAATTTACCCGGTATCATGTAAGAAGCAATATTACCGTTTACATCAACTTCAAATGCACCTAAAACGGTTAAATCAACATGGCCGCCACGGATCATAGCGAATGACTCGGCGGAATCAAAAATCGATGCGCCTTTTGCCATGGTAACGGTTTGTTTACCTGCATTGATTAAGTCAGCGTCAATTTCGTCTTCGGTAGGGAACTGTCCCATGCCGAGCAAGCCATTTTCAGATTGCAGCATAACTTCCATACCTTCAGGCACATAGTTTGCCACTAATGTTGGAATGCCTATGCCTAAATTAACGTAATAGCCGTCTTGTAGTTCTTGTGCAACTCGCTGTGCTAGTTGCTCTCTTGATAAAGCCATAAATTACTCCTTACTAACTGCGAATAGTGCGCTGTTCAATGCGTTTTTCGAATGTACCTAAAATTAAGCGGTTTACATAAATACCCGGTGTGTGGATTTGATCTGGGTCTAATTCACCCGGCTCAACAATTTCTTCCACTTCTACTACGGTTATTTTACCTGCCGTTGCGGCCATAGGATTAAAGTTGCGCGCAGTTTTTCTAAACACTAAGTTACCGTAACGGTCAGCTTTCCATGCTTTTACTATCGCAAAGTCACCGGTAATAGCTGGCTCTAAAATATAATGTCTGCCGTTGAATTCACGTTCTTCTTTACCTTCAGCTACTGGTGTTCCGTAACCTGTTGCCGTAAAGAAAGCAGGAATACCAGCACCACCGGCACGCATTTTTTCGGCTAATGTACCTTGTGGAGTTAATTCTACGTCAAGTTCGCCATTCATCATTTGACGTTCAAATTCTGCGTTTTCGCCAACATAAGATGCAATGATTTTTTTGATTTGACGATCAGGCAGTAAAATACCAAGACCAAAATCGTCAACACCGCAATTGTTTGAAACAACGGTTAAACCTTTTGTACCTTTACGTTTTATTTCGCTAATGAGGTTTTCAGGAATACCACATAATCCAAAACCACCTGCAATAACGGTCATGTTGTCTTCTAGACCTTCCATTGCTTCTTCATAGCTTGACACTACTTTGTCAAATCCTGCCATTGTTTGATCCTCAATAAAAATTAATGTCTTTTTACTTTCAAGCCAACGAAAATATTATTGTTATTTACGTTAGTACAATTAACTGGTGCTATATCGCATGCTTATTTTGCGCGATATGCCACCGAAACTTTAGATATCGGAGCTTTACCTAGTTTGTCGCTAATAAACCAACCCGCTTTAAGCAGTTTGTCGAAATCAATATTAGTGGTTATGCCTAAACCATTGAGCATATAAACCACATCTTCGGTTGCAACATTTCCTGATGCGCCCTTAGCATATGGACATCCTCCAAGACCTGCAATAGCACTATCGACTACCTTAACGCCAGCTTGTAATGCACTGTAAATATTGGTTAACGCTTGGCCATAGGTATCATGAAAGTGTACGGCTAGTTTTTCAACCGGTACCTTAGTACTAACCGCCTGTAACATTTTGCTTACACTGGCAGGCGTGCCTACGCCAATAGTGTCGCCAAGTGATATTTCGTAACAGCCCATTTGGTATAACTTTTCGGCAACTTTTGCCACTTGTTCTGGAGCAATTTCACCTTCGTAAGGGCATCCAACGACACATGAAACATAACCACGTACAGGAATGTTAGCGGCTTTGGCTGCCTGCATAATAGGTTCAAAGCGTTGTAAGCTTTCTTCAATTGAGCAATTAATGTTTTTTTGACTAAAGGCTTCAGAAGCTGCGCCGAAAATAGCGACTTCGCTGGCATTAACCGCTACAGCAGCTTCAAAACCTTTCATGTTCGGTGTTAGTGCCGCATAAGTAACACCAGCTTTGCGCTTAATACCGTTGAAAACATCAGTAGAGGTTGCCATTTGTGGTACCCATTTAGGTGACACAAAGCTACCGCTTTCAATATAGCTAACGCCTGCATTGGCTAATTGTTCAATTAACGCGATTTTATCTTCGGCGCTTATTTGCACTTTTTCATTTTGCAGACCATCGCGCGGGCCAACTTCTACTATTTTTACTGAAGACGGCGGTGTTGGTGTAAATATACTTGTCATTATGCTTCCTCGGCGCTAAAAGCAACTAGTTCAGCACCACCGTCAACCATATCGCCATCGTTATAATAAATAGCGTCAACAGTGCCGTTACTTGGCGCACGAATGGTGTGTTCCATTTTCATGGCTTCCATGATCATTAGGGGTTGATCAGCTTTAACCGTGTCGCCGGCTTTGATTAATACCGACACCATGGTGCCATTCATTGGCGCAACTAAACCGCCGTGGCTATCATCAGCGGTGTTATCGCCACAATCAGGTAAAATATGGGTGAAATTAAACACGCCATTTTGACGATACAGACTAATTTGATTGGCATTTTTAGCGATGGTTGCATGGCTGCGGTAACCATCTATGCTGGCATGCAAAGTATCGTTTTCAATGCGACCCTGACAATCAAGTGTTTTACCATCAACCGTGATTAAGTAATAACTGCCACTGCCTTGTCGCTTTTGTTCAACAACAACTGGGTATTCAACACCATTATGCGCTAATACCATATGATGAATATTAGCTTCGTTTAAGCGCCATGCATTAGTCATATTCCACGGTGAAAATGGGTCGTTAGTGTTAGCGGCGTTTAATTGTGCTTGTTGCGCTTGTGCTAACACTAAATAAAGCGCAGCCATTGGCAATTCACCGGTTAGGGATTGCTCATTGTCGTGGAAAATAATCGCTTGGTTTTTTTCGATAAAACCGGTATCTATATCGGCATTAACAAACGGAGCACAAGTAGCTAAATTATAGAGAAAATCAATATTGGTGGTTACGCCACTAATGCGGTATTCCGACAAGGCTTTTGCCATACGTTGTAAAGCTTTTTCACGGCTTTCGTCCCATACGATTAATTTGGCAATCATAGGGTCGTAAAATACGCTAACATCGTCGCCTTGACGCACGCCAGTATCTACACGCACAAACTCACTTTCAACAGGCGGTTGTAAAAAGTCTAAGGTGCCGGTTGCGGGTAAAAAGTCGTTGTTTGGATCTTCAGCATATATACGCGCTTCAAAAGCATGACCATTAATTTTAAGCTGATCTTGAGTTTTCGGTAACACTTCACCTGCGGCGACACGTAATTGCCATTCAACTAAATCTTGGCCAGTAATTAATTCGGTAACGGGGTGCTCTACCTGCAAACGAGTGTTCATTTCCATAAAGTAGAATGAACCGTCAATATCAAGTAAAAATTCAACCGTACCTGCACCTTGATAACCAATGGCTTGAGCTGATTTTATTGCAGACTCACCCATTTGCGCACGTAGCTCTTCGCTCATGCTAAAGGCTGGAGCCTCTTCAATTACTTTTTGATGACGGCGCTGTACTGAACAATCACGTTCAAATAAATACACCGCATTTTGATGATTATCACAAAACACTTGAATTTCAACGTGGCGTGGTTGTGTTAAGTATTTTTCAACCAACATGGTATCGTCGCCAAATGAAGATTTAGCTTCACGTTTTGCCGCTGCAAAACCTTCAGAGAATTCGTCTTCACTCCATACTTGGCGCATACCTTTACCACCGCCACCGGCAGTTGCTTTAAGCAATACCGGGTAGCCCATGTCGTCGGCTGCTTTTTTAATAACCGCTTCAGATTGGTCGTCGCCATGATAACCTGGCACTAAAGGTACTTGTGCCTTTTCCATAATATTTTTAGCGGCAGACTTTGAGCCCATCGCTTCAATAGCCGCAACAGGAGGACCAATAAAAGTAATGCCTTCTGCAGCACACATGCGACAAAAGTCAGCATTTTCAGAAAGAAAACCATAACCTGGGTGTATTGCTTGTGCGCCCGTACGTTTTGCCGCTTCAATAACTTTTTCAGATAATAAGTAACTTTCGCGAGATGGCGAGCCTCCAATATGAACCGCTTCATCAGCCATATTTACGTGCAAAGAATCAGCATCGGCATCAGAATAAACGGCAACCGTTAATATACCCATTTTACGGGCAGTTTTAATAACACGACAGGCGATTTCACCACGGTTAGCAATTAGTATTTTAGTAAACATGAATATTATCCTTCGCCTTTATTTGTTGATGTAGCTGGCTCTGCAGAATGTTGGTTAGCAATTTGCCAAGTAGGTTGGCGTTTTTCAAAAAAAGCCGTTAAGCCTTCTTGACCTTCAGTTGACACACGAATAGCAGCTATGCGTTCGCTGGTGTTTTTTATTAATGTTTCGTTAATGTCTTGATAAGCCACATCAAACGCTAATTGTTTTGCTTGTCGAACCGCTAACGGGCCATTAGTTAATAAGATTGTTACCATTGTTGAGACCGCGTTATCTAATTCATCTAACGGGTATATTTCATCAACCAAACCAAGTTGTTGCGCTTTATCAGCAAAGAAACGTTCGGCTGTTTGAAAATAACGACGACTGGCTTTTTGGCCAATAGCATTCACCACATAAGGGCTAATGGTGGCGGGAATTAAGCCAAGCTTTACTTCACTTAAACAAAAGCTGGCTTTGTTACTAGCAAGTACAATATCGCAACAACTAGCAAGGCCAACAGCGCCGCCAAAAGCCGCACCTTGTACTTTTGCAATCGTGGTTTGCGGTAAAAAATTTAAGCTTTTTAACATTTGAGCAAGAGCATTAGCATCAGCCAAATTCTCGTCATAAGAATAGCTTGCCATGCGCTTCATCCAGCCTAAATCTGCACCGGCAGAAAAGCTTTTACCTGATGATGCTAACACCATAACGTTGATGTCATCGCATTTTGCTATGGCGGTAAATAAGTTGTCGAGTGCAGCGATAATACTATCGTCAAATGCATTGTGTTTTTCAGCGTTATTTAAGGTAACGGTGGCAACGCCAGCATCATCAACCGCAAATAACACTTGTTCGCTAGGGCTTTTTATATTGCTATGTGAAATCATATTCAATTTACCCTACATTCTAAACAGACCAAATTTGGTCTCTTCAATGGTTTTGTTAAGTGATGCAGAAATAGCTAAGCCAAGCACTTGGCGCGTATCAGCCGGATCGATAACACCGTCATCCCATAAACGGGCTGAAGCATAGTAAGGGTGGCCTTGATGCTCGTAAGTATCGATAATAGGTTGTTTGAAGCTCGCTTCTTCTTGCTCGCTCCATTGTTCGCCAAGTTTAGCTTTTTGGTCACGTTTAACTTGCGCTAATACGCCAGCTGCCTGTTCGCCGCCCATGACTGAAATACGTGAGTTTGGCCACATAAATAAGAAACGAGGATCGTAAGCACGACCACACATGCCATAGTTACCTGCGCCAAAACTACCGCCAATTAAAATGGTGAATTTAGGTACTTGGGCAGTTGCAACGGCAGTAACCATTTTCGCGCCATGCTTAGCAATACCGCCGGCTTCATATTGTTTACCTACCATGAAACCAGTGATGTTTTGTAAAAATACTAACGGTATTTTTCGTTGAGCACAAAGCTCGATAAAGTGAGCGCCTTTTTGTGCTGATTCGCCAAATAAAATCCCATTATTGGCGACAATGCCGACTTGATAACCGAAGATGCGAGCAAAACCACAAACTAAGGTGGTGCCGTAAAGTGCTTTAAATTCGTCAAACTCGCTGCCATCAACAACGCGCGCGATAATTTCACGCACATCAAAAGGTTGGCGAGCATCTTTTGGCACAATACCGTAAACTTCTTCGGTGGCATAAGCCGGTTCAACCACTTCTTTAATTGCCATTTGAACAGGTTTAACACGGTTTAAATTACCGATTGCACTGCGGGCAATTTCTAACGCGTGGTGATCATTTTGTGCCATGTGATCAGCAACACCTGACGTACGACAATGCACATCTGCGCCGCCTAAGTCTTCTGCACTAACTACTTCACCCGTTGCCGCTTTGACTAACGGCGGACCTGCAAGGAATATTGTGCCTTGTTCTTTAACAATAATTGATTCATCAGCCATAGCTGGAACATAAGCGCCACCGGCGGTACATGAGCCCATAACCACAGCAATTTGCGGAATACTTTGCGCTGACATATTTGCTTGATTAAAGAAAATACGACCAAAATGTTCTTTATCTGGAAAAACATCGTCTTGGTTTGGCAGGTTTGCGCCGCCTGAATCAACCAAGTAAATACAAGGTAAGTTATTTTCTTGTGCGATAGTTTGGGCACGTAAATGCTTTTTAACCGTTAGCGGATAATAGGTACCGCCTTTTACTGTCGCATCGTTGGCAACAATAATACATTCTTGGCCACCAACACGGCCAATACCTGTAATAATGCCGGCAGCAGGGACGTTATCGTCGTAAACTTGGTAAGCGGCTAATTGTGATAATTCAAGAAAGGCTGAGCCTGGGTCAAGTAGGGCGTATACACGATCTCTAGGTAATAATTTACCACGAGATAAATGACGTTCGCGGCTACGTTCACCGCCACCTAACTTTATTTCTTCGAGTTTGACTTTTAAGTCATCAACTTGCACTTGCATATGCGCAGCGTTTTCGATGAACTCAGGGCTGCGGGGATTAATTTTCGATATTATCTTAGCCACGTTATAACCTTATTTTTTGTTAATCTTGTGCTTCGTTAGCGTGTTTCTATTTAACAGAGCATATTGATATTGTTGTCGATGCACTAATGTTTAAAATTTACATTTAATTTGATGCTCAACTTTATGAGCGTTCAATAGCAATAGTCACTGGTTTAGCTTGTTTTCATTCTTTTAAATCAGCTTTTAAAGCCAATGGCGTGCGTATTAAAGTCACGCGCATTGGCCATAAAAAGTTAAATTAAACTGATTCGTTAAATAACTCGCGACCAATTAGCATACGACGAATTTCTGAGGTACCTGCGCCAATTTCATATAACTTAGCATCGCGTAATAAACGGCCCGCTGGAAACTCATTGATGTAACCGTTACCACCGAGTAACTGAATCGCATCTAAGGCCATTTTAGTGGCAAGTTCTGCAGAGTATAAAATTACACCTGCAGCATCTTTACGGGTAGTTTCACCGCGATCAGCTGCCATGGCACATAAATAAGCATAAGATTTAGCGGCATTCATTTGTGTGTACATGTCGGCAATTTTGCCTTGAATTAATTGGAACTCACCAATGGCTTGGCCAAATTGCTTTCTGTCATGAATGTAAGGTACAACTAGGTCCATACAAGCATCCATAATGCCTAATGGGCCACCGGTAAGTACTAAACGTTCGTAATCTAAGCCAGACATTAGTACGCGAACGCCTTTGCCTTCTTCACCTAAAATGTTTTCTGCAGGTACTTCACAATCTTGGAACACTAATTCACAAGTGTTAGAGCCACGCATACCTAATTTGTCTAATTTTTGATGACGAGAAAAACCTGGGTAGTCGCGTTCAACGATAAAGGCAGTAATACCTTTCGAGCCGGCGTTAGTATCTGTTTTTGCATAGATAATAAATACGTTAGCGTCAGGACCATTGGTGATCCACATTTTGTTGCCGTTAAGAATGTACTTGTCGCCTTGTTTTTTAGCGGAAAGCTTCATGCTAACTACGTCAGAACCTGCATTAGGCTCAGACATCGCCAATGCGCCAATATGTTCACCAGAACAGAGTTTTGGTAAGTATTTTTCTTTTTGCTCGTGGCTACCGTTTTTGTTTAATTGGTTCAAACAAAGGTTAGACATAGCGCCGTAACTTAAACCTACAGAGGCAGAAGCACGTGAAATTTCTTGCATTGCCACCATGTGTTCTAAATAACCTAAACCAGAGCCACCGTATTGCTCATCAACGGTCATACCTAATAAACCTAAATCGCCAAACTTGCGCCATAAATCCATTGGAAATTCGTTATCGATGTCTATTTGTGCTGCACGAGGGGCAATTTCGTCACGAGCAAAGGCGTTAACCGAAGTGCGGATCATGTCAACGGTTTCACCGAGGTTAAAATTCATTGATGAGAAAGTAGAAATCATAGTAGTACCTTTAATATGTGTTTATCGTTTAACGCTTTATATTGGCGTACGGTGTAATTAATTTATCGCTCGTTATTTATCAATTGACTCGAGCGCTTTTTGACAGTTAGTTTCTAAACCGGTTAATTCGATTAACACGGCTTGAATATCTTCTAACTGTTGATTCAAATCATTTTTTTTGTTTGAAATTAAATCCATAATTGTTTTTAATTGCGTAGCACTGGATTTATCAGCATCGTAAAGCTCGAATAATCGACCTGTTTCAGCTAATGAAAACCCTAAGCGTTTGCCGCGTAGAATTAACTTTAGTCTAACTCTGTCTCTTTGGTTGTATATTCTTGTTTGACCTTTACGCGTTGGCAATATTAACCCTTGATCTTCGTAAAAACGGATACTACGGGTAGTAATATCGAACTCTCTGGCTAACTCACCTATAGAGTAGGTAACAGGGGTAATATCGCTCATTATTATTGCTCAAAGTTATTTGTAATTGTTATCTGTATGACACCTTACAATAAGTTTACGTTAACGTAAAGTGTAAGCTTGATTTCTAATCTTAACTTTTTTATTCAATGTTAATGAGTAACGAAAAGTGCTGTTGTAAAGAACGCTTGTCGGATTAGCGATTTAAGATAGCGCTAACACTAAAGAACCACAAAGTTTACGTTGGCGTAAACTAAGTTTTGCGGTAAAGTGTTGGCAAATTTTATCGATTAATACCAATATTTATCGAACAACACTTTGTCGGAGAGCTTATGTCTACTCAAGATCCTATCGTTATTGTTGCTGCAAAACGTACCCCTATGGGCGGTTTTATGGGCGGTTTATCAGCAGTTAGTGCTACTACATTAGGTGCAACTGCAATTCGTGGTGCTATGGATGGAGCTAAATTATCTAATGATCAGGTTGATGAAGTGATCATGGGTTGTGTTTTACCTGCAGGTTTAAAACAAGCGCCAGCGCGTCAAGCAGCATTAGAAGCTGAATTAGACTTAACAACAGCTTGTACAACGATTAACAAAGTTTGTGGCTCTGGTATGAAAGCGGCCATGCAGGCACACGATGCCTTATTAGCTGGTTCTATTGATGTTGCTATTGCTGGCGGCATGGAAAGTATGACCAACGCACCACATTTATTACCTAATGGTCGTTCAGGTATTAAAATGGGTCATGGTCAAGTGCTTGATCATATGATGACTGACGGTTTAGAAAATGCTTACGACGGCGTTGCTATGGGGTGTTTCGCACAAGCTACTGCTGATGAGTCTGCATTTACGCGTGAAGAAATGGATGCTTACGCTATTCGCTCACTTGAACGAGCAAATACCGCTATTGCTGATGGCGCATTTGTTAACGAAATTTCACCAGTAACGATTAAGTCGCGTCGCGGTGATTCAGTATTCGAAATTGATGAGCAGCCAGGTAATGCGCGCCCAGATAAAATACCAAGCTTACGACCAGCATTTAAAAAAGACGGCACGATAACCGCTGCTAACTCAAGCTCTATTTCTGATGGTGCTGCTGCTTTAGTAATGATGAAATTATCAGAAGCTCAAAAGCGTGGTTTAACGCCTTTATGTAAAATTGTTGCTCATGCTATGCATGCACAAAAACCTGCAGAGTTTACCGTTGCACCGGTTGGCGCAATGAAAAAAGTATTAGCGAAAGCAAACTGGACTACTGCAGATGTTGATTTGTTTGAAATTAACGAAGCGTTTGCCATGGTGACTATGTTAGGTATTAAAGCATTAGATTTAGATGTTAACAAAGTTAACGTTAACGGCGGTGCTTGTGCATTAGGACACCCGTTAGGCGCTAGTGGCGCTCGCATTATGGTGACATTAATTCACGCTTTGAAAAACCGTGGTTTAAGTAAAGGTCTTGCATCTTTATGTATAGGTGGCGGTGAAGCAACCGCAATTGCTGTTGAAATGATGTAAACATTAGTTTTACTGTAAAAGCCCACTTGATGTGGGCTTTTTTGATCTTATACCAAATGTAATAAAATGTGCTTTATTCTAAAGTGCAATACACTGACTTTGGTACTCCAACCTTTATTAAGCTCAGCCATTAAACAAGCATTTTAAATAAAAAGAAATACTTAGTAACATTTGTTGAAGCAATAGTTGTTGAATTGTTTAGGCAGATTTAGGTATAAACACTGAGTATTAATTAAATACGCTGCTCCAAATTAATAATAGGGAATTTATGAGATTTAATTATATTCAAGCATCACTTTTAGCCTTGTTAGCCATTACTTTTACTCAGAATGTTCGGGCCGATAGTTTGTCAGACTTACAACAAGCCTTGGTTAAACTCGATGGTAGTCATCCAATTTCAGGCGACCTTAACGTTTCGTTTGAAGAATCTAGGGGGGAAGGTAAAGATAAAAAACTAAAAACAGGCGCGATAAAATCGACACTTTCTGAAAGTAATGCAGGCTTAGATATTCGATATTCAAAAGATGTTTTAGTGCGAATAGCACAAGAAAACAAACTTAAATTAGCTGACGAAAATGCAGATACACCGGCGTTAAATGGCGCAGAAATATTGTCAGCATCATCTTTAATTCCAATACTTTCATCGGCACAGAAAATTTTAGATGCTATTGCCAAAGGTAAATTAAGAGGCGAGACCGAAATAGAATATTTGGGTCAACAAGTCAGGGTACTAGATTTTGAATTACCATTAGAGAGCTTTATTGATGATAAGAAAACTCGCGGTTATGTCGATAAATTTAAAGGTAGTTATAAAGTATTGATTAATGCGCAAGGTGTGCCTGTTGAAACTCGTTTAAGTGGGCAGTGCATATATCTTTTTCTCTATGACTGCAGAGAGTGAAATTACCTCACAATTTCATGTACAAGGTTCGCGCTTGGTTAGAATTAATAGAAGTGTACAGTCGAGCTCTTCTTCAACCTTTAATGATCGAACCTATAATGGTAATTGGGCATTAACTCTGCATTAAATCAGCACGGGTTCAGCATTAGTTATTTAAGTTGGAATGAAAAAACAGTGGAAGGAAAATCATGAGCATTAAATTTAAGCCGCTCTCTAAATCTGATGCTAACTTTGCTGAGGTAATCGAGCTTTATAAAGAAGCCTTTACTACGGTTAGACATGTTCCATCATGGATGCTCAAATTTATGATGAGAAAAGGCAAACCAGGCTTTAGCGTGCTTTATGAAAATAACCTATGGATTGGCTTGCTTTATATCACAGCGTACAAAGATATAGTGTTTGTGCACTTTTTTGCGATCTCTGCAGATTATCGTTCTAACGGCTATGGCAGCAAAGTTATAGATGCAATGAAAGAAAAGTTCGCCAGAAATAGAATTGTACTTAATATAGAAGAGCTTACCCAAGACTCGGCAAACTACCAACAAAGAGTAAAGCGCAAAGCCTTCTATCAAAAAAATGGTTTTAGTGCTTCAGGCTACATTGTTAAAGAGCCTGAAGAGCGGCTTGAAATGCTAACCCTTAACGGCAATATCAACCAAGAAGAAATTCAAGCTATGTATAAGCACCTTTTTGGCGGTGTGCTTGGGTTTCTTTATCGCCCTAAAGTAATAAAAATTTCTAGTAATGAGGATAAGTAACTTTTTAACTTAAAACAGTTACTCATGCGCAAGAGATATTCTCAAGACTTTTGAGGCAAGCCACATGAGTTAAACTGCTTAGTTTCTCCTCTTACTACTCCTACTATTACTTTGTCGGTTATTTTATCTATTTTCTAGATTGTGGCTAAGTAACCATTGATAAATACTCATACCATAAGTGTCAAATCTAGGGTCATAAACCGCTTGAGCAAATCCGCCCTCTAATGCTTCTAGATTGAATACAGCATGATGAATAGCGTGCTCTGCGCCAATAACAAGTGATAGCTTGGGTAATGTTAGTGCTTGGCAATTATCTAAAATAGCACGGTAAACCTTAATGGTATTATTAAAAGGAATGACTTCGTCGTTAGTGGCGTGGAACAGCCATAAAGGCACACGTTCAATATCGCAAAAATTATTTGCTAAAGGATCTACTTCATCAGCAAAAGCAGGCGACACTGCAGCAACTGCGGCAATTTTTTCAGGAAAATCTTTAGCGTAAGCTGCACTTAAAAAACCGCCCTGACTATAGCCTGTTAAATATATTCTCGCACTGTCAATATCGTAGGCACGAATAGCATATTCAACAAAAGCGTCTAATCTTTCTTTGTATCCTGCGCTTGGCACCGAACCTAAATGTGGGGCTAATACGACAAATGGTAACGTGCTATCCCATTGACCATCTTCAATAAGTTTTGGAATACCGTAATTATCAATCACGGCTTCAAGTGCGAGTGTTGGATCTGTAGTATCGGTAAACTCTAAATTTCCGCCGCCGCCATGTAAATAGATCATTAAGGGGGGTTGCATAGCTGTTTGGCCATAATCAACAGGTAGGTGTTCTAGGTAACTGAAGTTTGCAATGGTGCTACCGATAGGGCGACGAGAAAAGTTTTCTGCTGTATTTCCAATTACACGAACCATCCTGATTTTTTCTATCGCCAACTTACTCGAGCTGTCGGTTACTGAATATCTAACAAGGTAATCACCTATTTCTGCGTTATTTACTTGGCCATTAATCTCAATTGCTGCTGTTAGATCACCATCTTGTTGATCAATTGCTGTGGCGCCTGCTTCAATATAATTATCACCGAGTGCAAGTATGATAGTTTTTTCGCCAAGTAAACTAATGATTGGTCTGTCGGGATCTTCAGAGAAGTCAGTTATTAGTGCATCCCACCATATTTCAACTGGAGGCGGATCAATTATAAGGCATGCATCTTCTGAGCGAGCGCAAGGTCTTTCTTCAGAGCCTCCGCCGCAAGCGGTTAACAATATTAAACAGATAAAGGCTGCAGAATTCTTAAAGTATGAAGCCAGAGATATCTTTAAATTTATTCTTGGGCTGGTATAAATGCCTGTGTTTTTAAATAGCTGAGAATAATGCATAAATCATTTACTCTTTTTGTTATCGGTTCAATAGCAAGTTATTGAATTATAGGTTATTAGTAGCTTTAATTTGCTCGTTTATTATCAGCCTGTTAAGCCTTCTTACATCGCCAGGACAAATTGATAGCGTCATATAGAAGATAACCTTATTTAAATCTTGAATTCAAATAAGGTTAACACTTGAGTTCAAATAAAGTTAAAACTTATATTAAATCTTAGCTTAACATTTAGCTTAATAACGAAATAATTTTATCTCCATATAGCTCAAGTTTAGTTTTACCTAGCCCATTTACGGCAAGTAACTGACTCAAGGTTTTAGGGGCTGTTCGGGCAATATCTATTAATGTGGCATCATGAAAAACCACATAGGCTGGTACGTTTCGCTCTTTTGCCCAAAGTGCTCTCTGTTGCTTAAGCTTATCGAAACTAGCCAATTCTGATGTTGTTAAATCATTCTCAATACTTTGTTTTTTGTTTTGAGCCGGTTTAGTGTTTTTATATTTTTGTACTTTAAGCTCAATGCTACATTCACCTTTTAATAGCGGCCTTGCTTTCTCGGTGAGCTTTAATACGCCATAATCCATTTCAACCGCTAAAAATCCCATGGAAATGAGTTGCCTAAACACCGTTTGCCATTGCATGGCTTTAAGTTCATTACCTATATTAAAAGTAGAGAGTTGATCGTGCTTGAAACTGGTAATTTTCGGGGTTACTTTCCCGGTAAGTACATCAATTTGATGACCCACACCAAATCGTTGACCGGTTCTATAAACCGTAGAAAGCGCTTTTTGAGCCGCGCTGGTGCCATCCCAAGTTGTTGGAGGCGTTAAACAATTATCACAATTGCCACAAGGCTCAGCTAAGGTTTCACCGAAGTAATTTAACAATACTTGTCTGCGACATGAGCTAACTTCACAGTAGCCCAGTAGGGCGTCTATTTTGCGTTGTGTTATAAACTTAAACTGTTCATTACCATCACTTTGACTCGCCATTTGCTTTAGTTTTATAACATCTTGCATTCCATAGGCCAGCCAAGTGTTAGCTGGCATACCATCTCGGCCCGCGCGTCCTGTTTCTTGATAATAAGCTTCTATGCTTTTAGGTAAATTTAAATGCGCTACAAAGCGTACATCGGGTTTATCAATACCCATACCAAAAGCAATAGTGGCGACAATAATAATGCCGTTTTCTCTGAGGAAACGTTGCTGGTTATTATCTTTAACTTCAGTGGCTAAGCCTGCATGATAAGGTAACGCTGTTTTTCCTTGTTCGCATAACCACTGAGCGGTTGTTTCAACAGATTTGCGTGACAGGCAATAGACAATGCCGGCGTCGTTCTCGTGTTCGCTATTAATAAACTTTAAAAGCTGTTCTTTACTGTTTTTATGTTCACTAATACGATATTGAATATTGGGTCTGTCAAAGCTATGCACAAAAATTTTCGCATTAGCTAGGTTTAAAACCTGTACGATTTCTTCACGGGTTTTTAGATCTGCTGTCGCGGTTAACGCAATTTTTGGCGTGTTAGGGTAGCGAGTACTTATGATGGATAGTTGTTGATATTCAGGCCTAAAATCGTGTCCCCACTGCGATACACAATGTGCCTCGTCAAAAGCAAATAAGGCGATAGGGGCTTGGTCAAGCAGTGAAAGAAAATAGTCACTTAAGAGCCTTTCTGGCGCAACATAGACTAAGTCGATATTACCCGAGACAATAAGCTGCTCAACGCGGCGTTGCTCTTCATAATTTTGTGATGAATTTAAAAACTCAGCCTTTACCCCTTGTAATTTTAAAGCATCTACTTGATCTTTCATCAAGGCAATAAGAGGTGATACCACAATGCCAACACCTTGCAATACTATTGCTGGAATTTGATAACACAATGATTTTCCGCCACCTGTTGGCATGAGGGTGAATACATCAGCGCCATTGAGTAATTCATTAATAATGTTTGCTTGTTGATGGCGAAAATCAGCATAACCGAAAGTATTTTGTAGCACTGATTTTGCGGTATTGATATTCACGTTAAGTCCTTTTGGGCTAATTAGTGTTTAGTAGCCGAGTTAATTAATAAAGCTAAACTGATAAGTTAGTTATTGTTTTATATGATTTTACATTGTTTTATATCATTTAATAGCGATGTAAAACATCTAAAGCACTAGGTTTAGATATGTTTTATGCAAATAAAACCTTTCCGTAAAAACCATAGGTTCTTGTGCGTTATCTATTCGCCAATAAAGCACAGCCAAGCTTAAAGCGTAATTATAGTCCGTTAATTGAAGTTCATATGAATGGAGTATCGTTAACCATTATCGCTTAGTTAGTGGTGTATAGCTTGCTAACCATGAGCTACTCTTTAAAGATTGTCGATAAGTGCTTATAAAATTGCACATAAAAAGAGCAAGTTAAGTAGCTATACAACATTCATCATAAAAAGCTCAAAAACTAACGCAAATAAGATTGATTATCATTTGCATTAGTCTTTATTGTTAGTTAGTATCTTGTTCTCACTAATTAAGACTCTCAATAAAAGTATAAAAAACATGAACTCTCAACAAAAACTTCAACAAAGAAATAAAATGACATTGGGTGCTCAAGCAGTAGCGGCGGCATTGGTATTTAGCGGTACAAACGCATATGCAGCAAACAACGTAGAAAACTGTGATAAAGACAGTGCTGTTGTTTGCGAATCTAAAGAAATTAATAAGTCAGATGAAGCAATTGAATTAATTAAAGTTCATGGTGCTAAAACCTCTGTTTATTTACATGATGAGTCTGGCGATATTCGTCGTGTTGCTGAACTTGTTGATACGCCGCAAATGATCACCGTTTTAACGCAAGACCAAATTATTGAAGCCGGTAAAACTGATCTTAAAGATATACTTTCAGCACAAGCGGGTATTACTTTAGGTACAGGCGAAAACGGTAACGCTTTTGGTGATCGTTATATTATTCGTGGTCATGAAGCGCGCAGTGATGTTTTTGTTGATGGTTTAAGAGATCCCGGTATGAGCACGCGAGAAAGCTTTGCTACCGAGCGTGTTGAAATTACCAAAGGGCCAAGTTCAACGTTTGCAGGTCGAGGCTCTTCAGGCGGTGCTGTTAACAGTATTACTAAGAAAGCTTCTGTAAATTATAACTTTGGTCGTGTTGATGCCGGTATAGGTACTGATGAGTATAAACGCGTAACACTCGATTATAACTTACCGTTAACAGAGAACAGTGCGGTTAGATTGAATGCGTTAATTTCTGATGAAGATAAGCCAGACCGTGAAGGCGTTTCTAATGAAAGAAATGGCGTACAAATCTCTGCTGTTTATCTTCCAACACAAGCCTTATCGATTACTGCAGATGGCTATTATTTAGATGCAGAAGATGTACCTGACTTAGGTAGTTATTTCGACCGTGATGCACGTAAACCTGTTAAAGATATCCCGGTTTATTCACAAGAGTCAGACTTTTTAACTTCTGAAGTAAAAACCTTTACCTTACGTACAGAATATGAAATTAACGACAATGTTACCCTTTATAATGCTACGCGTTTTGGCGATACAAAAAATGGTTATATAACTACCGGCGCAAGTGGTACTACACGTGCAGATAGTGATCCGGTAGCGCCTGGTGCAGCAACTATAGGTTTAAGTACGCACCAAGGTTATCAAGACGTTTCTTATGCTAGCACACAGTTTAACTTGTTCTGGAATACCAACGTTTTAGATTTAGAACATAACTTTGTTTTTGGTGTTGAATACACTGATGAAAGCGTTAAAAATGGTGTGTATGACATTAATTATGAAAACCCTACAAACTGTATAACATCGGGTCGACGTGGTGATAGCCCTGGTTATTGTATTATCGACGCTGAAGGCCAACAGCTTGATAACTTAGATCAATTAATGGGTAGAACATATAGCCGTGGCGATAACGATGCGGTGCTAGATATTGAAACTATTTCAGCTTACATGTTAGACACAGTACATTTAACCGATAAACTTGATATTTTTTACGGTGCAAGGTTAGATAACTTTGACTACAGTAATGAAGCAACAAGTGGTGGTACATCAGCACTTTATGCATACTCAGATACTATGTACAATGGCAACTTTGGCATAATCTATGATTTCTCAGAAGACGTTAATGTTTATGCCAATTACAGTACTGCAACCAATATTAATGGTGGTGAAACTGACCTAGGCGCAAACTGTGGCTATGGCGGTGTTTGTGGTAGTGCGACACAAGTTCCTGATTCAGATCCAGAGCGTGTTGAAAACATTGAGCTTGGTACTAAGTTAATGTTGTTAGACGATAACTTTATGTTCAGCGCGTCGATTTTCCAAATTACAAAAGATGATGTAATGGAAAGTGTAGGTGATGATGACTACGCAACATTAGGAACATTAAATACCGGTGAGAATAGAGTAAAAGGTATTGAAATTGGCTTTGTAGGCGATATTACTGAAAACCTAAGTGTTCAGTTCTCTGCTACATCTATGGATTCTGAAGTGTTAGACTCAATAAACGATGAAAGCATTGGCTTAGCATTAAGTAACTTTGCTGAAAAAAGTGTTTATTTGCAGTTAAGATATCAACTTAATGAATCGTTTGTTGTTGGCGGCGATTACGCTTATCAAAGTGAAATGTATGCAGGCCAACCTGATACAGCCGCAGGTTACGACAGCGAAAACGAACAATACAGCATTGTTGTACCAAGCTATCAAGTTGTTAACTTGTTTGCTAATTATTACGCAACCGACGATTTAACCTTTAGATTAAATATTGGTAACGTTTTTAATGAAGAATACTTTACAGCCGCTTATCGTTCGGGTGCATTTATGTACTTAGGTAGCGCTTCAAGCACAAAACTTACGGCAACATATGAGTTTTAAATAAACCTTAACTCATGTAAGAAACATATATAAATTGAGTTAAATAGGTAAAGTGTAGTTATGATTGTTATAGAAAAAATATTATCTAAAGAAGACGTAAGTGCTTTTCGTCAACAACTTACTAACGCCCCTTGGGGTGACGGTAGTAAAACGGCGATGGGTATGGCGGCTTCGGTAAAAAATAACAATCAGGCTGATGCCAATGATACCAATGTGCGCCAATTAGCTAATCAGCTGTTGTCGCGTATTGGTGAAACGCCAAAAATAGTATCAGCCGCTTTACCTAATAAAATATTCCCACCTTGCTTTAATCGCTTTAGCGAAACTCAAGAATATGGTTATCATGTAGATGCAGCAATTATGAGAATGCCTGATAGCTCAGAAGTATTGCGCAGTGATATGTCAATGACCACATTTTTAAGTGAGCCTGAAGAGTATCAAGGTGGCGAATTAATTATTTCTACTGAATTCGGTCAGCAGTCAATCAAATTGCCGGCAGGTTACGCGGTGGTATACCCTTCAAGTAGCTTGCATAAAGTTACCGCAGTTACGCAAGGGCAGAGAATAGCCGCCATTACCTGGATGCAGAGCATGATATCTGACGCCACTATTCGCCAAAATCTCTACCAGTTAGATCAAACTATTCAAGCCTTGATCAAAGAGAATAAAACCTCACGTACAGAGTTAGACAATTTGCATAATGTTTACCATAACTTAATTCGTCAGTTTGCCCAGCTATAATAAGCTTTGGTTAAATATTCAAAGCAAAACTCAACAACACGCGTTTACCCGATTCAATTTTTGAAACACTGTGCTCATACTTATCAGGACGAAATAAATAAACTCTGTTAAACAGGTTTAAAATGCAGTTTGAACACTCAAACACGCCACCCGCTTTAGGCTGAACTAAAACAAAGTTTAATTTGTAATAACGGCCTTTTTGCACGGGATCACTGTGCCGCA
>NZ_BAAJLU010000019.1:0-57355 GCF_057550865.1 Colwellia sp. NW0002-52-1 | reverse complement strand
GGATCAAGCTTGGATCTTTTCCTAAATTAGATCATTCCCCTCAGCTAAAAAAAGCGTTAAAATATCGCTCTTAATTTTTAAATAGAAATAATCAAAGGTCATTAATTTATGTGGTATCAAGAGTCTTATGACGTAATTGTAGTTGGTGGTGGTCATGCTGGAACCGAAGCGTCACTTGCAGCTGCGCGCATGGGATGTAAAACTTTATTGTTAACGCATAACATTGATACGCTAGGCCAAATGTCTTGTAATCCAGCTATTGGCGGTATTGGTAAAGGTCATTTAGTTAAAGAGATTGACGCCTTAGGCGGCTTAATGGCGACGGCAGCTGACCATGCTGCGATCCAATTTAGAACTTTAAATGCGAGTAAAGGCCCTGCGGTTCGTGCAACTCGAATACAAGCTGATCGTAATTTGTATCGAAACTTTGTTCGTAACTATTTAGAAAATCAAGAAAATTTAACAATATTCCAACAACCTTGTGATGATCTAATTTTAGAGAATAATAAGATCGTTGGTGTATCAACCCAAATGGGATTGAAATTTAAAGCTAAGAGCGTTGTACTAACGGTAGGTACTTTCCTTGCTGGCCAAATACACATAGGGCTTAATAATTACCAAGGTGGTAGAGCGGGTGATCCTGCCAGTGTAAATCTTGCATCACGCTTACGAGATATGCCATTTAGGATAGATCGTTTAAAAACCGGAACGCCACCACGATTAGATGCACGAACGCTTGATTTTTCAGTGATGACAGAACAAGCTGGTGATGATCCGCGCCCAGTATTTTCTTACATGGGATCAACAGAAGATCATCCAGAACAAGTATCTTGTTTTATAACGCATACCAACGCTAAAACCCATGAGATTATAAAATCAGGTTTAGATAGATCGCCTATGTACACAGGTGTTATTGAAGGTATTGGTCCACGCTACTGCCCTTCAATCGAAGATAAAATACATCGCTTTGCTGAAAAAGATAGCCATCAAATATTTGTCGAACCTGAAGGGTTAAATACCCATGAAATTTACCCAAATGGTATTTCAACTAGCTTACCATTCGATGTGCAAATGGATCTTGTTAGATCAATAAAAGGTTTTGAGAATGCTCATATAACTCGACCAGGTTATGCAATTGAATATGACTTTTTTGATCCACGTGATTTAAAGCAAACACTAGAAAGCAAGTTTCTTGAAAACTTGTATTTTGCAGGCCAGATTAATGGCACTACCGGCTATGAAGAAGCGGGAGCTCAAGGTCTTGTAGCTGCAACTAATGCTGCGGCAAGAGTACAAGGAAAAGATGAATTAATACTTACTCGAGATCAAGCTTACATGGGGGTTCTTATTGATGATCTAGCGACATTAGGCACTAAAGAACCTTACCGTATGTTTACTTCTCGCGCTGAATATCGTTTATTGTTGCGTGAAGACAATGCCGATATTCGTTTAACAGAAAAAGGTCGTGCTCTCGGTTTAGTTGACGAAAAACGCTGGCAGCGTTTTAATGAAAAAATGGAAAATGTTGAATTAGAACGTCAACGTTTACGATCTACTTGGATACAAAAGGATCACCCCGCTATTGCACAAGTAAATGAATTGTTGAAAACGCCTCTAAGTCGTGAAAATAGCTTAGAAGATCTCGTTAGACGACCAGAAGTTAGATATGAAGATGTCGTTTCTATTGAAGGTTTAGGACCTGCGTTAGCTGATAAGCAAGCAGCAGAACAAATTGAGATACAAATAAAATATGCTGGTTATATTGATCGTCAGCTTGATGAAATAGAAAAAAAGAAACGTCATGAGAATACATTAATTCCTTTTGACTTTGATTTTTCGCAAATCTCTGGCTTGTCAAATGAGGTTGTTGCAAAGCTTACAGATACTCGTCCTGAAACTATCGGTAAAGCATCGCGTATTTCTGGTATTACTCCAGCAGCAATTTCGTTATTATTGGTATATCTTAAAAAACATGGCTTATTACGCAAAAGTGCCTAAATAGTCAGCATATATAAAAGTTTTCGCCTTATGACATTGTCTGAACAACTCGTTTCCTTGATTAAAGAAACCTCACTTGAGGTTTCTAATGAACAAGTTTCTTTACTTATCCAATATGTTGAATTATTAAATAAATGGAATAAGGCATACAACTTAACATCAGTTCGCGATCCAAAAGATATGATCATAAAACATATTATGGATAGTTTAATGGTCGGTCCTTTACTGAAAGGTCAATCATTTATCGATGTTGGCACCGGGCCAGGATTACCAGGTATTCCATTGGCTATCTTGTATCCAGAGCGAAAATTCGTATTATTAGATAGTTTAGGCAAAAGAGTAACTTTTTTACGACAAGTTGTTTTTCAATTAAAACTTGAAAATGTAACACCGGTTAAGTCTAGAGTTGAAGAATATCATCCAGAACAACCTTTTGATGGTGTATTAAGTAGAGCATTTTCTTCATTAATCGATATGGTAACTTGGTGTGAACATTTGGTGAGTAAAGATCAAGGCAGGTTCCTAGCATTAAAAGGGATCTATCCGACTGAAGAAATATCGGTATTACCTAATAATATAACCGTTGAAAATAGTTATACTATTGTTGTGCCTCAATTAGAAGGCGAACGCCATTTGATTGAATTAGTGAAATCATAAATAATAATAAGCTTTTGATCAGAAAGTAATTGAGGTTCCTGTGGGAAAAATAATCGCGGTTGCAAATCAAAAAGGTGGTGTCGGTAAAACGACAACCTCGGTCAATCTTGCTGCATCTTTAGCGGCAACTAAAAGGAAAGTTTTACTGATCGATCTTGATCCACAAGGTAACGCTACCATGGGCAGTGGTATTGATAAATACGAAGTGCCAGCAACTTGTTATGAACTACTTATTGAAGAGCGTCCATTTGATGAAGTTGTTTGTAGAAATACTGCAGGGGTTTATGATCTTATTGCTGCTAATAGTGATGTAACGGCTGCTGAAATTAAGTTAATGGAAGTTTATTCTAGAGAGCACCGCTTAAAGAACGCTTTGTCAAAAGTAAAAAAAGATTACGATTATATTATTATTGATTGTCCCCCTTCTTTAAATATGCTGACAGTAAATGCGATGACCGCCGCTGATTCAGTGCTGGTGCCAATGCAATGCGAATATTATGCCTTGGAAGGTCTTACAGCCTTAATGGATACTATTTCACAGCTAACAACCGTTGTTAATGGCAAGCTTCATATTGAAGGTATTTTACGTACCATGTACGATCCACGTAACCGACTAGCCAATGATGTTTCTGAACAATTAAAGCGTCATTTTGGCGATAAATTATATCGCACCGTAATACCTCGTAATGTGCGTTTAGCCGAAGCACCAAGTTTTGGTGCGCCAGTAATGTATTACGACAAGTCATCAACGGGTGCAAAAGCATATTTGGCTTTAGCTGGTGAAATTTTAAGACGCGCAGAACAAAAAAAGCAACCTACACCGCAAGAAACTACTGAGCAATAAGGAATATCATGAGTCAAACAAAACGTAGAGGTCTAGGACGCGGTCTTGATGCATTACTAACAAAGCCATCTGAAAGCTCACCTGTGAATGCCAGTGAAAATAATGAACCAACAAATAAAAATGCAGAATTACAAAATTTACCTATAGAACAACTTCATCCAGGTAAATACCAGCCAAGAAAGGATATGTCTGCAGAGGCATTAGACGATTTGGCCAATTCAATAAAATCTCAAGGTATTATTCAGCCTATAGTTGTTCGCCCTGTAAGCGAACATAGTTATGAAATTATTGCCGGTGAACGACGTTGGCGAGCGGCACAATTAGCAGAATTAGATACAGTTCCTTGTTTAATTAAACATGTTCCTGATGAGGCGGCAGTAGCAATAGCATTAATTGAAAATATTCAACGCGAAGATTTAAATGCAATGGAAGAAGCTATTGCTTTAGAACGGTTGTTAATTGAATTTGAACTAACGCACCAAGAAGTGGCAGATGCTGTTGGAAAGTCAAGAACGGCCGTAACCAATTTATTACGTTTGAATAACCTAAACAGTGAAGTTAAAACGTTACTTGAACATGGCGATATTGAAATGGGACACGCTCGAGCTTTATTGGCTCTAGATAATGATATTCAAACCAATACAGCACGTATTGTTGTTGCTAAAGAATTGAACGTTCGTGAAACTGAAGCATTAATTAAGAAAGTACAACAACCGCCAAAAGAAATAGAAGAAAAGCCGGAAGATCCTAACACGAAAGCGTTAGAGCAGAACTTATCTGAAAAATTAGGTTCAGCTGTAGTAATAAGTCACAATAAAAAAGGCAAAGGTAAGTTGGTTATTTCATATAGTGATTTATCTGAACTTGATGGGATTGTTTCCCGATTTAACTCCTTTTGAAGATGACCGTTAACAAATTTAAATACATTATTGAAGTAAAATAATATTGATAAGATAAAACTGACTATAGTTAGAGTTTTTATCAACCTAACGGTACAAAATCAAAGTTTCAATAATGTATAATACCTAAGTAGTAATTTATTCATCTAGTGTAGCTAAATAGCAGAATATGTCAGCAATGCTTGCCCTATTATGTTGCATTCAGTCTGTAATTCAGTATACTTGCGTCGGCTTTTTGAAGAGGATTATTTTTCTTTAAAAAACTGTAAGTAATACGAAATTTTTCGTACGGAGCTACTGGTGAGTTTATATATTAACAATACGTTAGCTAAGCCAGGCAGAATATTTGCTTTTACGCAAATTTTGATATCCGTGATCGTCGTTTTAGCTTGCAGTATAGCAACATATTTTATTTGGGGATTATCTTACGCAATATCGGTATTAGCCGGTGGTGCTATAAGTATAATCCCTAATTTTGTCTTTGCTTATAAAGCATTTAAATATGCTGGAGCAAGATCGTCAGAAAAGGTACTCGATTCCTTTTATAGTGGCGAAAAATTGAAAATTGTATTAACGGCCGTTTTATTTGCGCTAGCCTTCAGATTTTTAGCGATAGAGCCAATAGCTTTTTTCAGTAGTTTTTGTTTAGTTGTGGCTTTACCTTTGATAACACCATTTGTTATTAAATATTAGCGGCAACCAGAATTTATACTTTAAACTTTAATCATTGGGATAATTAATATGGCTTCAGGTGCTGAAATTACTAGCCAAGAATATATTAAACATCACCTTCAGAATCTAACTGTTGGAGAAGGCTTTTGGGCCCTTCATATAGATACTTTAGGTTGGTCAATATTTTTGGGCTTGGTTTTCATTTTATCATTTCGTGCAGTAGCAAAAAAAGCAACTACAGGTGTTCCTGGTAAGTGGCAATGTGCTGTTGAAATGATTGTCGAATTTGTTGACGATAGCGTTAAAAGTACGTTTCACGGTAAAAACCCTGTAATCGCACCTTTGGCATTAACCATTTTTGTATGGGTATTGTTAATGAACGCGATGGATTGGGTACCGGTTGATTTAATACCACGTATTTTTGAGCTGTTTGGTGTGCACTACATGAAAGCCGTACCAACTACCGATCCTAATATGACCTTTGCATTAGCATTAGGTGTATTTGTGCTAATTATTTACTATTCAATTAAAGTAAAGGGTGTTGGTGGGTTCATTAAAGAACTAACAACTCAACCATTTGGCCATTGGTCACTTTACCCGGTTAACTTTATTTTAGAGATGGTTACTTTACTTGCTCGTCCGTTATCATTAGCACTACGTCTGTTTGGTAACTTGTATGCAGGTGAATTAATTTTCTTATTAATTGCGACAATTGGTTTATTCCAATTGCCAGTACACTTTTTATGGGCTGCTTTCCACTTGTTGGTTATCCCATTACAAGCGTTTATCTTTATGATGCTAACAATTCTATATTTGAGTTTAGCGCACGAAGATCATTAATTTTTTTAACTCTTAGGAGTTAAGGGCAGGATGCCCAAAATAGTTTTTTTTAACCTTAGTTTTTTTAACTTTATAACTTTAAATAATCGGAGATAAATATGTTATATATCGCTGTTGCTTTATTAATCGGTCTAGGTGCTCTTGGTACTGCGATTGGTTTTGGTTTACTTGGTGGCAAATTCCTAGAGTCTGCTGCACGTCAACCTGAATTGGCACCTCAACTTCAAGTTAAAATGTTCATCGTAGCGGGTCTTATCGATGCTATCGCGATGATCGGTGTTGCTATCGGCTTATACCTATTATTCGCAGTTGGTGCTTAATTTTTTAAGTTGTTTTTTAACCGCGAATTTAAATAGGAGATACATAAATGAATCTTAATATGACCTTAATTGGTGAATTAATCGCATTTATCGTATTCGTAATTTTTTGTATGAAGTACGTATGGCCACCAATTATTGGTGCCATCGAAGCACGTCAAGCAGTTATTGCTGATGGACTTGCTGCTTCTGACCGTGCCGCTAAAGATCTTGAGCTTGCTCAAGAAAAAGCTACAGCACAATTAAAAGACGCTAAAGCGCAAGCAGCTGGTATTGTTGAAGCTGCTAAAAAGCGTGAAGCTCAAATAATTGAAGAAGCTGCAGTGAAGGCACAAGCTGAGAAAGAAAAAATCTTAGCGTCAGGTCATGCAGAAATTGATACAGAACGTAACCAAGCTAGAGAAGAACTACGTCAACAAGTAGCTGTTCTTGCTGTTGCTGGTGCCGAGAAAATTCTTGAGCGTTCAATTGATGCCGCTGTACATAGCGACATTTTAGATAAACTTGTAGCTGAACTTTAGAGGGAAATGAGCTTATGTCTGAATTGACAACCATCGCTCGTCCCTACGCTAAAGCGGCGTTTGATTTTGCTATCGAAGCAAATGCAATTGAAAGCTGGTTAGAAATGCTAGTTTTCGCTGCAGAAGTTGCTAGCGATGCCACCATTAATGAATACCTTTCTGGTGGTGCGTCAGTAGAACAAGCACAAGACATATTTTTAAAAGTCTGTGATGTTCAACTTGATAGCAATGGCCAAAACTTAATTAAAGTTATGGCTGAAAATCAACGTTTATTGGTGCTACCACAGGTTGTTACTCAGTTTCGCGAATTAAAAGCTGAACATGAGAAAACATTGTCTGTGGATGTAACTTCAGCTGTTAAATTAACAGCTGAACAAGAAACTACATTATGCGCTGCGCTTGAAAAGCGTTTGGCTCGAAAAGTAAAACTTAATTGTAATATTGATGCAAACGTAGTCTCTGGCTTAGTAATAAAAGCTGGTGATATGGTAATAGATGGTTCAGTACGAGGTAAATTGAACCGCTTAGCAACAACAATGCAATCCTAACGGGGAACAGAGTATGCAACTGAATTCCACTGAAATCGCTGAACTGATCAAAAGTCGTATTGAACAGTTTGACGTAGTTAGTGAAGCTCGTAATGAAGGTACTATCGTTTCTGTAACTGACGGTATCATTCGTATTCACGGCCTTGCAGATGTAATGCAAGGTGAGATGATTGAACTTCCTGGCAATCGCTTTGCTATCGCGTTAAACCTTGACCGTGATTCGGTCGGTGCGGTAGTTATGGGTCCTTACGCGGATCTAGCTGAAGGCGTTAAAGTAAAATGTACTGGTCGAATTTTAGAAGTACCAGTAGGACGTGGTCTATTAGGCCGTGTTGTAAACACTCTTGGTGAGCCAATTGACGGTAAAGGACCTATCGATAACGATGGTTTTGCTCCAGTTGAAATGATGGCACCAGGCGTAATCGATCGTAAATCTGTTGATGAGCCTGTTCAAACAGGTATTAAATCAATCGATGCAATGATTCCAATTGGTCGTGGTCAACGTGAACTTATCATTGGTGACCGTCAAATTGGTAAATCTGCTATCGCATTAGATGCAATCATCAATCAGAAAAATACTGGTATTAAGTGTGTATACGTAGCTATTGGCCAAAAAGCCTCTACTGTTGCTAACTTAGTTCGCTCATTAGAAGAGCACGGCGCGTTAGATAATACTATCGTTGTTGTTGCTGGTGCTGCCGAAGCTGCTGCACTACAGTACTTGTCAGCATATTCTGGCTGTACTATGGGCGAATACTTCCGTGACCGCGGTGAAGATGCACTAATCGTATATGATGATTTGTCGAAACAAGCTGTTGCTTACCGTCAAATTTCATTACTTTTACGTCGTCCGCCAGGCCGTGAAGCATATCCAGGTGACGTTTTCTATCTTCACAGTCGTTTACTTGAACGTGCTGCTCGTGTAAACGAAGCATACGTTGAACGTTTTACTAACGGTGAAGTAAAAGGTAAAACAGGTTCATTAACTGCCTTACCTATCATTGAAACGCAAGCGGGTGATGTATCTGCATTCGTACCAACTAACGTAATCTCAATTACCGATGGTCAGATTTTCTTAGAATCTAACCTATTTAACTCAGGTATTCGTCCTGCTGTTAACGCTGGTATTTCTGTATCACGTGTTGGTGGTGCTGCTCAAACGAAAATCATCAAGAAATTAGGTGGTGGTATACGTTTAGCCTTAGCACAATATGCTGAATTAGCCGCGTTTGCTCAGTTTGCATCAGATTTAGATGACGCTACTCGTGCTCAATTAGAGCATGGTCAACGTGTTACTGAATTAATGAAGCAAAAGCAATACAGCCCATTGTCAGTTGCTGAAACAGCTGTATCATTATTTGCCGCAGAAAAAGGCTTTTTAAATGATATCGCAATCAACAAAGTTGTTGATTTTGAAGATGCATTACGTTCATACGTAAACAATGAGCACGCTGAGTTGATGGCTACAATCAATGAAAAAGGCGACTATAACAAAGATATCGAGTCTGGTTTAGCGAAAGCGATTGAAGCTTTCAAAGCTACTCAAACTTGGTAATTTAGTTAACCTTTTCGGAGAATAGTCATGGCCGGTGGTAAAGAGATAAAATCGAAGATCGGAAGTGTTAAAAATACACAGAAGATCACCAGCGCGATGGAAATGGTTGCAGCTAGTAAAATGCGTAAAGCGCAAGATAGCATGGCTTCATCACGTCCATACGCTGAAAATATGCGAAATGTGATCGGTCACATCGCGCTTGGTAATCTAGAATATCGTCATCCATATATGGTTGAACGTGAAGCTAAGCGTGTAGGTTATATCGTAGTCTCAACAGACCGTGGTTTGTGTGGTGGTTTAAACATTAACTTGTTTAAACAAGTACTTGCTGATGCTGGTAAACAGCAATCAGCAGGCGCTGAAGTTGAATTTGCTGTAGTGGGCTCTAAAGCTACTTCATTTTTCAACAATATAGGCGCTAAAGTAGTATCACAAATTTCGGGTTTAGGTGACAACCCTTCACTTACTGACTTAGTTGGTAGTGTTAAGGTGATGTTAAATGCCTATGACAATGGTGAGATCGATAGATTGTTCATCGTGTATAACAAATTTGTTAACACAATGACGCAAAAACCGACAATCGATCAACTTTTACCTTTGCCTAAGTCAGATGATGACGCTATTAAGCATCGCTGGGATTACATATACGAACCTGATGCTCAAGCAATACTTGAACATTTATTAGTTCGTTATACAGAATCTCAAGTATATCAAGGTGTGGTTGAAAACCTCGCATGTGAACAAGCCGCTCGTATGGTTGCAATGAAATCTGCAACTGATAACGCGGGTGACTTAATTGATGATTTACAATTGGTATACAATAAAGCTCGTCAAGCAAGTATTACTCAAGAATTGGGTGAAATTTGTGCTGGTGCAGCAGCGGTATAAGCAAAGGTTCTTTGTTTATTTTTTAGTAAATAAGAGCACAAGATTAGAGGATTAAACATGAGTACAGGTAAAGTCGTCCAAATCATTGGCGCAGTTGTGGATGTAGAATTCCCACAAGATGCTGTACCTCAGGTATATGACGCGTTAAACATAACTGAAGGTGACCTTTCAGGCTTAGTACTAGAAGTACAACAGCAATTAGGTGGTGGTGTAGTTCGTGCTATCGCTATGGGTTCATCAGACGGTTTGCGTCGTGGTCTGACAGTAGTAAACACAGGTGATAACATCCAAGTACCAGTAGGTACATGTACATTGGGTCGCATCATGAACGTATTGGGTGAGCCTATCGATGAAGCTGGCCCAATCGGCGAAGAAGAAAAGTGGTCAATTCACCGCGCAGCGCCAGCTTATGCTGACCAAGCGATGTCTAATGAGCTACTTGAAACTGGTATCAAAGTAATCGATTTAGTATGTCCATTCGCTAAGGGTGGTAAAGTTGGTTTATTCGGTGGTGCTGGTGTTGGTAAAACCGTTAACATGATGGAACTTATTCGTAACATCGCGATCGAGCATAGCGGCTACTCAGTATTTGCTGGTGTAGGTGAGCGTACTCGTGAAGGTAACGATTTCTACCATGAAATGAACGACTCTAACGTACTTGATAAAGTATCGTTAGTTTACGGCCAAATGAACGAGCCTCCAGGAAACCGTTTACGCGTAGCGTTTACTGGTTTGACTATGGCTGAAAAATTCCGTGACGAAGGTCGTGACGTATTATTTTTCGTAGATAACATCTACCGTTACACACTTGCTGGTACTGAAGTATCTGCATTGTTAGGTCGTATGCCATCAGCTGTTGGTTACCAACCAACACTTGCTGAAGAAATGGGTGTTCTTCAAGAGCGTATTACCTCTACGAAGAAAGGTTCAATCACATCAATCCAAGCGGTATACGTACCAGCAGATGATTTGACCGATCCATCTCCAGCTACAACCTTTGCTCACTTAGATGCAACAGTTGTATTGAGTCGTGATATTGCATCGCAAGGTATTTACCCTGCTATTGACCCACTAGATTCTACATCTCGTCAACTAGATCCATTAGTAGTTGGTACTGAGCATTATGAAACTGCCCGTGGTGTTCAATCAACATTACAACGTTACAAAGAACTAAAAGATATCATCGCCATCTTAGGTATGGATGAGTTATCTGAAGAAGATAAATTAGCAGTGAATCGCGCACGTAAGATTCAACGTTTCTTATCTCAACCGTTCTTCGTTGCTGAAGTATTCACTGGTTCTCCTGGTAAGTACGTATCTCTTAAAGACACTATTAGTGGCTTTAAAGGTCTACTTGCAGGTGAGTTTGATGATTTACCTGAGCAAGCTTTCTACATGGTTGGTTCTATCGAAGAAGCAGCTGAAAAAGCTAAAAACATGTAATGAAGGCTGGTGATTAACATAAGTTAATCACCGATTAGGAGGTCACATGGCAATACTTTCTGTAAATCTTAATGTAGTAAGTGCTGAAGAAGAATTATTTTCTGGTAGCATTGAATCATTACAGATCACAGGTAGCGAAGGTGAATTAGGCATTATGCCTGGTCATGCACCTTTGCTGACCTCACTAAAACCAGGTATGGCTAGAATCGTTAAGAAAGGCGGTGACGAAGAAGTTATCTATCTTTCTGGCGGTATGCTTGAAGTTCAACCTAATAGTGTAACTGTTTTAGCTGATGTTGCTATACGTGTTGCAGACTTAGATGAGCAACAAGCATTAGAAGCTAAAGAACGAGCGGAAAAGCATATGAATGATCACGGCGATGACGTTGATTATGCAGAAGCAGCTTCTGAATTAGCTCGTGCTGTTGCACAGTTACGTGTAATACAAGCTACCAGCAAAAAATAGCTAACACTAAGTTTTAGTGACCAACAAAGCGACTTTTACTTCGGTAAACAGTCGCTTTTTTATTGCTTATAAATTGCATATTGAAGATAAACGTTAGTAAATAATTAATATTTGGTTAACAATGAGTTATAGATATTTAACAGCCTGTGTTAATTGAATAAAAATAAATTTATCTAGCTAATATAACAGTTAATATTAATATGTTGATTTATATGGTCTTTATTTATATTATCTAAAGGTTTAATTTAAACAGCTTTTAATAAAACTTAATAAAAATAAAATAGGGATATATTGTGAATAAAACTCAAATATTAATCAGTTCTATAGCTATAGCTTTTTGTGCATCTTCTGTAAATTCATTTGCCTTTGATAAAACACCTGGTTCGGGTCCTAACCCATTTTCAGATTGTGGTATCGGCGCTGCTTTATTTAAAGATACAAAATGGGCAGCTGTTACATCAAATGTAATTTGGGATATAGGTACTACAGCTGTTACTTCTGCTACAGCAAGCCCAGAAACATGTAGTGGCGCAAATATTATCGCGGCGAAATTCATTATTGATAATTATGATAATATTGTAGAAGAAATTGCCGAAGGTTCAGGCGATCACTTAGCATCTATGTATGGTGTTCTAGGTTGTGACAACAGCGTACAAACTGAAGTTACTGCGAGTATCCGTACTGATATGGTACAAACAATTAACCAAGCTGATTATCAAGATAAAAACTTGGTACAAAAATCATCAGATCTTTATAACATAGTTAACAACTCTACTGTTGTTGGAAATTGTGCAGTAATTTAATGTAATTTTTGTTTTAATAAATAGCTGCTTAAAAAGCAGCTATTTTTATTTATAGCTAAACCGTTCTTATGCAATTAAAAACTATTCTGCTCTGCCTAATTATCTACTGTTGTACTTTCGATGTTTCTGCTCAAAAAACTATAATTTTAGATTATCCAACCGAATTAATTGACTCAATATCAGCTTCAGAAAAATGGCAAAAGCTGATTAAGCTTTCACCAAATCTCGATAGTGAAAATAGTAATATTAATATACATTCACAGCGCTTTTATTTTAGTGAAATGTCAGAGCTAACAGCGAAAGAGGAGCTAATTAAAACCTTATACGCATTTCAAAACACCGATCATCAAAATACTACTGAAGAAAACCCGCAATGTAGATTCCCTGCTAGATATCATTGGCTAAAAAAGCAATTCGATTTATCTAATGTAAAAGAGGTTGAATGCCATGACTTTTTGGCATGGTCAAAATTATCGTCAACACAGTCATTAAGTTTAATTTTCGCGACAGGTTACTTAGGAAACCCAGCTTCATACTATGGTCATACACTATTAAAGCTAAACAGCGACAAGAATAAAAAACTTAACTTATTAGAAACAAGTGTAAATTTTGGCGCTAAAGTTCCTAAAAATGAAGATCCTATAAGCTATATGCTTAAAGGCGTTGTTGGTGGATACGATGGAAGCTTTTCGCATTCAAGTTACTATTATCACACGCAAAACTATCTTGAAAATGAATTACGTGATCTTTGGGAGTATCAATTAAATTTATCTCAAGATGATTATTACTTTTTAGTCGCTCATATATGGGAGTTGATAGAACAAGATTATATATATTACTTTTTTGATGAAAACTGTGTCTACAGAATGTATGAACTCTTTAGTTTATTTGACGATATAGATTTACCACCAATCAAAGCACCATGGGTGATTCCACAAGAAGTTGTTAGCGCTATTAACTCAGCCACATACAAAGGTGCGCCGTTAGTTTCTAGAGTTAAGTATATTCCATCAAGGCAATCCAGTTTTTATAATAAATATTGGCAATTAAATACCAATGAAAAATTATTAATTGCCAAAATAGTTGAGAACCCTGAGCAAATAAATTTATTAAACGCAGAAACAATAGTATTTCAAGCAAAGCTTAAAATTTTGAGTACTTTGCTAGATTATTATCAATACTTAATTTCTGTAGATAAAGACAATGTAAAGCTGAATAAGCAATCGTATACGCGGGTGTTAACTTATAGATATAACCTAGCACCAGAAAAGGTGAAGTTTAAGGATAAACTAGCGATATCGCCCCATTTAGCAAGGCCATCAAGTTACTTACAGTTAGGGTTTATGCATAATGAAAAGCTAGGTAATGGTGTCGCTATAAAATTTAGACCTGCATATTATGATCAGTTGGATGCTGAAAGTGGTCATATAAGAAATGGTGCTCTTAAAATGGGTGAGTTAGATCTTGAATATATGAATAATAAACTTGCCATTAGAGGTTTATCTATATTTGAAGTTATTAGTGTATCAAATCAAGCAACAGGTTTACCTCATGATGGTTACGACTCTTGGAGGCTGTATTTAGGTCTTCAAAAACAGGACAACAAGTGTACAAACTGTGCAGATTTTACTTTCAAAGCCAACAAAGGCTTATCCATCCCTATTCTCGAAAATACCACAGTTGGTGGTTATATAGGCGGTGCTTTTGTCGAAAATTATTTAGATAGAGGTCGAGTGTATATATCTAGTAATTTAACACTAAACCAATCAATTAATAACGATTGGAATTTTTTGGTAGATCTTGAAGCAAGAAAGTATTTAGAGAACGAACAAGTAACTAAATACAAGGTTAAAGCTGAAACGCGTTATAGAGTTAACTTTAACCATGAATATATAGATTTTAGGCTGATATTAAGTAACGACGAAACTGTGTTGAGCCTTGGCTATTATTGGTAAAAATAGCTATTAAATATATTATTAAAACAATAAAAAAACCGATATCAATAAGGTATCGGTTTTTTGTAAAATAGACTTAAAACATGTTAGTTACTTACTAAAAGTAAACTCTTTTGGTGGTGTTACAGCCATTAAGTGTTGTACAAAATAGTCCCAACGTTTACGCATCATGTAATGCTCTCTAGCAAAGCCATGGCCGCGATTAGGTAGCATAAGCATATCAAAGTCTTTATTTGCTGCTATTAACGCTTCTGCGACCACTAAGGTGTTATATGGTGGTACATTTGTGTCTGTTGTGCCATGTGCTAGTAGTAACTTACCTTTTAGGTTTTCTACGATCAATTGATTAGCTTGGCTGTCATAGTTAGTTGTACCATCTTCATTTTTAACTAATAAACCATGATATTTTTCGCCCCATTCATCGGCATAGTTTCTATTGTCATGATTTCCCGCTTGAGAAACAGCAACAGAATAAAAATCAGGGTAAGTTAATAAAGCGCGAGTCGAAGCAAAACCACCACCAGAATGGCCCCATATTCCTACACGATTAATATCAATCCAGCTATTTTCTGTTGCTAGTTGTTTAATCGCGGCAACCTGATCTGGAATGCCACTGTCGCCCATATTTTCATAGTAAAATTCATGAAAGTTTTTTGAACGACCTGGCGTACCTAAAGCGTCAATTTCTATAACGATAAAACCAAGTTCAGCGATGGCTTGATTATCGCCTCTGGCTGATCTGAAGTGGCGACCACGAATACTGCCCACTTGTGGGCCAGGATATAAATAATTTACCACGGGGTATGACTTACTGGCGTCAAAATCACTAGGTTTATACATTAATCCGTAAATGTTATGTTCGTTATTGCGATCTTTTACTATAAATGGACTTGGAGCCTCCCAACCTGTAGCGGTTAGATCATCAATATTCATTTGCTCAACAATAAAGCCTGACTTATTAATAGTACTGCGAATAAAACTGGTTTCTGGTTGTGTTGGCGTAGATACACGATCTAAAAAGTAATCTGCACTTTTACTTAGGGTAATGCGGTGATGCTTTTTCTCAGGCGTTAGTAAGGTTAAATCTGAGCCATCTTTATTGATACTGTAAAGATAATGAAAATAAGGATCTCCACCCTCTTTACCTGCTCCAGTAAAAATTAATTCCCCCGTTTCTTGGTTAACATTCAGTAAAGCTAAAACGGTCCAATCACCTTTAGTTATTTGATTTTTAATCTTGCCTGTTTCAGCATCAACTAAATATAAATGTCCCCAGTTTGAACGTTGCGAAAACCAAATAAACTCATGGCTTTTATCAAGATACTTCCAGCTAATATTACTCACACCCGATTCGAAAAAACTCTCAGCTGTTTCAGTGAAAACGGTTCGAACTTTGCCTGAGGTGGCATCGGCTATCTTTAGTGTTGCTTTTTTGTGATCACGAGATGATGAAACAAAGGCAAAATGACGGCTATCGCTCGACCAATCAATATCTAACAAACTACCATCGCTACCTGCAACATGATCCGTTATGGTTGATCTATGGTCGTCTGCAGGCATGTCGAGAACAACAACACTTGCTTTCTCGATATCAATCACTACACGGTGGATTTTAAAAATGTTTTCATCACCAGGTAATGGGTATTTCCAAACATCAATTTCAGGGTGTCCTACCGCAGTAGACACTATACCCATTTCACCAACATTGCGGCCATCATGTTTAAAGGTAGTTAGTTTTTTTGAATCAGGAGACCATTTTACTACCGGTTTTTTACCGCGAATCCAACCCGCATTATTGGTTGCATAAGCAAAGTTTTCTATACCGTCTGTGGTTAATTGCTTTTCGCTATTATCGTTAAGGTTTCTAAGCCACAAATTATGTTCACGAATGAACACCGCTTGTTCACCATTAGGTGCAATGAGTTCGTTACTTTTAACGGCACTTTCATTTACTTGGCAGGTATAGTTCTGAATATTACATTGGTAAAAATTACTATCTACTTTTAACGAAATAAGCCCATCAGATATAAAGTCGATTCGACTAAAAGGTAAGTCTGTTTGGCTAACATCTTGTTCGGTAACGCTTGCTAATGCTTTGGCAAGCTTTTGATGATTAAAAGCTAACTTCTTGGCTTTTGTTTTAGTATCAACAATAAAGAATTGTTTGCCATTTTTGGTATGGCTTTGATAAACAAGTTTATCGTCTTTAGTCCAATTGGGTTTTTCAACTGTGCCGTAAACTAATGCTTCAGTATGTTGAGCTAATTGGCATTCTGCTTGTTGATATTTTTCTATGTCGAGAACTTCGGCGCTAACATTAAAGCCTAAGCACGCTATAGCAGCAGCTGCATTTATCGTTTTTATTTTTGAAACCATGAATAACCTTTTATTTAATAGCTATAAAATAGGATTTTTTTATATTCTATCACTTCTAATATATTTGCTTTGTAAATAATCGTTCAACAGAATCATCTTTACGATAATTAGCCATCAAGCTGTTATCAATTGTAATATTTCATTCTCTTTAGACTAAAGTCTACCGTATTTTTCACCCATTTTAGACTTAGGTCTAATTTATAAGTCATCGCTGATTCTCTAGTGTTAATAACATCATATATAGCTTCGATTAAATTTTATTGAAGAGATTAATTAGAGAGTAATATGCTTAACACGCAAGAACTACATGCCGAATCAGCGCCATTGTCGTGGCTGCAATCTAATAATGGGGAATGGCAGTACTTTACTGATGAAAGTTTAATTAAAACAAGTTCGGCACCTGATAGCGAACCAGATTATATTTGGTTAGTTTCTCAAACTACGGTTAGTCATAAAGTATGTGGTTATCGAATTGCTAACCAGACGATGGAAAACTTTATTGAGCAATTAGCTGGGGTTGAGCAAGCCATTGTAATTGGTGTTCCTCATGAAACGAAAGGGAATGCGCTTCATGTTTTTATTGAATTAAGCCATTTAAACATTGAAATAAATACTTTATCAAACGCTATAAATGCCAAGCTTGTGGGTGGTATAGGTGAATTTGCTCGTGCCGATATTATAAAATTTGTTGAATATCTTCCAATTGAAAAAAACAAAAGATGCATTAGAAAAAACCTTAAATTACAAGCTATTAATTTAAAGTGTGCAGCATAAAAAATATAAAAATAAGATAACGATTTGTTAAATATTCACATAATTAATACGTTATTAAAACTTAATTAATAAAAACACTGCCAGAGCTTATCTGTTGTTGCTCTATGGTTAATAACACACGGGGAAAGTAAAAATGTTAAATAAGAAAAAGCTTTTATTAGCAACAGGTTTATTGGCTATGGCTGGCAGCGCAAGCGCTGGTTATGAAATTAAATTATCTGATAACGACACTGTTACCTTTGGTGGCTATATCAAATTAGATGCACGTTATGTTGACGGTGATATTAACAGTATTACTAATGACTATTGGGTTGGCGCGGGTACAGTAGGCGATATTTCTCGCACTAGCTTTCGTGCAACCGAGTCTCGCTTTAACACTAAATATGTTCATGGTGATATAACGGGCTTTATTGAACTTGATTTTCATGGTGGCGGCGGTAACGAAATTGTATCGAATTCAGCAAGCCCAAGATTACGTCATGCATTTATTAAATATAAAAATATATTAGTGGGGCAAACTTGGTCAACGTTTGTTAACACCAGTGCGTTAGCTGAAGCGGCTGATTTTGCCGGCCCGCTTAATGCTGCAGCATTTATTCGACAAGGCCAAGTTCGTTATACCCATGGAAATTTTCAAGTCGCGATAGAAAACCCTGAGTCAGATAAAGGTGATCCTAGCCAAGATAAAATGCCAGATGTTATTGCTAAATATACCTTCAAAGGTGATTGGGGTAATGTTTCTGTTGCGGGTTTAGCTCGACAATTAAACACAGTTGGTGGTAATTCTGAGTCGGCATTTGGTTATGGCATTGCAGGTAAAATTAATACCTTTGGCAAAGATGATATTCGTTTTCAATTACATGGCGGTGAAACCGGGCGTTATGTTGGTGTAGTAGCGGCTCGCGATTTAGTTGGTGAAGAAGTCGAGGAAACTACGTCTTACATGGTTGCTTATCGCCATTTCTGGAATGACGATATTCGCAGTACGGCATTTTTTGGCAAAACAACCACTGAAGTTGCCGATGCTGACAGAAGACATTGGGGCGTAAATATATTTAAGAACTATACCAAAGAGTTATCATTTGGTTTAGAAGTAGGGAATTTTGAATCTGCTGATCAAAATGCCGATTCAGACTATGTACAGTTTTCCGCAAAATACGTACTTTAGTTAACAATCTTGCGTTAGTAAACCTCCCAACCGAGGTTGTTTATGGGGAAGCAATAGCTTCCCTTTTTTTATCTTCAAAATTTAATATGGGCCAATTTCACCTTAAAAACTATATTAACAATAGTTTCAACGACAGCCCTCAACTTAACTCTGACAGCTAAAGACTGTTTGCTCAATGAATAATTTATTTCTTTAATTTAGCAAATGCATCCGCAAAGGCATTACCCATAGCGGCATTGTTATCAGCCTTTGGTTGTTGAGTTCTGGTTTTATTCTTGTGATGCTGACCTTTAGCATGTTTGTCATTACTTTGTGTTTTATGTGACTTTCCTAATGGTTGGCTTTTCACATGTGGTGTTGCTTCATCTAAACGCATGGTTAAGCTAATGCGCTTACGTTGTGGGTCAACTTCAGTTACCTTAACTTTTACCACTTCGCCAGCTTTAACCACTTCATGTGGGTCGCTAACAAACTTATTAGTGAGTGATGAAATATGCACTAAGCCGTCTTGGTGAACACCGATATCAACAAAAGCACCAAAATTAGCCACGTTCGAAATAACGCCTTCTAGTACCATGCCTACTTTTAAGTCGTTAATGGTATTAACGCCTTCTTGAAAGGTTGCTGTTATAAACTCAGGTCGTGGATCTCGCCCCGGTTTTTCTAACTCGTTGATTATATCTTTAACTGTAACTTCACCAAAATTATCGCTAATTAAGGCTGTAACATTAACTTTCTCTAATTCAGCTTTGTTACCCATAACATCACTGATATCGGCGTTAAGTTGTGTTAACAGTTGCTTAACTAAATCGTAAGTTTCAGGGTGAACACCCGATAAATCTAACGGATTATTCCCATTATGAATCCGTAAGAAACCAGCCGCTTGTTCGAAGGCTTTAGGTCCTAAACGTGCAACTTTTTTTAGTTCATTACGGTTGTTGAATCGACCATGTTCATCACGAAAACTTACTACGTTATTTGCCATGGTTTTGTTTAAACCCGACACGCGCATTAATAAAGCAGCAGAAGCACTGTTTAAGTCAACACCCACGGCATTTACACAATCCTCAATAACGTTGTCTAAGGTTTGACTAAGTTGACTTTGGCTTACATCGTGCTGATACTGCCCCACACCAATGGCTTTCGGGTCTATTTTAACTAACTCTGCTAATGGATCTTGTAAACGACGTGCAATAGAAACCGCACCACGTATAGATACATCTAAATCAGGAAACTCTTTAGCTGCAAACTCAGACGCTGAATAAACCGAGGCGCCCGCTTCACTAACAATAACTTTTGTTGGTTTATTGGTTTCTAACTTAGCAATAACATCGGCAATAAGTTTGTCACTTTCGCGTGAAGCTGTGCCGTTACCAATCGCCACCAACTCTACTTTATGTTGCTGACATAAATTAACTAAAGTACGTACTGACTTATCCCAATGATTTTGTGGGGCATGAGGGAATATGGTTGCCGTTTGTAATAATTTACCGGTAGCATCGACTATGGCAAGTTTACAGCCGGTTCTAAGACCTGGATCTAAACCTAAAGTTACTTTCGCGCCAGCAGGTGCCGCCATCATTAAGTCGTTTAAATTACGTGAAAACACTTTAATGGCTTCAACTTCGGCTTGTTCGCGTAACTGCCCTAATAGTTCTGTTTCTAAACTTTGGCTCAGTTTTACTTTCCATGTGGTTTGTACAACTTTAGTTAAAAATTCTGCTGCTGCTTGGCCTGTTAAACGTAAATTAAAATGTTCGCTGATCAGTTGTTGTGCACTTGAAAACGCCCCTTCTTGCCCTGGGTCGGTATCAATGCTTAACGATAGTAGTTTTTCGTTACGTCCTCGCAACATGGCTAACATACGGTGTGACGGTACTGATTTTAATAATTCAGAATGTTGGAAGTAATCGCGATATTTTGCCGCTTCATTTTCTTTGCTTTTTATAACTTTACTACACAAGTGAGCTTGCTTAAGAAGGTGGCGGCGTAATTTCTGAATTAAATTAGCATCTTCAGCAAAACGTTCGACTAAAATAAAATGTGCGCCTTCAAGCACTGAGGCAACATCACTAAACCCTTGCTCACTATTGATGAAAGCTATTGCTTCTTGTGCTGGGTTAAGCTGCCAATTGTTATATATTTTATTCGCTAGCGGCTCTAAACCGGCGGTAATCGCTATTTGCCCTTTGGTTTTTCTTTTGGGTTTATAAGGTAAATAAAGATCTTCTAAACGGGTTTTATTATCGGCATTATTTAGCTCTTTGGCTAAAGCTGGCGTTAATTTACCTTGCTGTTCAATATTATTGATAATAACTTTTCGACGTTCGGCTAAGTCGCGTAAATAAACTAAGCGTTGGGCAAGGTGGCGTAAATGATTATCATCAAGTCCTTGGGTAACTTCTTTTCGGTAACGGGCAATAAAAGGAACCGTTGCACCTTCATCTAGTAAGTTTATAGCCGCATTTATTTGGCTAGTATTTACATCAAGTTCTTTGGCTATTTGCTCAGCAATGGGCGTCATTTATACGGGATCCTAGATCTTTAAAAGTCTTGTTTTTGTTGGCCTTATTATACACTCAATTACTACTGAGGTGCGATACAGCCAGTAAGTTTTTTCAGCAACCTTAAAAAGCCTAAATCCTAGGTAAGGGCGAAATATAATTTTAATAGAGAAGCAGGTAATTTAGCGTTACAATGTTGTAATACGTTATCAACGGTTGGTGAGTTTATGCTTATTCATCAAGTTGATATAAGTAACTTTATCAATTAAAACGGAAAAATTATGGCTCTCTCTGTTGTTATCTTAGCGGCGGGTAAAGGCACTCGCATGCGCTCTGCTTTACCTAAAGTTCTTCACCCTGTTGCTGAAAAGCCGATGGTATCTCATGTTATTGACGCGGCGCGCCAAGTAGATAGCGAAAATATTTATTTAGTTTATGGCTTTGGTGGCGATGTACTTAAAGCTAAAGTTACCGGCGATGATTTAACTTTTGTTGAACAGAAAGAACAACTAGGCACTGGCCATGCGGTTGATATGGCCTCACCTTTTTTAGCTGATGATGAAGATGTTTTAGTACTTTACGGTGATGTACCGTTAACGAAAGTGAGTACATTACAACGCTTAATTGTTGCAAAACCAGATAATGGTATGGCGCTATTAACGGTACATTTAGCTAACCCAACTGGTTACGGCCGTATTATGCGTGATAGTTCAGGTACGGTAGTTGGTATTGTTGAACAAAAAGATGCTACAGCTGAGCAACTACTAGTTAATGAAGCTAATACCGGTATTTTATTAGCTAATGGCGGCGATTTAAAACGCTGGTTGGCTAATTTATCTAGCGATAATGCGCAAGGCGAGTATTACTTAACTGATATTATTGCAGCTTGTCATCAAGAAGGTAAACTCATTACCACTGCTCATCCAGATAGTGAAATTGAAGTAGAAGGCGCTAATAATCGCGTGCAACTTGCAGGTCTTGAAAGAGCTTATCAATTAAGAAAAGCTGAAGCGTTAATGATTGCAGGTGCAAGCTTACGTGATCCTAACCGCATTGATATTCGTGGTAATGTTAGCGTTGGACAAGAAGTGGTGATTGACGTTAACTGTATTTTCGAAGGTGATGTACAAATTGCTGATAATGCCATTATTGGCGCCAACTGTATTTTGAAAAACTGCAGTATCGGACAAGGCGCTGAAATTAAGCCTAATAGTATGGTTGATGGCGCTATAATTGGTGAATTAGCCTCTGTTGGCCCATTTGCTCGCATACGCCCAGGTTCAGAGTTGATGCGCGATTCTCATATTGGTAACTTTGTTGAAATGAAAAAAACACGCTTAGGCGAAGGCGCAAAAGCTGGACATTTAAGTTATTTAGGCGATGCGGAAATTGGTGCTAAGGCTAATATTGGTGCCGGTACTATTACCTGTAATTACGATGGCGTAAATAAAGCAAAAACTATTATCGGTGCTGGTGCATTTATAGGCTCAAATGCTTCGTTAGTTGCACCTGTTACTATTGGTGAAATGGCAACAACAGGAGCAGGTTCGGTTATTGTTAAAAACGTTGATGATAACGAGCTTAGTGTAGCTCGTGGTAAGCAACGTAATATTGCTGATTGGAAACGCCCATCTAAAAAATAAATCAAAGCATGAAAGGATCTCTTATTACACTGTTTTTGTTAAGGTTAATTTTCATAAATATTTTATTTATGAATTTTGTGCGAGCTGAGTCAGCTTTAACGGCTGTTGCAGCCGAACACCCTATGCTGCAATATTATGAAAATAATGAAATAAAAGGTCCAAGTGCAGAAATTCTCAAATTGCTATTATTGCAAAGTGAATTGCAAGCCCCGTTTGAACTGCTACCTTGGTCTCGAGCATATAATACAGCTTTAAATCGAGAAAACACCCTTGTTGTTAGCATGATAAGAACACATGCCCGTGAAAATCAGTTTCATTGGCTAATTAAAGTTAGTGAACTTGTGCGTGGTTTTGTTTCACTGAATAGCCGCCCTGAAAACAGTATTCAAAACTTAGAGGAAGCAAAATCTAAAACCACTGTTGTAATAAGGGATAGTTATGGTTATCACTCATTAGTAAAATTAGGTTTTAACGAAGCAACTAACCTTTATGTTGTATCATCTTTAAAGCATGGCATAGCACTATTTTTATCAGGTAAAGTAGATTTAATTTTTGCCGACCCGAATGTATTAACCGATTTCTTTGCAGAGCAGCAACAAAATGCTCAAGCGTTATTTTCTGTTCTTGTTTTACCAGAAACACGTCGAGATAGTTATATTGCTGCGAATATAAACACAGAAAGCGGCATACTCGAAAAACTGAAGCGTGCTGCAGATAAATTACGTACCGATCCCGGTTATCAATATTATTTGGCTTATAAAGCCTTGAAAGAAGATTAGATCTTAGATAAATATTGTTTTTATTTTCAGCTTTTGTTCTAATAGCTAAGTTTTAAACCGAAACTTTTAAGAGTGTAAACGAAAGCAATGTCAAAACGAAATACCCAACAGCGTCGTCATACCATTATTGCAGAATTAAGCAACTTAGGCGAAGTAAGTGTTGATAGCCTTGCGAAAATGTTCGATACCTCAGAAGTTACTATTCGTAAAGATTTAGCCGTATTAGAAAACAGTGGTTTATTATTGCGCCGATACGGTGGAGCTGTGCCTTTACCGCATGAAATTACTGAACCTAAAACAGAGAAAGTTTCGAAACGAAAGATTATGATCGCAAAAACAGCAGCATCGCTGATTCGTGATCACAACCGTATTATTTTAGATAGCGGCAGTACAACATCTGCCCTGGTGCGTGAGTTAAGTGCTAAACAAGGTTTAGTGGTTATGACTAATTCGCTAGCAATAGCGTCTGATTTACATGCGCTTGAAAACGAACCGACATTATTGATGACCGGTGGTACTTGGGATACACATTCTGAATCATTCCAAGGGCAAATTGCCGAAAATGTATTGCGTTCTTATGACTTTGATCAGTTATTTATTGGTGCCGATGGTATTGATTTAGCGCGTGGTACAACAACCTTTAATGAACTTTTAGGTTTAAGTCGCGTTATGGCTGAAGTGTCGCGAGAAGTTATTGTAATGTTAGATTCAGAAAAACTTAATCGAAAAATCCCTAATTTAGAATTACCTTGGGACAAAATTCACACGTTAATAACAGATGCAGACATGCCTGAAGACGTGAGAAGCGAAATAATTAAACAAGGCGTTAACCTCGTTATTGCCAGTTAAAAGGACAAGAATATGTGTGGAATTGTAGGTGCTGTCGCACAGCGTGATGTAGCAGACATTTTAGTAGAAGGTTTAAAGCGATTAGAATATCGTGGTTACGATTCTGCTGGTGTTGCAATAATTGATAATAACAACAAACTTATGCGAGCTCGTCGTTTAGGTAAAGTGCAAGAGCTTGCTGATGCATTGCATGCTAACCCATTAGCTGGCGGCACAGGTATTGCGCATACACGCTGGGCAACGCATGGCGCGCCAAGTGAAGTTAATGCTCACCCGCATGTATCATCAGAAACTATAGCGGTTGTGCATAATGGTATTATTGAAAACCATGAAAGCTTGCGTACTCGCTTGCAAGCCCTAGGGTATGTTTTTACCTCGGAAACAGACACTGAAGTTATCGCACATTTAGTTCATCATGAATTAAAAACAGCAGAAAACTTATTAAGCGCAGTTCAAGTTAGCGTAAAACAATTAGAAGGTGCTTACGGTACCGTTGTTGTTGATACTCGCGACAAAGATCGTGTAATCGTTGCGCGATCAGGTAGCCCATTAGTTATCGGTTATGGCGTTGGTGAAAACTTTATTGCCTCAGATATGTTGGCATTATTACCCGTTACGCGTAAGTTTTCTTTCTTAGAAGAAGGCGATGTCGCTGAAGTTACACGTTTCGAAGTTAACATTTTTGATGCTGATGGTAAGTCTGTAGAGCGTGAAGCAAAAGAGTCGGAAGTAAGTCACGATTCTGGTGATAAAGGTGAATACCGTCACTACATGCTAAAAGAAACTTATGAGCAACCAACAGCTATTCGTAATACGCTAGAAGGTCGCTTATTAGGTAATGTGTTAGACATCAAAACCTTTGGTGATGGCGCTGACGATATTTTTCAAGAAATTGAGCATGTGCAAATTATTGCCTGTGGTACCAGTTATCACTCAGGTATGGTTGCCCGTTACTGGTTAGAAGCTTTAGCCGGTGTTTCATGTAATATCGAAATAGCCAGTGAGTTTAGATATCGTCAATCGCATGTGCCGAAAAATGCTTTATTAGTAACAATTTCACAGTCAGGTGAAACGGCTGACACCCTAGCTGCTTTACGTTTAGCAAAAGAAATTGGTTACCGTGCGAGCTTAACTATTTGTAACGTTGCAGGCTCATCATTAGTTCGTGAATCTGATTTAGCCTTTATGACTAAAGCTGGCGCAGAAATTGGTGTAGCTTCTACTAAAGCCTTTACTACGCAACTAGTTGGTTTATTAATGATGACATTAGCCATTGGTCAACATCATGGTATGTCGTCAGAAAAGCAAAACGAAATAGCTCAATCGTTAATGACCTTGCCAAACAAACTTGAAGAAGTATTAGCTTTAGCTGGTTCAATTGAAGATTTAGCAGAAGACTTTGCTGATAAGCATCACGCATTATTTTTAGGTCGTGGCGATCAATACCCAATTGCAATGGAAGGCGCATTGAAGCTGAAAGAAATTTCATATATTCATGCTGAAGCCTATGCCGCAGGTGAACTTAAACATGGACCATTAGCGTTAATTGACGCCGAAATGCCTGTTATTGTTGTTGCCCCTAAAAACGACTTAATTGAAAAATTAAAATCTAATGTTGAAGAAGTACGTGCTCGTGGTGGCTTAATGTACGTATTTGCTGATGCAAGTGCTAACTTTAGCAGCGATGATACAATGAAGGTTATTAATGTGCCGCATTGCGATGACATTATTGCTCCTATTGTTTACACCTTACCATTACAGTTATTGTCTTACTATGTGGCGATAATTAAAGGTACAGATGTTGACCAACCACGTAACTTAGCGAAATCAGTTACAGTTGAATAGCATTTGATTGTTATTTAATGCGGCTTTAATAGTTAATTAATTTGGTACCAAATACCTAATTTTGGTACCAAATTAAAACGATAAACCCAAAGTTTATAAAGCTAAAATTCATGACAAGCTATGGCTTTATCAACAGCTTAAAATAGTTTAAACCCTTCTTACATTTTAAAAATTTTATTTAACATTCCCGCAAGACGTACACCTGCTTTAGACATTTGTTCATTTAACAATGGTGTATTTTTAAATACGTATTGATAGCTTAATTCTTTATCTTCAGAAAAGTTATATACGTTGGCTCTTATAGCTTTGGAGTCTTTTGCCCAATCAAGATATTTAGCGCTTTGCCATAATTTAATGGTATCTGCAGAGTAATTATTTAAAAAATGAGCATACTCGGTGTAAGACAGCTTTTGATTTTCGATAATGGCAGAATCCCATACTGCATGAAGATTTTTGGACTTTCCAAACCATGTTACTTTTATATCATTGCCGCCACGATCATCTCTGCGGCCAACATGTAATGGTTGGTGTATATCTCCAACAAAATGTATGTAAAAGGCTAATGCTTGCCACTTCTCTTCCTTACTTATGGTGTTATTGCGAAGCTGTTTTTCAAAATCAGACAAGGCTTTTAGTACATCACCTGATTTACTTCTGCTTAGTCCGGTAAATGACTCATCATCATCTACTGAGATATAGTGCCAAGGCTTGGCATGGTCCCAATGTTTATCTGAACGAATAGTGTCAGGCCAGTTTGCTAATTTTGCTAATGGATCACCATTAGTTATTTCCATCAGTACCTTTTTAACGTCAGGGTCTAAGTTATCTTCAGCGATTTTTGCCACTATACGATGCCCATTAGGCCCTAATGCTGAAGCTGATTTCATCGGTAAGTTAGCTAATATGGTTATCATGACAACCATAAACATTTTGTTAATCATTTATCGTCCTTTTCCTTTAGTTTGCTAAATTTTATAGATTGATACAATTTTATCGCTATATTGCTTATCTAGGGAGAAATATACAACTAGTTGTTGTTTATTGCATAACACCACTGTTTTATAAATTTACTTAATTCTCTTCATTGCTCTGCAACTTATACAAACCTGTCTGTAAAAATTTCAATTAATTAATATGAAATCTGTAAAGTAATTTAGATGTGATTAATTTAAATCTTTATATAACATTAGCTTATGTTTTATTTTCTATCTGGCACGATTAAAGCATTAAGTTACTCGTAGTTCGAAACTAAATTAATTAAAGGGGAATACTATGTTGAACTGGGCACTTACATTTTTAGTTGTTGCTATCGTTGCGGCAATATTTGGCTTTGGTGGTATTGCAGGCGCAGCAGCTGGTATTGCTAAAATTATATTTTTCATCTTCGTTGTATTATTGGTTATTTCATTAATCGCTAATGCCATTCGTGGTAAATCACCAAAACTTTAAGGAAAAAATTATGACTTTTATTAAAAAATTATCAACAACAATGATCACACTTGTAGCAGTATTAGGTTTAGCGGCATGTAGTGGCGATAAAGCAGAAACCGCTGGTGAGAAAGTCGATGACATGGTACATGATGCCGGAAATGCTATGGAAGATGCCGGTGATAAAGTAAGTGACATGGCAACTGATGCTGGTAATGCTGTTGAAGACGCTTGTGAAAATGTAAAAGAAGGCGTAAAAGCTGACGATACAGACTGTTAATCTACAGTTAAGAAATAAAAAGGCCTTTCTAGGCCTTTTTTGGTGACTGTTTTTCATCGAATTTATAAGGTTAGCGATAAAAATATTGGCAATATATTTCAACTTTTACTACCGGCTAACATTCAGGTAATAAGCATCAATTACAGATCCGCACTTAACTTGAAGCGTTATCTTCATTGAATGAAAATTCAACCTTGGCATAAGTAATCTTTACAATAGCCTTTGTACTTTCTATACACCATTGATATTTTCTAAAGTTAAATAACTAAATATCAATGGCTTAAATTAGGCTCGATACTTGCTACTTAATGCTCACAATAGATAAAAAGGAAGTAATAATGATTACAGTAAGCAACTCAGCCTATTTGGGGTTTTACTTATACTTATTGATGGTACTTGTTCAGTGGGCAGTAGCAACTTTTAGTAAAGCTAAGCAACCCAATGCTATTCCAGGCAAAATTGACGAAAATTTATCCCACGATAGTTTTGTATTTAGATCACACCGCACTTTTGAAAACACGCTAGAAAACAGTACGCTATTTGTAGGCACGGTTCTTTTTGCTTTTGCTCTTAACCTTCAAAGCCCTATTTTTGCTGTTTGCGTATGGGTTTATCTTGCCGCGAGAATTATCCATATGGCGTTGTACTATGCTATTGCAACCGAGAAAAACCCAAGCCCACGTACTTATTTCTTTTTAATTGGTGTAGTTGCCAATATCACCATGTTGGTAATGATTGGACTAAGGTTAATTGCATTTTAAATTTTTTATTCATTTACATAATCGAATAGAAATCTTAAATACTATAAGGAAACAGATAATATGAAAAAAACATTAATTATTGGTGCCAGTGGCCAAATTGGTAAAAAATTTACCCAACTTATGCTTGATGATGGTAATCATGTTGTTGCGCTTGTTCGTGATAAAAGTAAATTATCAGCTATTAATAATGAAAATTTAACGATTGTTGAAGCCGATCTCACTAAAGATTTTGGTAAGGCATTTAAGCAATGTACCAATGTGGTTTTTGTCGCTGGATCTGGTGGTAATACAGGAGCAGATAAAACCATGTTAATTGATTTATGGGCCGCATGCCGAGCGGCTGATTATGCAAAAGCTAATGCGATTGAGCACTTTATATTAGTCAGTTCAATCGGTGCTGATGCACCGTCAGAAGGCTCAGAAAGTATGCAACCTTACTTAATTGCCAAACACATGGCTGACGAACATTTAATGCGTAGCGGGTTGCACTACTCTATTGTTCGTCCTGGCACATTAACCAATGATGCAGGTAAAGGAAAATTTACAATAACAAGGCCCGAGCAAAAAGAATATGCAATTATTACACGAGATGACGTTGCTAAGGCACTGTTATTTATTGTTAATAATTCACCTAAAGTAAACAAAATAACAGAGCTATTTAATGGCAGTAAAAGTATTGATGAAGTAATGAAATAGACATTTAATATTTGTGAGCCCTGCTCAATTTATTTAAATGACTATGATGCTATATTGATTAAGATCAGCATTAAGCAATAACGCGACTTTTTAGTCGCGTTATTGCTATTTAGGGCTTAGGTTAATGGGGACTCATTAGCCCTATTGGCAATTTTAGTGCACCCCCAATCTGTAAATCTCACACTTCATAATGAATATTTTTCATGCCCATTGGTTTACTTATTAACAAGCTAAAATAAACCATATTTATTTATCATTAAATCAAGGGGTTATAGGGCTTGTTTTAATGTGAAATGTGGCTTTAGCCTTGCAATGCTCTGTATATCTAACGCGACAAGAGGTCAAAAAACTAATGAGTAATTCAATAGAGACGATCAACCCCTTTACCGAGGAAAAGATTAAAAAGTATAACTTGCTGACACATGGCGAAGCTAAGCTTGCCTTAGAAAATGCCGAACAGAGTTTCAATAAATGGAAGCTTGTTGACGTTGCAGAGCGAGCAAAGTTAGCGCTATCGCTAGCGCGAGTGATAGAAGACAATCAGCACGAGTTAGTGCAACTCATGGTTGACGAAATGGGTAAAGTTAAATCCCAAGGTGAGCAAGAGGTAGCGCTGTGCGTTGAAATCTGTAAATACACGGCTAGCATTGCTGAACAGGCACTGGCTAATGAAGAACGCGATTATGAACAAGGTAAAGCACTGATCACTTATCAACCTATTGGTGTTATTTTAGGAATTCAGCCATGGAACTTCCCTTTATATCAGGTGATGAGATATAGCATTACTAATGTAGTTGCCGGTAACACTACCGTGATGAAACATGCCTCTAATGTGTTTGGTATGGCAGAAAAAATTCAATCTCTCTATGAGCAAGCTGGATTTCCCAAGTATGTTTACCAGTCGTTACTTATTGATGGTGAAACTGCCAGTAAGTTAATTAGTCATGATGCTATTCAAGGGGTTACTTTCACCGGTAGCGATGAAGTTGGAAAGTTGGTAGCAGAAGAAGCGGCTAAACATAGCAAAAAGACAGTATTAGAACTAGGTAGTAATGATGCATACATGGTTTTAGATGATGCAGATATTGCGCTAGCGATAGCAACCTGTGTTAAAGGACGAGTTATTAATAATGGTGAAACCTGTGTTTCTGCAAAACGCTTTATCGTCACCGAAAAAAATTATGATGAGTTTAAACAAGGCTTTAAAAAGGGGATGATGCAACTAACATTAGGAGACCCTTGGGCAGATGATACTGATTTAGGCCCAATGGCGAGAAAAGACTTACGTGATAAATTACACCAACAAGTTACTGAATCTATTAAGCGTGGTGCAACGGTAGTTTGTGGTTGTGATATTCCAGAGGGAGAAGGTTTCTTTTACCCAGCATCTATTCTAGAAAACGTAAGACCTAATATGCCGGCATATGATGATGAGCTATTTGGTCCTGTTGCTGCGCTTATAAAGGCGAGTGATGATGAGGAGGCAATGCGAATTGCTAATGACTCTCGCTATGGTTTAGGTGGTGGTATTTTCTCTATAAACGAAGAACGAGCGGTTGAGCTTGCTCAGAAACACTTTAACACGGGTATGGTTAACATAAATGGCTATGGTTTATCGCAACCAAACCTACCTTTTGGAGGAGTGAAAAACAGTGGTTATGGTCGAGAGCATGGTGGTTTTGGTTTAAAAGAATTCGTTAATATTAAATCAATAATGATTAATAGACCAACATCATAACGAAGCACGAGATTGTTTTATTTATAATCAAGACGCTCAATGTAAGTTGGGCGTTTTTAAAGTCAAATTATAGTAGGTTTTCTTAAAATTTAAGCCGTATTAACGGTTAAATCATTCACTTAAAAACTACGTGTTAAAATCAGCAGATAACAAGCTGCGTATAGACACCCTGATTAGGTTTATCGGCATTAAATGGTGATAAAGCGAAAGATACAGACTTTTAAGTGCTCACTTGGTAGTTACACAAAAAGGCCTTTCTAGGCCTTTTTTATTGCCTGAAAAGCAAGCGTATTGATATTAGTGAACCTTTAGTTTATTTAAATGAATGCTATTCTTGTATAGTCGGTAAATATTTTACTTGCTTTGGCTGTTATTGATATATAATAAAACTTATAAACGCTCGTTAATTAATAATTTTCAGTGGGTTATGAGTGATTTTTAGATGAAATAAGTAATAAGCTATGTTTATGGATATCTAAAAAATTAACCTGAGAAAATCATTCATTAAATGAAGGGGGTTTATTTTTAAGTTATTGCAGCAATATTTAGTTTTAGTGATATAGCTGATTCAGTTATTGGTATTATAAAAATATAATTTATTTTCTTAGGGTTGCCGATTATGTCTTTAATCGGGCATGCAATTCGTGGAAAATAACTAAAAATCTAGGGAATAAAAATGACATTTATTAAAAAATTATCAACCACACTTATTTTATCTGTTGCTATGTTTGGTTTAACAGCATGTAGTGAAAAAGAAGCAGAAAAAGCGGGTGACAAAGTTGAGTCTGTTGCACAAGATGCCAGCAGCACTATGGATAAAATGAAAGACAGTGCCGGTAATGCACTTGAAGCCGCTGGCGAAAAAGTTAACGAAATGAAAGACAGTGCTGGCGATGCCCTTGAAAGTGCTGGCGAAAAAGTTAGTGACATGAAAGACAGCGCAGGCGAAAAAGTATCGGCATTAAAAGATGATGCAGGCGAAGCAATGGAAAAAGCCGGCGATAAAATTGGCGATATGAAAGATAGTATCAGCAACAAATTTGGTGATATGAAAACTGATGCAGGTAATGCTATTGAAGATGCTTGTGAAAAAGCAAAAGAAAGTGCAGATGCTGAAGACGAAGATTGTTAATTCTTTAACAATGTTATAAAAAAGGCCTTTAAGGCCTTTTTTTATAAGCAATTTATGACGATTATACTAACTGCGCTCCCCCACACTTCGCTAATTTAATGTGGGGAAATGCAGGCGTTAATTAGGCTAAGTCAAAGCGATCAGCGTTCATAACTTTTACCCAAGCGGCAACAAAATCGTGTACAAACTTTTCTTTATTATCATCCTGCGCATACACTTCGCTGTAGGCACGCAGTATTGAGTTAGAACCAAAGATTAAATCAACACGAGTTGCTGTCCACTTAACTTTATCTGTTTTTCGCTCACGAATTTCATACAAGTTATCATCTACAGGTTGCCACTTATAGTTCATATCCGTTAAGTTGACAAAATAGTCGTTTGTTAAAGCACCTTCATTTTCTGTGAATACCCCATGTTTGGTACCCCCGAAGTTAGTACCTAACATACGCATACCACCGATTAAAACGGTCATTTCATGAGCGGTTAATCCCATTAATTGAGTTCGGTCAAGCATGAGCTCTTCAGCGCTAACTTTATAATCGCCTTTGAGCCAATTTCGATAGGCATCATGTAAAGGTTCTAGCACTTCGAATGATTCAACATCAGTGAGCTCATCCGTGGTATCACCACGACCAGGCGCGAACGGCACGTTTACTTCAACACCCGCAGCTTTTGCTGCTTGTTCAATACCGACATTCCCCGCTAATACAATAACGTCAGCAATACTGACACCACTGCTGCTTGCAATGTCTTCAAGGGTTTTTAATACCTTGTTCAAACGCGATGGCTCATTACCTTGCCAATCTTTTTGCGGTGCAAGACGAATGCGTGCTCCGTTAGCACCACCACGTTTGTCAGAGTCGCGATAAGTTCTAGCGCTATCCCAAGCAGTGGCAACCATGTCACTAACACTTAAGTCACTGGCAGAGATTTTTTCTTTTACAGATTCAATATCATAATCTGTCATACCTGCAGGTACAGGGTCTTGCCAAATAAGATCTTCTTGTGGTGCTTCTGAGCCGATATAGCGTACTTTTGGTCCTAAATCTCGATGAGTTAATTTGAACCATGCACGTGCGAAAACATCTGAAAAATACTCAGGATCTTTCGCAAAGCGCTCTGATATTTCACGATAGGCTGGGTCCATTTTCATGGCCATATCGGCATCAGTCATTATTGGCATAGTGCGAATGGATGAGTCTTCAACATCAACAGGTTTATCTTCTTCTTTAATGTCGACTGGTTGCCATTGCCATGCGCCGGCAGGACTTTTTTCAAGCGCCCACTCGTGCTCTAGTAACATAGAGAAATAGCCGTTATCCCATTGCGTAGGGTTTGTGGTCCATGCACCTTCAATACCACTGGTAACAGTATCACGACCGATACCACGCTTAGTTTTATTGTTCCAACCAGTGCCTTGTTCTGAAATGTCGGCAGCCTCTGGCTCTCTCCCAAGCTTTGATGCATCGCCATTACCATGACATTTACCTACGGTGTGGCCACCAGCAGTTAGCGCTACGGTTTCTTCATCGTTCATGGCCATACGTTCAAAAGTAACTCGAATATCATGAGCTGTTTTTAAAGGATCTGGCTTGCCGTCGACACCTTCAGGATTAACGTAAATTAACCCCATCATAACTGAAGCTAAAGGATTTTCTAAATCACGCTCACCTGAATAACGGCTGTTTTCACTGTCACTTGTTGCAAGCCATTCTTTTTCTGCGCCCCAATAAGTGTCTTTTTCAGGGTGCCAAATATCTTCACGACCGAAGGCAAAACCAAAGGTTTTTAACCCCATAGATTGATAAGCAATAGTGCCAGCATATGAAATCAAATCTGCCCAGCTAAGTTGATTACCGTATTTTTTCTTTATTGGCCAAAGTAAGCGACGTGCTTTATCTAAATTGGCATTGTCTGGCCAAGAATTAATTGGTGTAAAGCGTTGATTTCCGGTAGCAGAGCCTCCGCGACCATCAGCAATACGATAGGTACCCGCTGCATGCCAAGTCATACGAATCATTAAACCGCCATAATGGCCCCAGTCGGCAGGCCACCAGTCTTGGCTGTCAGTCATTAATGCGTGTAAATCTTTGTTTAGTGCTGCAATATCAAGATTTTTTACGGCTTCTCGATAATTAAAGTCAGCAGCCATTGGATTCGTTTTACGGTCATGTTGATGAAGAATGTCGAGATTTAATGCTTTTGGCCACCATTGCATGTTTGTCATTGAACTTTCGGTTGCACCACCGTGCATAACAGGGCATTTTCCGCTAGCCGTTTTTTTATCATTCATATTCAATTTCCTTGGGTGAATTGCTATAAATATCTTTGGTGATTAGTTGCTGTGAAGACATGAGTTCACGCGAGCACATAGCTTACTAAACGTTTTAAATCCTAAGGTATAGACCGATATAAGTAGCAAAAAGTTTCAGATAAATTGTTGTTAAAAATATTAAAAGCGCCAGTTATTAAGTGGCGCTCTGTATTGTGTAATATTATTTTAATCAGCGGTTAACCGTTAGCGGCATCTTGCACCGCTTCACCTGCGCTTTCTATGTCTTTACCGGCGCCTTCGATTGTTGCACAGGCACCTAAAGCACAGCTAAGTAACAATACCGTTAATATAGATTTGATATTTGAAACGTATGTTTTAACTTTCATTTTGCTTTCCTTCTAGGTTGTTAACTTTTTATGATCATAAATATTAAGCTGCGTATTTATTCTCGTTATTTGAGTATGGCGTAATTAAATATTTTCGCTGTTATTTTATCTAGTAACTGAGCTATGCACTGCTTTCATTAGATTCCGCTTTATTTGTACTTTTTTCAGTCGCTTTTTGGCTCAACATGGTATTTAGTTTTTCACCACCTTTAGCACCAAAATCTAGCGTTCGAATTGGAAACGGTATTAATATGTCAGCTTGTTCAAGCGATGACTTTATTTTTACTATCGCTTCATGCCTTGCTTGCATAAATCCAGTTTCGCCTGGGTAATCTATCCAAAACCAAACTAATAAATTGATACTGCTATCAGCAAAACTTTCAGCAAAAACTGCGGTTTCATCTTGTTTGATAACAAAGTCACATTTATTCAATGTTTCTACAATAACCTCTGCAGCCACTTCAGGATCGTCTGCATAAGATATACCGACAGGAACCTCTATGCGCCTAATACCATTAATACTGTAGTTGGTCAGTACGTTTCTAAACATGATCTTGTTTGGCACTACTTCTAATTGACCGAAAAAGGTTTCAACCAAGGTATTACGTAAATTAATGGTTTTAACGGTACCAAAAATTTCTTCTGTTTCTACAATGTCACCGATTTGAAATGGTTTTCTAATGCCCATGGCAATACCAGCAATCAGGTTTTCTGTCATGTCTTGGAATGCAAAGCCTATGGCTAAGCCAATAATACCTGCACCGGCTAATAAAGACGTTACAGTGCCTTGCAGACCCAGAAAGTCTAGTGCGACAAAAATACCTGAAAGTAACACTACAACTTTTATAATTGATGATAGTAGGTCGGCAATTTGTATAGAGTCGAGTGCTTTTCTGAGCACTTTGCGGGTAACTTTCCCGACAATTCTGGCGATAATAGAAAATATAATGGCGATGAAAATTGCCACAACCAGGTTGGGCAGGTGTTGAATGCCTGTTTCTAACCAAAGTTGCAGCTTTTCGTTGATAAGTGGCCAGAATTTATCTAACTCAATTAATTTCATTGTTTTCCTTAATGTTGTTGTTGTTTACTTTAGTGCTCATTATTTATTGTTACTTGACCGTGTTATTGAATGTCGTCGTCATCAGAGTCAAACGGAATCGTTATATTGTTCATCTTCAACCTCATTGTATGCTGTAAGCTTTAAAATTTAATTAACAATGGTTTTTTATAATCAAGAGTTATGCCACAACGTAACTACTTGATAATATTGTTTTATATTTTATTGTTGGCAGATACTTGCAAGTAACTGTGTAATTTTTACAGAGTAAATTGTTAAGCATGCAAGTGCAGAGGTAGAAGCATAAAAACAGAGTTTATTTCTCGTAATATTGTGTTTATTCTTCGCTACTAAATATATTTAATGATTTTTGCATCACTTCTATAGTTAAACATTGGCTTGAAAACACCTCGCCATCGATGACATATTTAAGTTCATGATTTGCATTTATCACGATTTTTTTAGCGTAAGCATGTTTACTTTGAATTGGCTGTGTTTGTTGAGTTAGCCCTGATAAAGCCAATTCAGCTAAGCTGAGCATATTGTTTGTTATATCTTGTTGAGGGTGTATCCAGGTAACATCAAGTAAACCATCTTTAATATTGGGTGCTCCTTTCCCCTGCGCTAATATGGTTGTAAATGGTGCGGCATTAGCGATAACTAAGCTAGTTGTTTCAATGGTTTGTTCTGGCGCTTCATCTAGCTTCACTTTCAAGTGTAATGTTTCGTTACTGCTAACGGCTTGCCAAAAAGCGTGCAAGTATGCGAATTGACCACCAGCATTCTTCTCTTCTCGGTTAGCGCTAGTAATCATTTTGTTTTCAAAACCTAAACCTGCTAACAGTAGCATTAGGTTGTCGTTACACTTTGCACTGTCAATTTTGGTTTTTTTACCGGCAATAATCACGTCACAGGCTGTACTTAGTGGAATAAATTTTGAGCTAATACCGTAAAGAACATGCGCAAGGGCGTTTGCTGTGCCCATGGGTAAAATTCCCATCGTAATATCTGTGTTGACGAGTTCTGTGGCAACTTCAGTTAATGTACCATCGCCCCCACAGGCAATAATTGTTTTTGCACCGTTTTTTATGGCTTGCTGGGTTAAGCTTCTAGCCGACGTTGTTTGGGTTGTTTCTAAAATATGGCAAACAAAATAAGGTGATAGTCGTTCAATAGTTTCTGCTTTATTTTCTAACCATTTGCCACCACCAGATACCGGATTTGCAATTATCCATATATGCTTTTGTTGCGAGCTAAGGCTATCTTTATTAAATTGCACTAATGCGCGTAGTTGGGCTTTATTGAGTCCTGCGGTAGTGCGTATACCGGTTATTTTGTCTAAAGCTTGAGCTACGGTTAAGTTTTTATTTTTACTTAATAAATATGCTGCCATCACCAAAACTGATCTGCCGCGCCCCAAAGCACAATGGATAACGACACCATGAGTATTTGAAAGTTGGTTTTCAATCCAATGAACCGCTTTTTGTAACTCTTTTGCTTTAGGGCTTTTATGATCTAATACCGGTAGGTTGTAATAATCTAATGCTTCGCTTTGTGCTGTCCAATCTAAGCCGTTAAACTCAGCAGTAACATCTAGTATTGCACTAACGCCTTGTTGTCTTAAGTAAGGAATATCAGACGGAAAAAGTCGGCAGGCCAAAAACAAATTATGTTCAATTTTTTGAATAGCAGGTACCTTGTCATACTTTCTCGCCCATGCGTTATATAGCTGAGAGCCTAATAAGAAAGGAATAAAAATCCACCTAATATAAAAAGGTATGCTGCCATTTCTTTTTTTTCTGAAAATCCAAGGTAAATCAAAAATATAGGCTACACTCACAAGTGTTAAAGACAAGCCAATCCAAGCAAAAACAACCTTAATAAACAAACTGCTACTCAATAGAAATACTGCAACAGCTAAAATAGCGGCTATAAGGTAATATTTAACGATAAACATGAATTTTCTCCTATTTTAGATCGCTAGTTCAGTTGAGCAACGTCAGTTAAAGTAGGGTTGCTTAAATAAATTTTAATTGAATACCAAAACCAATTCGTTGTTGATGATGGTTATAATCAACTAAAGAGTCGCCATAGCCATTAAAGTATTGCATTAGTAACTCGTATCTCTCACTTATTGGGTATGAAATGTTGAGTTCAACACTACCTTTATTTTCACTGGTTTTTAGGTTGTTTCTTATTAAGGTAATGAGATTGAAACTTCCAAGTTTAGTACCATAGCCAAATTCTGTATGGCCTAAAAATGTGGTGATATCAGGATTATCGTCGCCAGTAGAATCAAAAGGATCATCTTTTGGGTCTTCTTTTATTCGATACCAGGCTTTTAGGTAATAAAATGAGTCTTCATCACTAAACATTGCAGAAGCAAAAACTCTGTTCCAGCTTCGTGAGCGTAAACCACTTTGACCATTTGACTGATGGCTTACGCCAAGACGAATTTGGTTAAATTTGAAACCAGCAAAAGTGAGCTCATTTCTCCAAGAGTAAAACAACTCAGGTTCATAATTGGTTTCTCTAAACGGCTTCGAAGCTTCACCATTGTAAACTTGCCAATATGAAACAGCTGTAAAACCCATGTATAAGCCAGATGTGCTGTTTTCCATTTGGTATAACGGTAATTTAACGCTAATTTGGTATTTTGCTTCTATGTTATCAACATTTTCAGTATTTAAACCGGTAGCGCTGAGAGTGTTTGGATTGCTAGCATAGGAAAATGGTAAAATATAATTTAGTCTATGCTGTGAAAATGCAAAAGGGTTAGCAATAGCTTTGTTAACAGCCTTCGATCTTTGGTCTAAAATTGAAGGCTGAGCTAAATCATTAGAAACTTCTTCTGCACTCAGGTTAAAGCTTATAATTAAAATAGCGCTTGTTAGTAACGGCTTAATACTTTTTAAAATTTTAATCAATTTGACATCTCTGCTTGATATTGAGTTGCTAACTCTATTTTTTGGCTAGCGCTTAGGTTTTTACCCGCTTGTTGAAAAAATTCTCTTTCTTCTTCAGCTAAGTGATGGGTAACTTTATGTTGTAATGCTTTCATGGTTTTTAACCAAACAGGCGAATCCATATCGGTTGTTTCTAGTTTGGCAATAAACTCATCTATTTCATGGTGTTCAGCAATGGCATGTCGAGCAAGCTCAATGGTTGTATCAAGCTCCATTAGCGGCATGTAAAAGTGACGTTCTTCGGCAGCTGAATGACGTTTTAATTGGTGTTTTAAGTCGATAAAAAAATCTCTTCGGCTTGCGGAGTCACCCGACGTCTCTACTAATGCTTTCATTAATAAACGTTGTTTTTCATGATCACTACTTAGTGCGGCAAAAATATCCATGGTGTCCCTCTTTTATATTCATTATTTTAAGTACTATTAATACTCAATAAGCTATTAAATAGATCACTTAACAAGGCTTTTTTAATACGGCGATTAACTAAGCTTTTATGTAAGTGATCTAACAGACCTACTGTCTTTTACAGTAGGGAGAAATTAATGAGTTTATATAAGCGAGATATATACCAGAATTTTAATTTCATTAAGTTATTGTTTTTTATGAGTTTAGTTGTGTGCTTGTCGTTGGCTATTTTATTTTTTATAAATAAGAAGCAATATTTACACGCAGGTGAGTAATTATTTTATGACGGTGAGAATGAGCCCAACAAGCTGTTCGCTATATCAGGCCCTTTAAGATTTCCAGATTAATAGGTTTAAGTATCGCTTTATTAATGCCAGCTTGTTTCAAGGAAGGCTCAGGCACAGTAGCGCCACTGACCAATATTAACCTAATATTTGGGTGCGACTGCTTTATCGAATGGGCTAAATCTAAGCCACTTGCATCGGGTAGGTGCAGATCAAGTAATATTGTCGTCCAATTGTTTTCTTTGTTAAGTAGATCTTGACATATTTCAGCCGTATGGGCTTTTACAGCTTCAATACCCAGAGATTCAAGTAATAGCACGGTTACATCTGCGGCATCTTCATCGTCTTCAACCACTAAAAATCGCTGCACACTATTTTGTAATGCACTCGACTGGTTTTCTATGCTTAGATAATTAGCTAAGCCTTGGTAAAGTTCGTTTTTGTCGATTGGTTTAGCAACAATATGGTTAAAACCAAGGGCTAATAACTCTTGTTTTACCCCTTTCATGGTTGCAGCGGTAACGGCAATAATGGCGTTATCGAAATTTAACGCTCTTATTTCTTTAATTGCCCGTTTACCGTCAAGCGTGGGCATATGAATATCCATCAAGATCAGATCAAAACAATGATTATTTTCTTTCGCTGATTTACATTGTTCTATTGCTTGTAAGCCGTTAGATGCATAGCTAACCTTAAGACCAAATGATTGACAAAGTTGACCAATTAATTGCCTAATATCATCCATGTCATCAACAACTAACACATGCCCTTGTAATGGTGTAAGCGCGATAATTTCATGGCTTGTATGCTCTTGTTCAAAAGCCAGTAAAACACGTTCTTGATCAGCAATATCGCCAGGGTCAACAGAAAAAACAAATTCGCTGCCTTGATTAACCACAGAGTTAACAGTTATCGAGCCGCCCATATGTTGAACTAGCTCAGTACAAATGGATAAACCTAAACCGGCACCCTGCTCTTTTCTTGAGATAAAGTCTTCAACTTGCTCAAAGGGTTTAAATATATTACCTAACATATGCTCTGGAATACCTTGGCCCGTATCTGCAACTGAAAATTTCATCAGCTCTTGCTCATTTATAAATTCAGTCCAGATAGTTAATGTTACTTGGCCTGTTTCGGTAAATTTTATGCCATTATGAATTAAATTTATTAGTACTTGGCGCAAGCGCACAGGATCGGAATATATTTGCAAAGGTAAGGCATTTTTTGCATGCATTTTTAATGTTAGCCCTTTGTCGGCGGCATGTACTTGCATTAAACAAAAAATATCGGCGATAAAGCTGTCAACATTAATAGTAGAAAAATTATATTCGAGTTTACCCACGGCAATTTTTGATAAATCGAGTACATTATTCAATAGGCCGAGTAAGTGTTGACCGTTATTTAAAATAATGTTGAGTTCAGGCTCTGCATTTGGCGCTTTGTTACTGTTTAATAATATTTCGGTATAGCCCAGAATAGAGGTTAATGGTGTTCGAAGTTCGTGACTTAAATGTGCAAGAAACCGGTCTTTTGACTGATTTTGTGTTTCGGCGTTTATGCGCTCAAGACGCTCGTTTTCTATTTCTTGTCGTGCCAAAGCATATCTTATCGCCCGAGCGAATCTAGCTGTGGTCATTTCGCTTTTTACAAGGTAGTCAACAGCGCCAGCGGCTAAAGCTGATTGATCAAGCGCTTCATCAGACTGTCCAGTTAGCATAATAATGGGTGTTGAACAGCCGTTTTCTGAGGCCTTTTCTAATACGGTTAAGCCATTGTATGCACCTAGTTGATAGTCTAGTAGGCAAATATCATGCTTACCTAAATTTAGTTGTTCAAGTGCTTTTTTTGGGTTAGTTACCCAGTCAATTTCAAAACTGTGGGACGCTAACTGATTAAGGTATTCACTCGTAAGAATGAAGTCATCTTCGTCATCTTCAACAAGTAAAACACGAGCAACTGATTTAGGATTTTTGTTCATATTTTTTGGCTTTTATAATTTATTCATTAGGTAATTCTACAAACTCTATCCAGTATTTTCCTAATGCCTTCATGAGCTCAACTAAGCCTTCAAAATTAACGGGTTTAGTAATATACGAAGCAGCGCCTAAATTGTAGCCTTTAACTTTATCTTCTTCTTGGCCTGAAGTGGTGAGTATTACAACGGGAATATTCCGTAATTCTTCATCTGCTTTAATCTCTTTTAGCGCTTCTCTGCCATCTTTTCTTGGCATGTTTAAATCAAGGAGAATCAGCCCAGGTCTGGGTGATTTTTCTGGGTCTGCATATTTACCTTCCCTTTTGAGGTACTCAAGTAACTCAACGCCGTCTTCTACGCAATATAAGCTGTTTCGAACTCGACTTTCTTGCAAAGCGTCTTGAGTGAGAAGACGATCATCTTCATCGTCATCAGCCATTAATATAGTGAAAGGCTTGCCTGTGCTATTAAGCATTAATATTTTCTCCGCTTAAGTCTATTAAAGTATTATTAAAAGGGATTTCGATTTTGAAATTTGTTCCTTCACCTAAAACGCTAGTTGCCGAAATTTTTCCTCCATGGCGTTCAACAATTCTTCTGCAAATTGCTAAACCAATTCCTGTGCCTTTATATTCAGTTCGGGCATGTAGGCGTTGAAATGGGACAAATATTTTATCGGAAAACTCTTGCTCAAACCCAATGCCATTGTCTTTTACAGTAACAACATGCCATTGTTCTTGGCTTGTTGTTTCTTGGTTATATTGTATTTCAATAATAGGCTTAACGTTATTTTTTCTAAATTTAATCGCGTTAGAAATTAAATTAAGAAAAAGGTGATGCATTTGGCTTGCATCAGCATTAATTTCGGGCAATTTATCTAGTGTTATTGTTGCGCCGCTTTCTTCGATACTAATTTCTATATCGTCAAGGGTACTTTCAATGAGTTGTTGTAAAGGAACGTTTTTAAAGGGTTTTCCGCGTGTAGAAATACGGGAGAACTCAAGTAAGTCGTTGATTAGGTTTGACATGCGCTCTGCTGCATTTTTCATTCTATCAATGTAGTCAGCACCCTTTTCGTCTAACAATTGGGCGTAGTTTGTTTGTAACCTGTCACCAAAGGCTCGAATTTTTCTTAGCGGTTCTTGTAAATCATGCGATGCTACAAAGGCAAAGTCTTCTAGTTCGCGGTTACTGCGCGATAATTCCTCAGAGTAAAGCGTAAGTTCTTTGGTGCGCGCTGCAACTTTATGGGCTAAGTCTTCGTTTTGTTGTTCAAGTTGTAGACGATACTTTAATTCGCTTTTACTACTTAACCGCGCAAAAAATGCTAATCCTAACAGTAATAGTGTGCTGGTAATGCCAGAAATGGCGAAAGTAACCTTTGCTTCACGCTCTATTGTTGAAAGAATGGCAAACAGTGTATTTCGATAGTTTATTTCCCTTATTTTTATATACTCTAAGTCGGCTCTAAACTCTTTGTATAAGTCGCGACCTGTACCTGTCATTACTAGTTTTAACGCGCGCTTTTCTTTATCAGCTAGTGCTAGTTCAACGGTTTTAATTAACTCATCGGTTTTTTGCTCTACTAAAATAAGTAAAGCTGCAATTCTTTCTGTTTGTCCTTGTACTTCAGAACGTAATTTTCTGGTATTAGTCAGTTGTTCGTTTAGATTGTTTAAGGCATCTTCATAAGGGGTTAAGTATTCTGGTATTTCAGTTAATAAATATCCACGTTGGCCTGTTTCGGCCATTAATACTAAGCTATGTAGATTGTCTATCTCTCCAATAATATCGCCGGTATTGTATAGGCTGCTTTGCGTATTAGATAAGTCTTCAATGGTTTTTATCGCTAAATAACCATTGGTAATTATCATCATAATAACGATGCTTGAGATAAGTGCCCAATTAAATACCGTATTGTCGAAAAGTGTTTTAATTCTCATTTTTTCTCACTTGCTGGCCCATTAATAAAACCTGAAGTTTTCTGTTTGATTTGTGCGGTAAATAATTAATCATCATGAGAGAACTCAGCAATATCTTGTAAGCGCTTGCTGCAATCTTGGCAAGCGTCAATTATTTTATTTACCGCGGCGATTGCTTTGTCTTTAGGCATATCGTTTTCGAGCACCATTTTTATTAACTCAGCCTGCATCGAAATTCTATTTAAAGGCGCACGAGTATCATGTATTAATTGATTAATATCGCTATGCTCTTGATTCATGTTATTGCCTCCTTTATTAAAATTTTAACCACTTATTAATATGTTAATCGGTAAAGTCACCGTATGCATGTAATCTGTTGTATAAGGTTTTGGTGCTAATACCCAGCATTTCAGCTGCTTGAGTTTTATTGCCATCAACTTTATCAAGCGTTACACGAATAAGCTCTTTTTCAAGCCCTTCAATGGTTTGGCCTGCCGAAATAGCAGATGAATTATTTGAGTTAGACGCGAATGGTGAGATAAAACTACTGGGTAATTGCATCATTTTTGTTGTCGGATCACTCATAATAAATGCACGGTGTATTGCGTGTCTGAGCTCTCTAATATTACCTGGCCAAGGGTTATTTTTTAATATATCTAACTGTGCGGTTGTCCAAGTAAATTCGGCATCATTTTCATCGTTCAGCTGTTGTAAAAAAACTTCCGCAAGTAATGGAATGTCTTCTTTTCTTTCGCTTAATGATGGAATGCTAATGGGAAAAACAGCTAAACGATAATAAACATCTTCACGAATAACTTTCCCTTCGGCTAACTCAGCCATTGTTCTGTTGGTAGCAGAAACAACGCGGCAATTTACCTTGACTTCTTGGGTGCCGCCGACAGGTGTTACGCGTTTGTTTTCTAATGCGCGCAATAAGTTTGGTTGCATGTCGATTGGCATTTCGGTTATTTCATCAAGAAATAGTGTGCCGTTACCAGCTCGAACAAATACGCCATCTTTGCGAGCAACAGCGCCAGTAAATGACCCTTTTTCATGACCAAATAATTCACTGCTAATGAGATCTTTCGATATCGCACCACAGTTAGTAGCAACGATGGGATCCGTTGCACCCGTAGAAGCATGAATGGCATTCGCAACTACTTCCTTTCCTACACCACTTTCTCCCATAAGCATAACGTTAGCAGAGGTTTTAGCTACTCGTTCAATCATGGTATATAGCTCTTGCATAGGCTTTGACTCACCTACTAAACAGCCAAAATGCAAGGTTGGCATTTTACTGTTGGTTTTTTTAGATTGCTTCGTTTTTCTACTGAGTGTTGCTTCAATATCTTCACGTTGCAGCGGTTTGACTATGTAATTAACCTTTGGCCCACACAAACCGGCAAGCATACCTTTAACTGAAGGGTGACCAGTTATAAGTGTTATATAAGGGCTGAGGTTATTTTTTTGCAAAAAATCTATCAAGTGCAAGCCGCTACCGTCTGGTAACATGAAATCAAGCAAAACATGATCAAATTGCTGATTGGTTAGCCATTCCTCTGCTTCTTTTAAAGTCGATGCAACATAAACATCATGACCAATAAATTCGATTATCTGACATGCAACTTCTGTAAATTCTGCATCGTCATCCACCAAAAGCACTTGTAGCATATTAATTTCCTTTGAAAAGCATATCCGATATACGCTTTTTAATCATATATAGATCATAACAAAGAAGAGGTAGCATAATGAAGTTATTTACATTTTTGCCGTTTAATTGAATTTAGTTGTACAAATTTATTAGCTAAGCTTATGTGATTAATAAACTTGATAAGCTTTGTAATTTGGGTGCAGCTCTAAATAATCACACCAAGTACTAAAGTTTTGATAGTTAAAACGTTTATCTGTTGCACTTATCCAACGCGATGAAGATTGCCCTTGTAATTTAAATTTTACTTTATGGCCATCAATAGCCACATAGCAGGCTAAAGGTTCAAAAGTTTCGTTTTTAATTTTTATACGTGCGAAACCATTTGAATCCCCAAAACTAACGGTTACTTTAGGTAATGCCAAAATAACTGGGCTAAAAGTCAGCATTACAATATAAAAATAAATTTTTATTCCCATAGTTTAACTCTTTGTTTTTAAATTATTTTAATCTCTTGTTTTTGACTGCCGCCAGAAAGTAATTAAAAATAACTGAAGATAATTTAATTATACCATTGAAACCTTCTTCGCGTGTCTCCATAACTATTATCACAACAAAACATGTGTCAAAAATGACAAAGATTAAAGACGCAGTAAAAAGAGACCCTATTCATGGCTAACATTACCCCGATTAAAAAAGAAACTCATCAGAATATTAAAATCGCTGCAAAACGTGATTTATCAAACGTATCAACTCAGCATATTGCGCCGATCACAGCACCTGAGTTTTCTCAAGCAGCCACGAGCTACCCAGTTGTAATTGTAAAAGATCAAGGAAGCGAGCGTTACCGTAGTGTTGTAATGCTAGGTTTAGAAGCTGGCGAAAATTTATATTACAAAGAAGATTCTTGGCAGGCAGTTTATGTGCCTCAAAGTATTTCAATGTCACCATTCTCTTTAGGCTTAGACCCTGAAAAAGAAAAAACATTAACTGCTTGTATTGATTTAGACAGTAAATTTGTTGGTGAAGATAAAGAACATGAATTATTTGATGCTGAAGGTAACGACACTGAATTCTTGAAAGGCGTACAAGATTCTCTAGGTCGCTTATACGACAATGAAGTAATGAACGAAAAGTTCATTAAAGAATTAGTAGATAACGATTTATTACTAGAGCTTGAATTGAATGTAAACTTTGCTTCAGGCGAAACGAAAAAACTCGTTGGCCTATACAGCGTAGACGAAAAGAAAATTCAAGCATTAAGCGATGAGCAAGTTCTTGATTTCCATAAGCGTGGTTTATTTATTCCTATTCACGCAATGCTAGGCTCTGTTGGCCAAGTTAACCGTTTAGCACAGCTGCGTAATCAAAGTGAATCTCCAGCTAAAGTAAGCGCTATTCGTTTTTCACCGGTAACCGCCGAAGCAGAAAAGTAAAGCTGAAGTAAAGTGTATATAGAAAAGGACTTGTTAGTCCTTTTTTTTTGCTTAAAATTTAATGTATTACAAAGGTTAGTTTAATATTTAAACAAATTGCTATTAGTTGATGAATCTATATTGAACGTCTGCTAGGATGATTTCAGCTGACGTTGTTTAATTGATGTAGGGTTAGGGATTTATACCGTATGACTGTTCAGAAAAAATTACCGAGTGATATTGAAGAAAACATCCAAAATTTGGCGGGTGATATTTACCTGCAAATCGAAGATAAGATCACAGCTCTATTAACGAGTTACAGTGATAATATTGAAGTAACTTCTGAAGTAATCGCAGCACATCCGCATTATGCCGCCCTTGAAAAACAACATCAGTCAGAACTATTATTGCTTTCGAAAAATCAAGAAGAAAAAAGTGCTGAACTTAATATATTAAAAGCTGAGCTTGAAGCGCAGCAAAGCAAGTTAGTAAAACTTCAAGAAAACCTTTCTAATGCAGAAAACCTGAACAATGCCAAGTTAACTGACTCTGAACAATTTTTGAAAGAAAAACTCGCTGAAAATACACAGCTAGCGAAACAAGTTGCAACACTTAATAAAGAGAACACCGAGCAACAGCAAAAATTAGAATCATTAAATTTAACTGCTGAAAATGCCACGCAATCACTAAATGAAATTGTTTTACAAAAAGAGGCATTAGCCAAAAATGATAAAGCAAAAGCTGCAACACTTACTGTTCAAAATCAACAATACTCAGACTTACAGCTTAAGTTTGAACAGGTATCAAGCGAGCTAGAGTACTTAAAAGCAGAGCAAGAGCAAAAATTACTTTCCAGTAATGAGCAATTAACCCATGAGCAACAACAAGCAAATTTATTAAATGATCAAATAGCTGCTTTACAAGCAGAGCTTGAGAATAAACAAGTAAATATTGATAAGCAACAAGCGGATATAACTCTAAAAGCACATGAAAGTAATGATTTAAAGAAAAAAATTAATAGCCTTGAGCAAACCGTTAAACAAAATGAAAAAGCTGCGGTTGTTACGCAACAGCAATATGAATTAGACAAAAAAGAGATTAATACTAGCTTGCTTAACGAACAACAAAAAAATGCCCAAGCATTAAAGTTGTCTTCAGATAATAATGAGCAAATAGTCAAAAAAATGCACGATGTTGAAAGAAGCAAGCAAGCTATTGAAAGTAAGCTTACTCAAGTAAACGAAGAACTAAGTTTGCAAAAAAATCAGCATCAGCAAGTTAAAGAAGCGGTAAAGTCGCTTGAGACGCAAGTTAAAAAAGAGCAAGCATTATCAGCCAAACTAAGTGATGAAAACTCACACTTAAAAACCACATTAGCAAAAACAGAGTCTGACCTAACTAATATCAAAGAGCAGCAAACTAAGAAAGTAACTGAGTTAACAAAAGCATTTGATAAAGCCGTGCTTGAGAAGGAAAGTTCGCAACAACTTATTACTCAATTAGAGCAAAAAGATACTGATAAATTAGAAAAGATCAACGAGCTGACTAGTCAAAATAAAAACGAGCAACTTAAACATAAGCTGTCGATAGAAAAACAAGAAGAAAACCACAATAAAATGGTGACCGTGCATCAACGGGAGTTAGTTAAACAGAATGAATTATATGTTGAGTTGCAGCGAAAAAGTGATACTGCATTAGCAGACTTATCCTCACAGCTTGAAGAAAAAGTTAAGCGTGCCACGCTTGAGTCAACTAAACTGGCAGAGATAGAGGTCTCTTATGCTAAGTCATTAGTAGATATAGCAAGTATCGAAAAAGATTTAGCTGAGAAACAGCGACAACTTACGGCTGTACAAACAGAGCTTGATGAAGACAGGAAAAAAACAGCAAATAACAGGCTTTTACATCAAGAAAATAAAGATAAACAAGAAGTAGAATATAATAAAGCGCGTGAAACAATAAAGTATCTTCGCGATGAAAATACTGAGTTAAATCGCAGATTAGATCAGCAAATTAGTGAACTTGAAGATAAGTTGACTGAGTATCGACTGCGCTTTGAGTATGCACAAAAAGAACTCACTAAAGTAAATAGGTAAGTAGCAGCGCACTGTTATTATCGTTATTTGCGAGTATATACCTAGCATTAATAGGCTTAGTCGTGCTGAGGTTAACACAAGCAAACAACTTACTTAAAAAGCGTGTTAACACTATTAATTACATACCGATGTAATTCGCATATTAATGTTGTATCGGTATATAATACTTTCCTTTTTGATTCTAAATAACGAGACTCTACGTGGCGATTCACCTACCTTTTAATAAATTAAGTCAGTGGCAACAGGTGGCATTTTGTGCAGCGTTACTTGAGCGCATGATACCCAATTATCAAATGTTTTCAGAACATACGGCGTTTGGTAATTATAAGGTGTTAAGAAATCAATTAGACCTTGTTTGGCAATGGTTAGATAAAGCTAATCGCTGCAAGATTAATTACGATGCACAAATAGCTAAACTTGAAGAACAAGTACCAGATCCTGAACTTTTTGATTTTTTAGGCGTGTTTCCTGCCCTAGATAGCGCCATGGCGTTAATGTCTTTATTTCAAGCGATGCAAGACCCTGAAGGTGATGGTTTTATCAATGTTAGCAAGCTTTCAGAAAACAGCGTTAGTTATTATGTTGAGCTAATTTTAGCCCAGGAAGTTGACGAAATTACGCCAGAAGAAGACGAAATAGTAATATCAGCGCAACAAATTTCAGCGCATCCTTTAATGCAATGGGAAATAGCGACGCAAAATGAATTATTTGATTTCTTAATGTCTGCGAGTGAAAACAAAGCAAGTTGTGTTAAAGCCAAAGCTATGGTGTTAGAGGAAGGGTTATCTAATTTAGGTATAGAAATAAACGCTTAATCGTTTTGAACGCCAGGTTAGATATTGAGGGTAAATGATTTGTTTTTTGAAGGTTCAGAAAAGAAAGCTGAAATTATTATTAATAGATCTAAAATTTCATTATTAGACGATTTCACTTTAGATTTTTGGCAAGCATTAGTGCAATGTTGCAACGCAAAAATACTATCAACAATTGAAAATGAAGATTGCACAGCATTTTTATTATCTGAATCGAGTTTATTTGTTTGGCATGATCGTTTTTTAATTATTACTTGTGGTAATACAAGATTAATTCATTCTGTTGAGTACTTTATAACGAAAGCTGGTATGGATAACATTCAACATATCTCTTATCAAAGAAAAAACGAGTATTTTGCTCATGCTCAGTTAAGTAGCTTTGGCGATGATATTGCTTTACTCGGCCAATACACTACAGGTAAAGCGTTTAGATTTGGTGAATTAGACGGTCATCATAATTATATATTTCATCAAGATAATGATTTTCAGGCCAGTAAAGCAGATAAGTCGTACGAGCTTATCGCTTATCAAATTTGCCCAGAAGTTTCTGAAAAGCTCACAAATGTTGGATTAAGCGGTAAAGAAGTTAGAGAGTTTTTACAGCTAGATAGACTGTTAGCGGGTTTTATATTTGATGATTTTGTTTTTGAACCTTTTGGTTACTCTATTAATGCTATCAAAGGTAAGCAGTTTTTAACCATTCATATAACACCGCAAGCGAGCAGTAGTTATGTCAGTATCCAAGCTAATATTAATTTGATTGCACTTGCACCAGATTTTCTACGTATTTTAGCGCCAAAATCCATTGATCTCTTGAGTGTTAACGAAGAGGCTTTTAATCAATTAACTCAGCAGTACCTGCCCAAAGAATACATTAGTAAATCATTGTTTCAAAAAAAATTAAGTAATAATAATTTGGTTAGTTTTGCGAACTATATTTTACCGCAAACCATGTTTAGTGACGCCGAATCGCTTGATATTAACGGTGCAAGCCACGCGCTATAATGCTTTGCTATGTAATATATAAATACCTAAAGTTAGCGGAACAAGCACCCTTTTAATAATGAAAATAACATAGATCAAGGAAGTTAGATGAAATTAAGCTTTATCGGTTTTTATATAGGTTTATTGGCTTTATCGACTGTGCATCATCTTCATGCGCAAAACATTAATACACCCGCTGATAATAACAATAAAATTGAACGCATTGAGCTATCTATCAAAAGAGCGATGGCAGCTTTTCAAGTACCAGGGATTGCTGTCGCCATTATTAAAGATAATGAAGTAGTGTTAAGTAAAGGTTTTGGCGTACTTAAGCACGGTAGTAGCGAAAAGGTAAATGCTGATACATTATTCGGTATAGCGTCAAACACTAAAGCAATGACCGCGGCATTGTTGGCTGGTTTAGTTGACGAAGGTAAGCTGACCTGGCAAACAAAAGTTATTGATATTATTCCAGAGTTTCAATTACCTAATGCTTACGTTACGCGCGAGTTTACGATTATCGATTTGCTGTCACATAACAGTGGCTTAGGCTTAGGTGCAGGCGACTTAATGATTTGGCCTGAAACAACGCTGACTAATCAAGATATTATTAAAGGTTTAAAGCACTTACCGCAAGTGTCGAGCTTTCGTAGTGAGTTTGCTTACGACAATTTAATGTATGTTATCGCCGGAGAGATCATTACAAAACTTACTGGGCAGCCTTGGCAAGAGGTAATTCAAAGTCGTATTTTTGAGCCTTTAGGCATGAGTAATACCCGCGCGAAATTTTCTCTCATTGCCAAAAATAATAAAAATGTCGCTCGTGCTCACGTACCATTAAACGGCGAGTTACAAGTTGTTGGCGGTAACTTTTTAGAAAAATTCTCCTCTGCTGGCTCTGTCGCATCAAGCGTTAATGACATGTCGTTATGGCTTAAAGCGCAGCTTAATAACGGACAATACGGTGTTGACGGCGATAAAGTGTTAAGACTGTTTAGTAAAGAGCAAAGCCAAGCAATGTGGCAAGCACGCACATTATTACCTGTATCAGAACAGGCAACTGAGCAAGATAAAACCCATTTTTATGCTTACGCCTTAGGCTGGTTTGTTAAAGATTATCACGGTGTAAAAGTAGTGCGCCATACGGGTGGGATTTTAGGTATGGTGTCAAAAGTAGTCATGGTGCCAGAAGAGAACTTAGCCATGGTTATTTTAACCAATCAACAATCAGGTTTTGCTTTTAATGCGTTATCTCAACAAATTTTAACTGAATTTTTAGAATTGCCAGAAAAAGACTGGGTTGAGCATTATGCGGGATTAGAAAAAGAAAAAAACATTAACAAACATGAAGAGTTAGAGAAAGTTGCGGCTAATATTAAGCAGCACTCATCTCCATCATTACCGTTGGCTAATTATGCTCAAAGCTATGTCGATAATTGGTATGGTGAAGTTTCAATTAGCTTATTAAATAATGATTTAAAGATGCAGTTTGCTAACACACCTGCGCTGCATGGTACGTTAGTGCATTATCAGCATAATACTTTTATTGTGCGTTGGGACGATCGTACTTTAGAAGCTGATGCTTATGTAAATTTTAATTTAAATCCAGATGGCACGATTAACTATGTCACCATGAAGGCAGTTTCAATGGCAACAGACTTTAGTTTTGATTTCCATGATCTAAAATTAAAACCTAAAGCTTTGAATTTAAATCATTAATTTGGAATTAAAAGTAGGGTCAGATACACATTAAAGCTTTAATGTGTATCTGACCCTACTTTTATTTTTTAATTGGCGTTGTTTTGATTTTGATAAAGTCGGTATACCACTTGGCCGGCTACTTTTTCTTTCAGCAGTTGCCAATGGCTAGGCATAACTTGAGTATTGTTGTCTGTTTCCATTTCTACATAAATTAAGGCGTCATCTGTTAAGCTTTTTTCATTTAACAATTGTGCCGTTTGTTGCGCTAAATTTTTTCTAAATGGCGGGTCAATAAACACCAATGAAAAACGTTGTTGATTACTTTGTAAAAAATCTAAGGCATTTTGCTGAATAACTTGAATTTTTTCCGCTTTAAGTAATGTTTTATTCGCTTTTAATTGTTGCGCAGCAAGTTTATTTAACTCGATTAAAGTTACTGTGCTGGCGCCACGAGACATGGCTTCAAAACCTAAACTTCCAGAGCCTGCAAAACAATCTAAACAATGTGCGTCTTGAATATAGGGCATTAACCAGTTAAAAACGGTTTCTTTAACTCGGTCAGTGGTTGGGCGTAAACCATCGGCCATTAATACCGGTAATTTTCGACCACGAAATTGCCCTGCAATAATGCGAATTTGCCCTTTAGTGGCATTTTTATCATTTTGTTTTTTGACTTTGCTCATAACTTAAACAGCTTTTGTTTTTTGTCGGCAGGTTAGGTGATACTATATTGGCAATTTTATCCTTGTTTACTTGTGAATACCAATTTGATCTAAAGAATTATTCTCGTTATAAAGAATTCTAGTCAAATGATTTTAGTAGTAAACTTATACATCCAACTTATATTGTAAATACATTTATGTCGAAGAAAAAAGGTATGTTTTCCTGGTTAGGTCTGGGTAAGAAAGCACAAGAAGATGAAACTCCTGCCGTTGAAGAAGTTGTTAAACAACCCGCAGAGATTGTTGAGCAAGCTGCTGATATAACAGAGGATTTAACTGAAGTCTCTATTGTTGAAGAAGAGCCAGTTGCTGTGTTTAGCCCACCACCAGTAGCAGAAGTTGTTGCAATTGATGGGGCTATTATTGAAGAATTTCATGCAGAGCCAGAGCCAGAGCCAGAGCCAGAGCCAGAGCCAGAGCCAGAGCCAGAGCCAGAGCCCAAAGTAGGCTTTTTTGCTCGTTTAAAGCAAGGTTTAAGTAAAACCCGCCAGAACTTAGGCGGTGGAATTTTTAGCTTATTCAGTGGTAAAAAAATTGATGAAGAGTTATTTGAAGAGCTCGAAACCCATTTATTACTCGCCGATGTTGGTGTAGAAACCACAACTAAAATTATTAACTCATTAACTGAGTCAGCATCTCGTCGCGATTTAAAAGATGCAGAAGCCTTATATGACTTATTAAAAATAGAGCTGAAAAAAATTATTGAGCCGGTTACAAAGCCATTGGTGATTGACTCAACTAACGGGCCTTATGTTATTTTAATGGTTGGTGTAAATGGTGTTGGTAAAACTACCACTATTGGTAAATTGGCTAAACAGTTTCAAGCCGAAGGTAAGTCGGTTATGTTAGCAGCGGGTGATACTTTTCGCGCAGCTGCTGTTGAACAATTACAAGTTTGGGGCGACCGCAACGATATTCCTGTAATTGCTCAACACACCGGTGCAGATAGTGCCTCGGTTATATTCGATGCTATCAGTGCAGCTAAAGCACGAGGTGTTGATGTATTAATTGCTGATACTGCCGGACGATTACAAAATAAAAGCCATTTAATGGAAGAGCTGAAAAAAGTCGTCCGAGTAATGAAAAAACTCGATGTTAATGCGCCACATGAAGTGATGTTAACCCTAGATGCTGGCACAGGACAAAACGCGTTAAGTCAAACTAAGCTATTTAATGAAGCTGTTGGTTTAACAGGTTTAACCCTAACCAAGCTTGATGGTACGGCAAAAGGTGGTGTTGTTTTTGCTGTTGCCGATAAGCATGCTATTCCAATTCGCTATTTAGGGGTTGGTGAAGGTATTGATGACTTACGACCATTTAATGGTAATGATTTTATTGATGCTTTATTTACTCAAGAAAATCAAGAGACATAAAATTTAATATGATCCGATTTAATGACGTTAGCAAAACCTACCCTGGAGGATTTTTAGCACTGAAAAAAGTGAGCTTTACTATTGCTCCGGGCGAAATGGCGTTTTTAACCGGTCACTCTGGCGCAGGTAAGAGTACCTTACTTAAGCTAATGAGTATCATGGAAAAACCCAGTGCCGGTAGTATTGAAATTAACGGCACTGAATTATCAACGATTAAATATTCACAAATCCCTTATGTTCGACGTGGTATTGGTATGATTTTCCAAAACCATAATTTATTAGCTGATCGCACCGTATTTGAAAACGTCGCATTACCGCTGATTATTGAAGGTTACAGTCAGAAAGAAACGCGTAAGCGGGTTGAGGCAGCGTTAGATAAGGTGCACTTAACCAGTAAGTTGAAGTGTTTCCCAAATATGTTGTCGGGTGGAGAGCAACAGCGTGTTGGTATTGCACGAGCCATTGTAAATAAACCGCCCATTTTATTAGCGGATGAGCCAACAGGTAATTTAGACCCTAAACTGTCGTTAGATATTATTCGATTATTTGAAGAGTTTAACGATATGGGAGTGAGTGTACTTATCGCGACTCATGATTTAGGGCTAATTGCTCGCATGAGATATAGAACACTAACCTTAAAACAAGGTCATATGATCACTGATGGTATTGTTGATGGTTTACAAGCGGTAGGTGAACATAATGGCAGCTAACGACACCCGCCACCATGGCCAACATTTAAATTGGACAGCTCGCTTTACCGAAAGGGTTTTGAGACATTTACAACAAGCCATAGGTAGCTTAGGTGATTTGTGGCGAACGCCTTTTACTTCAGTGATGACCGTACTTGTGTTAGGTATCAGTTTAACGTTGCCAGCGACCTTACATTTATTTGTAAAAAATACTCAAACGGTTACTCAGCAATGGGATTCAGCCTCTGAAATTACGTTATTTTTAAAGCTATCGACTACAGATAAAGCTGCACAAAACCTTGTACAACGTATTCAACTTTATCCAGAGGTTACCAATGTAGTTTATATTTCTGCAGAACAGGCGCTAGCAGAATTTAAAGTTAATTCTGGCTTTGGCCAAGCATTAGAATATTTAGATGACAACCCCTTACCTGCTACGCTATTAGTTACACCAACACAACGATTTAGCCAAGCACAAGCCGCCCAAGAGTTATTGCTTAAATTAGAGCAAGAGCGTGGTGTTGACCAAGGTAAGCTCGATTTAGAATGGTTAACGCGCTTACAAGCAATGGCTGCACTTATTGAAGACGTAGTGCTTGGTATTGCTTTATTATTGTGCTTATCAGTGGTGTTGATTATAGGAAATACCATTCGCTTGGCGATACTAAATCAAAAAGATGCCATTGCAGTAATGAAGTTGGTTGGCGCAACAGACAGCTTTATTCAACGACCATTTTTATATGCAGGCGTATGGTACGGCATATTAGGTGGCTTTGTTGCAAGCATTTGTGTTGCTATTTTAGCCAGTTACCTTTCAGGGGCAATGCGTGAATTAACCGATCTTTATCAAAGCCAATTTGGTTTGACCGGTTTATCGTTTAATGAAATGTTATTTTTACAGTCAACAGCAATAGGCCTAGGCTTATTAGGTAGTTTTATTTCTGTCCGACAACATATACGAGCAATTGAGCCAACGGCTGACTAACAATTAATCTTAGCGTAAATTTCTATAGGTTATAGCGCAACATTTAACATACCATCAGCCCAAAGAGTCGCGGCTTCGTGTGCCTTGAGACAATCATCGTGTGTTAACGAAAGTCGCTTAATGAGTTGATCATTTTCATTCCAATTACCAACTTCGATAGCTTTAGCTAAATCTAAGAAGTCTGACAAATAGTTATCCTGATTTACTAATGCTTGTTTTATCTCTTGATGAATAGGTAGTATTTCTACAATAGTTTCAATTGTATTATCTAATACCCCATCAATTAACGATAATATTCCAGTAAGAAATGCTTTTGGTGGGTTAGCATGATGCTTTCTTAATAAAGACACATGCTCACAAAATTTCGCACGTACTAATGATAAACGTATAATTTCAGTTGGTTTGCTGTCATTTAGATCGGTTAACGCGAGTAATGCAATAAACTTTTTCAACTCTATATCGCCTAAGTAAATTAACGCATGCTTTAATGACGTTATTTCTTGGCTTCGACCATAAAAAGGATTGTTAATAAAGCGTAGTAACTTATAACTTAAACCAGGATCTGAGCTGAATATATTACTCATTCCTTCAAAGTTTAATTTTTCATCACTCGCGTAACCCATTAGCGCTAAAATATTTTGCTTAGCAGTGGTGATTTTTCTTTGTTTGAGTAATTCAGGTTTGGCAAAGAAATATCCCTGAAATAAAGTAAATCCGAGTAATTTAAATTGCTCAAATTGCTCAATAGTTTCAACTTTTTCAGCAAGCAAGGTAATATTAGTTGTATCGATTGAGCTGACAAATTTACTAATTTCAACAAATGAATAGTCGTATACATCGATCTTAATTATTTTTATATAGGGGAGAAATCGTTGCCATCCTGGATCAAAGTCATGATCATCTAAGGCTAAGGTGTAACCTTTTGCAGATAATAATTTACAGGTTGTAAACAATTCGTCTGTTGGTTTTACATCTTCAAGTATTTCGATAACAACCTTTTTTGGATCAAGAAAACTAGGAAAATTAGCCATTAACGCTTTAGTATGAAAGTTTATATAAGCGGGTAAATTTTGTGTAATACTTTCAACACCTAAAGCCAGGTGGTTATTACTTAAAAGGTTAGATGTTGCTTGGTCTGAATCAATATCGGGGAAACAGTTTTTTTCACCATTTCTAAACAGTAATTCGTATGCAACAACCTTTTTATTTACATTTAAAATGGGTTGTCGGGCTATAAATGAAAACATGACACCTCTTAATTCCGTTTCAGGTAGCGAT